>NZ_JAQTHU010000001.1:0-340628 GCF_029433255.1 Lactobacillus sp. ESL0791 | reverse complement strand
GCCGCAGCCTCGCGGTAAGTTGCACTTGAGTGTCCCAATGCCACAACTATGCCTTCATTTGTCGCTGCCCGAATAAATTCCTTTGCACCCTTTCTCTCCGGTGCAAGGGCAATCTTGTTGAGTAAACCAGCGGAAGCAGCACGCCATCCATTAAACTGGTTAATATCCGGATCAAGCAGGTACTTCGGGTTCTCGGCGCCAGCATGTTCCGCCGTGAAGTATGGTCCTTCAAAATGCAGGCCCTGAATCTTCGCTCCTGTTTCTTCGCCCTTATGGGCACCAAACATTTGACAGATTCTCGTTAAGGTATCAGCTCCGGCAGTATAAGTTGTCGGCAGCCAACTGGTTACCCCCGCACGTAAAAAGCCTTCAGACAAATGCTTTATTCCTTGCCAATCACTTTTCATGACATCTTCTTTCAAAGAGCCGTGAACGTGCGTGTCAACATAGCCGGGAGCAATCCATTTGCCAGGATAATTCACAATCTTACCCGTCGGTTTATTTTCTTCAGGGTAATAAAAACCAAACTTGCCGTTATCTTGAACTTCCAAATAGCCGCCAAGTTCGGTGGTATTTTCCAAGAAAAATTTATCTGCATGAATATAATAAGTCATCGTTTTTCTCCATTTCAAAAATAATTTTTTCAATTTATACTGCTATTTTAATCCGAATAATTGGTCTTTACCAGTTTTAATTCAAAAGCTAATAAAAATGTAACTTTTTTGGTTATAATAGACATAGTAAGTTGATAGGAAGAACAAATTATGACAAAAGACATGCAAGTAAATAACCAGCAATTAGGTCGACTTATCGGCGCAAACAAACGCAGCAATTACTATGAACTGCATTATTCTACCGGCGAAATTGCCCGGTTTTATATTATCGGCAACGGAATTTTTCGCTATTTTCTTGACCCTGACCAAACTTTTACACCGAAAAAAACTGCTCTTATTAATTTGCCCAAAATCAACCAGCAATTTTTTGATCAGTCGACGGTCCGCGCAACCAGTGATTCGTTGATCATCCATTCTGCTAATTTGCAAATTATTTTTAACCAAAATCCGGCAACAATCAGTGTCTTTGACGAAGAATTACACCGAACACGAATGGAGCAGAGCAGTCCACTGGAATTATCAGAAAACATGACCACTGAATTTCTAAAACAAAACAAGAACGAATATTATTTTGGCGGCGGTATGCAAAATGGGCATTTTAGCCATAAAGGTCAACAAATCGAAATCAGATGCGATCATCTTACCGGTAAGGGCGGCGTTCTGACGCAGGTACCGTTCTTTTGGTCTAATTCCGGTTTTGGCGAGCTGCGTAATACACTTCAACCTGGCAGATATAATTTTGGTAAAAATGCAGAAAATGTCACAAAACTCAGCCACGATAGTGGTATCTTTGATAATTTCTATCTAATTGGTAATTCAGCAGAAGACTTTTTGCGAAAACTTTATTTATTGAGCGGTCAGCCACTGATGCTGCCAAAATATGCGCTCGGATTGGGACATGTTGGTAATTTTGTAACGACAATGTGGCAGCCTAGCCAAGCAAAAGAACGCAATGCCAGCAAGTTTAACAATAATTATTTTGTTCGAACCACCAATCCTGAACAAGCAAGCGGAAAAGCTTCACTTAATGGTGAAGAAAAATATCAATTTTCGGCACGGGCAATGATTGATCGCTACCAAAAAGCACACTTCCCACTTTCCTGGTTTGTGCCTAACTACCAAGTTGCAGACGCTGATCAGAATTCTTTGACCACTTTTAATGATTACGCTGCTAAGCACAACATTCACGCTGGAATCTGGAGTCAAAAGGTTCCTGACAAATTACCCGCCAATACTTCTTTTATTTTTAGTGCTTCAAGCGAGCCTGCCACTTTAACTGCGGACGCTGAGCTTTTGCAAAGCAAATTAAGCAAGCAGCGGCCGTTAATTTTGGCAAACTATGGCATCGGAAAAAGCCAAGGCAAAACTGCTCTTGCCTTCGGCACTGCTGGCGGCAACTGGGATAACATTGCAACCCAAGTTGCCAGTTTTTTAGGTGCCAGTTTATCCGGCCAGCCTTTCATGGGGGCAGCCGTTGACGGCATCAGCGGTGGTGGCAATGCGCAAATCAGCGTTCGTGATTTTGAATGGAAGATCTTTACGCCGCTCCTTTTTTACATTGACGATCAAGGCAACTATGATAAGGAGCCATTTGCTTACAACAAAAAAATGACGCAAATTAATTGGGCTTACCTCCAATTGCGGCAACAGCTTAAAAGTTACCTCTATACTTTAACCTACTCCGCACAAAGCGGAAGTCCTATTTTGCGGCCCCTTTTTATTGAATTTCCCCACGAACAGGTCAATTACAGCGAACAATTTGGCAGCGAATTTATGCTGGGAGCAAATTTGTTAATTGCTCCCATCACCAACGGGCGTGAAGATGCTGAATGCAATTCACGCAAGGATAATTTGTACCTACCGGGGATACGGACGATCTGGATTGATCTATTTACCGGGCAAAAATTTATGGGCGGACAAGTTTTTAATAAATTATCATACCCCACTTGGCATCTGCCTGTTTTTGTGCGCGGCGGTGCAATCTTTGATTTAGGCGAACGCAATTTCTTATTTTACCCGCAAGGCACAAGCAGCAGCACAATATACAACGACAACAGCTCAACCGATTTTACTTACAATCACAGCGAAACAGTCATCAGCAGCAAACTTAGTACCAGCAATTTAGCAATCAAAATCGAACCGGTGCAGGGCAACTTTAACGGAATGAGAACTGAAGACACTACTAATTTAAATATTATGTGTGACTCTTATCCCGAAAAAATAAGTGTCAAAATCAATGACGAAATAATTGAACTGCCGGAATACGGCACAAATGATTCATTCGCACTTGCTAAAGAGGGCTTCTTTTATAATACCAACTACCGTCCTTTTCCTGCTTTTGCCCAATACACCAAACATGGGCAAACAGCGCTGCAAATCAAATTAGCTAAGCGTAATATTGCAAATGCCAAAATTGAAATCATTATTGCAAATTTTAATTACGGTAAAAAAGTCATGGTGCACGCAATCACGGATTCACTGCTGCGCGTACCCAAAATTCCAACAGTTGATCCCGCAAAAATCACCGCACATTCATTCTCACTCGCCTGGCCACGGGTTGCCCAGCGGGTTCAGGTAGAAATTAATGGTCTTTTATATGAAGGCATTGATGGCAATTCGTTTACTTTTCATGAATTGGCGCCAAGCTCGCGTTACATTATTCGCATGCGGTATGCACAAGGCAGCAAAGTTTCTCAGTGGTCAGAATATTTTGGCATTATTACTAAGCGGTCTGCAACAGACTATGCAATTAAAGACCTTCAGGTAGAAAGCAATTTTGACAGTAAGCCAAATTATCCTCTCAGCTATTTAACCGATCTAAAAGAAGCAAGCGAGTGGCAAAGCGTTAGCGGCATTAGCGAAGAAAAGCCGCTGCAGCTGATTTTTACATTTGCCAAGCCAGAACAGTTGAGCAGAATGACCTTCGTTCCGCGAAACATTGACCACGGTGGTGACCCAACCTCCATCAGCATTGATGTTTCCGCCGACGGCGAAAACTTTGCACCATACGGTGAAAAAATGCCTTGGAAAGCAGACAGCAAAAATAAAGTCATCGGTTTACGCGGTTTGACGGCGAAAGCAATTAGACTAAACATTTACCAAGCAGTTGGTAATTTTGCTGCAGGGAAAGAAATTATCTTCTTCAGAGCCAAAAGATAAAATTCATTCGGAACAAAAAATGCATCTCACAATTGAGATGCACTTTTTGTTTTAACTTTTATGTCTTATCAGATGTGCTTGGAGCTGCCTACTTTTTGCCCAATTGGTAAAAAACATTACCCCAAAAATCACAATCGAGGTCACAGCCAAAAAGATTGTCGAATCAGTATAACCGTTCAGGTTAATCACTTGCTCGTTCATAAGAAAATGATTTGATCTATCTAGTTGATTGCATAAACCAAAGAATAACATGACCAAACCGCTCAAAGTTAGCAAGCCACTGATAACTGTTAAAATTTTAATCTTGATTAACTTCAAAAAATCATGTCCTTTCTTTTCGCTATAAATACCGGTATTATATACCATCTATCAGGAAAAGCAAGGACTTTGCATGAATTTCTTATATTTTTTTACATACTTTCTGAAACATTAAAATACCTTCGTAATGATCTGAAAAGCAAGTTTTATTAGCATTCAATTGTTTACGAAAAACTCGAAATAATATGTTACCCTCTTTTTTAGCTAAAAGTATAATCAAAGATCTAAAATTAAATATTATTTACCCCATTCACTGTTCAGCCACTCAATTGCAAGATCGAACCAGTGGCCAGCGTGCGGATTGTCCTGAAACTCGCGGTCTTTGATAACCATATCGGTTCGCGCAAGGGAAAAGCCGTGGCCGCCCTTGTTAAAAATATGCACCTCACACGGAACTTCTTTGGCATGAAGCGCTTTAATATATTCCAAAGTGTTAGTCACCAGAACCATCGGGTCATCCCAAGCGTGAAAAATAAAAGTTGCCGGTGTTTCACGTGTTACACCCGTCGAACTATCCTTCAAAAATTGATCATCTGGAACTAGATCCTCTTCATCATCTGGAACATCAAAGCCAATTTTTTCAATATTAATCAATGGGTAGCCCAAAATGGTTTTATTGGGGCGAACCGCTGCTGCTTTAAAACCATATTTTTGTTGATAATCATGCGCATTCGCCATCGCATTGGCAATACTGGCCACATGACCGCCAGCGGAAAAGCCGATCGTAACGATCTTTTCAGGATCAATATTGTATTTTGCAGCACGTTCACGAAAATACTTCACGGTTGTCAAAACATCTAACCCCGCGTCGGGATAAATATCGCCCTCTTGAACCAAATTATATTCCATCACAACACTGTTAAATCCACGATTATTAAAGGCTAGGGCAACAGGTTCGCCCTCCCTTTTGGACAAATGATCAAAGCTGCCGCCCGGAATCACAATTGCCAGCGGATGCATTGGCGTCACCAAGTCACCAATATTAGCCAACATGTAATTATGAATCTTGAACTCTCGACCATTAAAGTTTGTTAACGTTAAATTTTCTACTTTCATTTTTTCACCTCATTTTTTCCTATTCCCCGTGCCAAGAAATGAGTTGACAGGGGTACCGTCAACAGCACACCAATTAGCGAATACATGATGATTAATGCCTCATTGACAAATAGTTTTTCGTTAAAAACTTCGCCCAAACTGTAATGTAGGCGGAAATACCATAAAAATAATGATAAAAAACTGCCAAACATCCCAAACAAAATAGTGTTCATTGCTGTTCCCAAAACATCGTTGCCAATCTTTGTCCCACTATTGATTAATTCATTGCGGCTGATTTCAGGATTATGTTTTTTAATTTCAAGCAGACCCGAACTCATTGCCACAGCCGCCTCGGCAACCGCACCCAAAGCCGAAAAAATTGCAACTGCAACCGCAATCATGGGGTAGCTTAAGCCTGGCATCTGTGACAGTCCAACGAGCACTTCCCCCGCTTCCGGGCCAAGTCCGGCAGCTTGGGCCAGCCATTCGCACCCTAAGATCAGTAAACTAACCAGCAAACAGACAATAAAAGCTGCGTAAAAGGAATTTTTGGCCACCTGATAATCATGTGTACCCAAAAAGATAATTGTAACTAACTTAAGCGGAATAAAAATTAAAATCAAAATAGGAATACTTATTCCCCAAGAAATTAGTAAAGCCACCAAAATCAGTAATGCTGTATTAATTAAAACACTAAAGAAACTGCGAATTCCAGTTTCACCACCTACAATTGTCATTAAAATTGCTAAAATAATAATTAAAGCAGTCAAAGTACTCATTTTATTTTACCCCACTTTAATTTTTTATCGTTTAGAAATACGAGGCTGCAGCCCGTTGCAAAAATCACCGTCAACACAATTCCGATAGCTGAAATCACGCTTTGGGTTGCACCAAGTGAGAGGGTAAAACCAAAGGCGGAACTGAGTGAATTATTATCTCGCAGGTAGATGATCGTCATCGGTAATTCGCCGGCCATAAAAATCAAAACCAAGACATTGATCAATGGACCCATAATTTCCTGACCCATCGTGCGGCCGCTGTTAATTAGCTGCTGTGCCGTTAGTCCCTTTTTGGTCTGTACCAATTCATACAGACTGGAAATAATATCTGTGGCTTCGTCCATCACCGCACCCAAAACTCCCAGTAAAGTTTGCGCCAAAAAAATGCCCCGCGGATCCTGAGTTGCGTAATCACCTGTTTCATACTTCATTTCTGTTTCACCTGTCAGTCGCATCACGAGATAGCAAAGCGCAAACGAAACAAAAACGCCAAGCAAGGTTGCCAGCCAAGTTGCCAGCATTTTTTTATTCAGACCTTGCACAAGCAGTAAACTGAAAAAAGAAAACACAATATCGGCTAAACTGAACAGCAAGATAATCTTGGCACCATTCATTTTTAGATTACAAGCAATTACCAGATAAAACAGCAGCCAGCTGATTGCCATCGAGATCGCCAAATTAACGGCATGTTTACCCGCAATGGCAATCATCAGTGTCAACGTAATCGTTAAGGTCAAAACCAAGACCCAATCCCGCTTGGGATTCTGCAAGGCCGGATCACCTTTTTTAATATTAACGAAAATTCGCTGCCGCGCCCGATACTTCTGTGTAACTAGCTGTGATGGGTAATAGATATTTTTGACAGTAAAATGCTGTCCGCGATAGCGACCCGACAAGACCTTAATATGCAAAATTTGCTGCCGTGTCTGATCGGCATTATTATAGACATCCTTATTTTTTTCAATTAAGCGGTCCGCAATAACATGATCCGTAATCACGGCTACATCATCCTTCTGGTAAATATCCGTTGCAAAATAAGTACACGCAGTCAAGACCAAGCCAATTATTGCTACTGCCGCAGCCCAAAGATAACGCCGTTTATTTTTGATTTTCATCTTTTACTAACCCCGCAAACTAACCATAATTTTAAAACAAAAAGGTGACTATTAAGCCACCTCAACATTTTAGTGATCCAACAACTTTTGCCACCAGTGTTTTTCTTTGGGCAACTGCATGTCGGCAAGTGTCCGGTATTCCACTCCCGGACCCCTTTTTTGTGCGTTTTCTTTTACTTTACTTAAAATTTCCGCATGAACTTCTTCACTGCTTTTTTCTATTTTCTGGGCAGGAGGGGTTTTTTTGCTTTTTTCTGACGGTTGATCAGCTTTCGACTTAGTTTTTGCAGCTGAGTCAAATATCTCCGGGACAGCAGTAGTACTCGTCGGTTTTACTTCATCTGGTAGAACTGCATCTGTAGTATTTTTTTGCTCAACTCGTTCAAGCTGCGCCTGCAGTGAAGCAATTACCTTACTTTGGGCTATAATTGTTTGCTGCAAGGATTGCAACAGCTGCATCATTTCTTGTATTTGTGCCGGCTTTCCCTGTGCAGCTTCACGATCCGGTGCTTCTGCTTTTTTGTTATTAACCAAATAAACTTGTCGTGCGGCCTCTTCTACAGTCAAATTATCCTTAACGATCAAGTCATGCAAAATCGCTAGATCAGTGAGATCTTTCTTGCTGTATAAACGCATCTCTTGTTTAGTCCGCTGATAATAATTTTTATTTGTCGTAACTTTTTCAATCATCAAGGAATATTTACGCAAGGCAGCAACACTAATGTGCAGTTTTTTAGCAGCAGCGGCCGGCGCCATTAATTCCTTGAAATCATGCCTATCGCTTGCCATTGAAATACTCCTTACAGCAATTATAAATCTATTTTATGAAGCAGCGTTTTCTTATGATTATAGCGCTCTATTCCAGCCTTAATTAAGCGTGTAATCAATTCCGTATAAGGGATTCCGGACTCTTCAAACAGCTTTGGATACATGCTGATATTGGTAAAACCCGGCAAAGCATTGACTTCTGTTAAAATCACCTTATTATCACTAGCACGCAGCGTCGAATCAATCCGAGCCATCCCGCTGCACTCAGTTACCTGGTAAACTTTTAATGCGTTGGCACGCACCTTGTCAACAATTTCTTTTGGCAAATCTGCCGGAATCTGCAATTTGGTTGTTGAATTGTCATCGTATTTATTTTGATAAGAATAAAAAGTACCAGCAGCATTAAAGATCTGACCGACGCCGGACACCAGCGGCTTGTCGTTGCCCAAAACGGCCGTTTCAACCTCTGTCCCTTGAATTGTCTGCTCAATCAAAACTTTATCATCATACCTAAAGGCGTCGGCTAATGCCGCAGTAAATTCGGCTTCATTGGTCACATGGTGGACCCCAACTGAAGAGCCCTGATTGGACGGCTTAACAAACAAATCTGGTCCCAATTTTTCACTAACTTTTCCATAGTCATGTTTAGCACTGGCAGCATCTTGATACTCAAATCGCTTAATCGCAATCCACGGGGCTACCGGCACACCAGCACGCTGTGCCAAAATCTTGGTAAATTCCTTGTCCATTGTCACGGCAGCGGCTAAAACATCGTCACCGACAAATGGCTTATCCAAAATTCTAAACAATCCCTGCATGCTACCGTCTTCACCCAAATTACCATGAACAATTGGAAAGAAAACATCAATTTCCGGCAGATGAGCCAATTCAGCCAGATTTGCAATATTGGCTATTTCATGCGGCGTTTTAATTTTGTATGATGGATTTTTTAAAACCTTAAAGGATTCTTCTTCATTAGCAAAGTAGCCATCATTGGTAACCCAAATGGGATGAACTTCAAATTTATCCTTATCAATTGCATTATAAATATTATGTCCAGACAAAATGGATACTTCATATTCTGAAGAATTACCACCAAAAATCAAGCCTACTTGCGTTTTCTTAGTCATTACTTTTTACCTCTTAATTATTATTATCAACTTTTAATTATACGTAATAAACTTTCCAAAAACTGTAAATTACGGTAAATTTAACAATATTTTTTAATAAAAAATCTGCCGCTGTTCTATAATTACTTTATCAAGCAAAGAAAGGTCGTATAAGCATGCCGCACAAATTTACACGAACACTGACCACACTGCTTTTGACAGTATCGATAGTATTAGGCAGCACCCAAGCGGCTCAAGCAGCCTATACCCCAAATGAACAGGAACAAATTCAGCACCTGCAAACAAAATATGCCGCTTTGGATAAAACCGAATACAATGCAAATAACATTTACCTTAAACAGCCCGTACTTAAAAATAAAATTAACGCGGGCAGGCTCGTTCCCGCTTACATTGACAGCCAGTTAAATTATTTAAACTTTTATCGCAGCCTTTTTAACTTGCAGCCAGTTAGCGAAAATTCGCTGACACAAAAAGAGGCCCAAAAAACCGCAGCTGTCATGGCCGCAATTGGTGCCAATCCATTTATTAACCAGCATGGGCTGCCTTACGAAAAAAGGCCTGCCTTTATCAGCGGGGGGTTGTGGCAGCTTGCTAAAAATACTTCTGCAGCAGCCAACCTGCATTTTATCAGCTGCCAGCAAACATCTGCCAGCATCATTAATGCCCTCTTAACCGACCAATATAATCTGACAGGCAGCGACACCGGCCACCGCGCGTGGCTTTTATCACCGCGGCTCTCCTCTGTTGGGATCGGTGCCACTTATGGCAGCAATAATTACTGCTATTATGTCCAAAAAGTCGTTAATCATGCGGACACTTATAGGCCGGCATCTGCCCCACTTGTAACTTATCCATCCAGCGAACTTTTTCCACTTGAATTATTAGACGGAGAAAATATCGCATGGTCAGTATATTTAGCAGACAAGCGCATCAACAATTGCCCCAAAATTACAATTACCGACAAAGATTCAGGAAAAACCTATCAAGCAACCGACATTAATAATTACAGCAGTGCCGGCTACGGTAATTTCAAAACGGTGATCACCTATTCACCCGGAAAAACCCCGCTGATTTTAGGTCACGAATACCAAGTTAATATTGCTGGAATCAGTTCTTACAAATTTAAATTATTCAGCCTAAAAGGAAATTAACTAAAATCGTTTGCCCAAGATATCTAAATCAATGACTTGACCAGCCATATCCGCTACTTGCGGCAAATGGCCATACTTTTGATAACCAGCTGCAGCAAATAGTTTTTGGCTGGCAGTATTTACACTAAAAATATAAGCGAGGATTGTCGTAATCCCCAGCTTTTTTGTTTGTCCAGCAGCAAATGCTAGGGCCTTACTGCCAAGTCCTCTGCCTTGAAAATGACGGTCGATATAAATGCTGATTTCAACTGTCGCATGGTAAGCCTGGCGGCCATAAAAAGATTCTAGACTCAGCCAGCCAACTTTTTCACCATCATTTTCAATTATCCACAGCGGCCTGTGGTCATTATGTGCGGCAAACCAAGCTTCTCTTTCTGCAATCGTTACCGGCTTAAGATCCGCTGTCACCTTTTTACTAGCAATGTTTTGGTTATAAACCGCGACAATGAATGGTAAATCTTCTTTTTGCGCCTGAACGTATTCAACTGCCATCAAATTAACTCTTTCTAGACATAAAAAGCCACAGCTCCTTGCGAGCCATGACTCAACTTTTAATTATCTTCTGCTGTAATCTTCCATGGAACTGCACAAATGACATATAGCAGTGCACCCACAATCACGTTATACAGAAACACGCTGCTGCTGATTTCCAGCAAAAAACCGAAAACAGCGATTGCTTCAACATTAAATGCCACAGGAATGAGTGCCAACAAACCAAAAATCAAAATCAGCCAAAAGCCGGCCCACATCCCAGCAGCAGTAACATCATGAACCAACATTCTCGTAGCCATTCGCGTCATCATATCCGTAATTAATGAATACAAACTAATGCCCGTACAAACTATAAGCACAAGATTCACCACTAACAGTACCACAGCAATATTGGCTCCAAGCATGATCGTGTTTAAATTAAAGGCCTCCACGATAAAATAAGGAGCGTTATTATGCTGTTTATTTAATTTATCATCTATTCGCTGTGCCACACTTGAAGAATCTTTATCAATATTTAAGTCAATATCATGCAGAATCTGCTTAGCTAGACCCAAACTATCGGATCTAAGCCAGTGAATCCCTAAAGAATAGTCGACAACGTGATCAGCAATCGGCTGTGTCTGCTTAACCGTCAACAAATTTGCATCTTCATCTTCGCTGGCACCGATAAGACCGGCTAAAATATTAAAATTAACATTGACTTTCCGCACCACTGTTGCTTGATTATTATCGGTTCTAATCTGTCTCTTCATAAAAAAGGGGTTGAGAAAAGTTCCGGTGAGCATCACCAACGCCGTAAGTAGAAAAATAATAAAAGTCAGTATTCGTTTGTATTGACTGTTTTGTTCGCTATTTACTCGCCTGGCAGCTGAGCGCGTGCCGTCAGCCATTCTTATCCCTCACTAACCGAAAAATTCTTTTCCTTTGTTAAACATTGTGTCAACTGCCTTATAAATTGCTTTTACATCAGCCTTTTTAACCATTTCATTGCCCAGCTTCAGCGCTTGGTCAACCTGCTTTGTAGAGCAATGCATAAAGCTATACATAAATGCTTTGGTTGTATAATCGGCAATTTGCTCAGGTGTAAGATTAAAATGCCGACGATTACAGTAAAGCCGAACCATTCCTGTTGTCACAAACGCAATGCCCGCATTCACTTCTCGTTCATTAGGATTAACTTCGTCAAAAAGGCCGGCCTCACTAACCCATTCACAAAGCATTCCGCACCATTTGTTCAATGTTTCATTTCTGGTGAATACGTCCGTGATAATTCTGTCAATCCCGTCGTCATATTCCCCCAAAAGAGCAACTGTATAAACAAAAGACTTGGTAAAAGCAAATGGTTGATTTTTAACGATATCGTTATAATCTTCAATTTGTGTACCTAAAGTATGAAATAAGTTATGGATGATATCGGAAATCAACTTTTCCTTATGCGGATAATATGATTGCAGTAATGATTTAGAAATACCCGTTTCCTCCGCAATCATTTGAAAAGAGACACCATCCATCCCGTATTCTCTAATCAACTGAAAAGTATTCCTTAAAATAACTCTTCGTCTTTCCATATTTTTTCGTCTTGCCATATTATCATCCTCTAATTACTTTCAAACAAATTTGTTATATTATATCAAGGGTTAGTGCCAAATGTACACAAAAAGCGAGCAAATTATAATAAAAAATCCTCCAGTTTAAAAGAGGATTAACTTTTTTGGGCAGAATTATTTTAATCTATCCTGCTCATCAAAAATTTTATGAATTGAACGGTCATTATAAACATAATCAATTCCGCGCGCTAAAAGAAGGTCAACAGACATGCGAACCATTCTGTCTGGATAATGACTATGCTTAATTGTATCGGTTACAACAATCTGCTCAATTGGCAGTTCATTAAGGACATCCGTTGCATTCTGTGAAAGCAGAGCGTGGGTTGCGGCCACATAAACTTTTTTAGCTCCAGCAGCCATCACCGACTTAGTTGAAGACGAAATTCTTGATCCTGTATCAATTAAATCATCAACAATAATACACTTCTTGTTCTTAACGTTGCCAATCATGTCATGAACTTCCGTATCATAACGCGCAGTACGCTGGTCAACAATCGCAATCGGCGCATTAAAATACTGGCCAAAATCACGCGCAATTTTAGCACCAGAATGGTCAGGGGAAACGACCACTAAGTCATCATCCTCACCAGCGGCAATTCCATTATCTAAAAAATATTGCGCCAGAAGCGGCATTGCGTGCAAGTGGTCAACCGGAATATTATAGAAGCCTTGGATTTGCGAAGCATGCAAATCAAGCACAATTAAATGATCCATTCCGGTAATCTGCAGCAAATTAGCAACCAATTTGGCCGTAATCGGCTCCCGTGAGCGTGTCTTGGTATCCGAGCGCGAATATGCCAAGTAGGGAATGACAACATTAATGCGGTGAGCCGATGCCCGATGCAGTGCATCCAACACAATTTCCAGTTCCATGAAGTTTTCATTTACCGGATCCTGAATTGATTGGATGACAAAAACATCGCAGCCCCGGACGCTTTCACCGATATTTACCTGAATTTCGCCGTCACTAAAATGGTGTACCGCAGTCTGAATCAGCGGTTTTTTCAAAATTCCGGCAATTTTTTCGTTTAATGCGGGATTGCCACCGAGCCCAATTAACTTCATTGGGTGTAATAACTGCAAGATTTCTTCCTTGTTCATTGTTACCTCTTATATTTAAAACTATCATTAAATATATTATAACTAAAAAAAGAATTTAATGTTGAAAAAGCACCCAAAAATAAGCTAATTTTTTTCAAATTTACCAAAAAATCATTTTTAACTCTAGCTAAACTATTAAATGCTGCAATATTATATTAATCTTAAATTTTTATGTAGTTTATAAATAGAATAACACAGTTGGAAAATAATATATTAGATTTTGGTAGTATTTCGGATAAATCAGCAACCAAAATAACAGACAAATATGTTATGTGTGTAATTAATAATTTTGGACGAGAAGTGCTTTCCGAAGATGAGACCGGCACAACAAACACTGCAAGGAAAAACCGCAAAACGTAATTTTAAGTCAGCCATGGCTTAACATATAAGCCTGAACTTTAGTCTGAACTTCTGCTTGGGTCTTAATTATGATTTCTGGTTTTTCTTCTGTATAATAACGCTCGGAAAAAACTACTTCGCCATCATTTAAGAAAATCTCAATTGAACTGGTATCAATAAAAATTTGCATTTTTAGTTTGGCGCTTGGCTTTAAGCTGCCAAACCTTTTTTTATCTTCTTTTTGCTTGTCGGCACGCTCAAGAACCACTTCATTCGCTGCATTATTCCAAGTTAGTGAAACTAGTTCATTGTTATCATTTTTTAAGATAAAACTTATTTTTTTACCTGACCAATTGCCAACGAAAAATTCAAGCAGAAGCTCAAGATGCTGCGAATCGGGCACAGCAAGTTGTTTTTTGCTAATTAGTTCTTCTTCATTAATAATTTCTTGTTGACGCAGGCTCTTCAGTTCAGCAACCGGCCTCATATACAAGTGATCGTCTTTCAAAATTAATTCACGTGGCAGCGTTAACGCTCCTGCCCAGCCGTCTGCTTGCTCCGGCATTTGCGCGTGCCACATATCAAGCCAGCCAATGACAATCCGGCGCTTGTCCGGAGCAAGCATTGTCTGTGCTGCATAAAAATCATGCCCGTGATCCAGCTCTTTAAAAGAGCCATGCGTAAATTTGTTTTTACGATAATCTAGACTGCCAATAAAATAACCAGTTTCATCTTTATTCAGGTATTCCTTAGCAGTTGCTTTAATTCCTTTGGGCGAGCACAGCAAGATATCTTTCCCATCCAAATTAAATAAATCTGGACACTCCCACATATTGCCCTCTTTTTCAGCATTGTCAGCCGCAGCAATTGGACCCAAGTATGACCAATGCAGTAAATTTGCAGACCGATAAAGCAAAGCCCGGCCTAAGCCCCTTTTATTCTGACTGCCCAAAACCATGTAATAATTATTTTCGTGTTGCCAGACTTTAGGATCACGAAAGTGCTCAGTGTTATCTTCTGGGGCTTGAGCAATTACGGGGTTATTCTCATACTTAGTGAAATGAATTCCGTCCCTGCTGCAAGCAATGTTTTGTGTCTGCCAAAAGCGACTAGGATTATTGGCATCGTAATAATGCTGTCCTGTATAAAATAAGTATAAACAATTATCTTTGACAATGGCACCTCCAGAATAGCAGCCATCCCGATCTTCAGCATCCCCCGGCGTGAGCGCAACCGGCAGCTCCTCCCAGTGAACCAGGTCTTTGCTGCGGTAATGTCCCCAATGCATCGTGCCCCATTCAGCAGAATAGGGATAATATTGGTAAAAAAGATGGTAATAACCTTTAAAATACGAAAAGCCATTGGGATCATTCATCCAGCCGGTTGGTGCCGCAACATGATAATTTAAGCGATAACGCTCGTTTGTGATCCCAGAACTTTTGGTTGTAGTTTCTTTCCCCATTATTTTTCCTCTCAGTCTTCTGCTGGTCTTTTTTTAAAATAATACAACGAACTACAAAAAAAAGCGCAAAGCTAATCTCTGCACCTCGCAATTATTTAAAAGAATTTTCAATTAAGTCCAGCATTTTCAAGCTCTTAACCGCATAACTGTTATGCGTCTGCCGCGGCATCAAGATCAGCTGGCCCTGCGGAATAATTTGGCTGTACCAGCGCACATGTTCCACCTTGACCCAATCTTTTTCACCAACCACACAATAAACGGGAATGGTAATTTTCTTCAGGTTGTCTTCAGACATAAAACTTTCGGTCAATTCAACCCGGCTGTCGCGGTCAAGCCGCAGGAAGCGCAAGCAACCTTCTGTCAAGTAATGGTAGGGGCGAATACCCGCACCGTTAACAAAAACACCAGCCACAATTATTTTTTTGAAAATATCCGTCTGCTGACTGGCAAGCATCATGGCTACCAGGCCGCCGGCATCAAAACCATAGCAATAACAGCCCTGGATGCCAACTTGCTTGATAAAAGCAGAAACATCTTCAACTTCTGTCTGGTAGTGCTCGGCAACGTCACCCTCGCTTAAACCATGGCCCCGCATGTCCAGCACATAAACCGTGTAATAAAGCGACAAGGGCGCCACCAGCTTATCAAACATCTCACCGTCAAGGTGATGGCCATGAAGCAGCAGCAGGGGCGTCCCCTTACCTAACTTATGATAATAAAGTCCAACACCGTTAACCTTTTCAATCATGATTGTTTCCTTTCACTAGCCTGAACCAACTTCTGCTTGTCAGTCCGTGCCTTTTTTCGCTCCCGCCAAAGGCTGTGTAAAATGATTTTAAGGATTAAATAATTCGCCTTAAAATCATCCGGGATCATCTTTAAGTTAAAATCGTGGACCATGCTGTCTTTACGTTGAAAATAATGATACAGCGGCCGACTCGTGCAATAAAAACCGGAAGTAAGCGCCAGATACTGCACGTTAAAAATTTGATCTTCCATAAAAGTTAGATTTTCAACAAAGCGCAGCTTGTTTTTACGTACAACGCTGGTCTTATAGCCTTTATTCCAGGTATAGCCTTTTACCGGGGTAGTCAAAAAGCGGCTGTTAAAAAAGGAGCCCAGCGGATTAGTCACCAGCTGGTAGGTCCGTAACCGGTTTTTCATCCCTGCCGCTACTTTTTTAGTACTAATAACAGATTGAGGTTTATTTTCATAATCAAGCCAAAAACCACACGAAACCATTGCGCTGTCGGGATAATCATGAAAGGCTTGAACAAAAAAAGCCGTATAACCGGGATCAACCCAGTCATCTCCGTCGTGAAAAGTAAAGTACGGTGTATCAACATTTGCCATCCCGACATTGCGGGCATCGGATAAGCCGCCATTGGGCTTATTAATAATTTTAAAATGATGAAACTGCTGGCGGTAACTTTCTGCTATCTGCCTAGTTTCATCAGTAGAACCATCGTTAACAATTAGCAATTTGAAATTGGGGTCTGTCTGGTTAGCTAGATGATCCAGCGCGCGGCCCAAATAAGCTTCAACATTGTAAACCGGCATAATGACGGTTAATTCAGGTTGCTTTAACATAGCATCCTCCCTATCTTGGTCTTATTATATCATCTAATGAAATTTGCGCATGGTCTAGACAAATTTTAAGCAGTTAATAAAATTATCTAAATTTACCTGTCCAATAATATTTCTAGGCAAATAGAACTATGGTACTGGCAAAATGATTTTACATTTGATCCATAAAAACATTCAGGGTGTGATCAACGAATTCATTTCCGCGATTATTAGCGTGGCCCTTCGTCCATTCAAACTGACTGTCCGGAAATTGTTTCAGCAGCTGCTCAAGCTGCTGCCATTCCAAAACATTGGCCAGCTTACCTTTGCCGCGTTTCCAGCCGCGCCTTTTCCATGATTTAAGCCATCCTTTATTGATTGCATTCAAGACATACTGTGAATCAAGCACAAACAGCAGGTGCTGTTTGTTAAAACCAAGTTCAAGCAACTTTTTCAGTGCCATAATCAGTGCTGTTTGTTCCATTTTATTGTTGGTCGCACCAAACTCACCGCCTGAACCATGAACTTCCTGGCCGTTCCACTCAATCAGATAGGCCCAGGCAGCCTTATCGGTTTTCCGCACATGACCGCCTTTGTAATTTCCGGTGTTGCGGGTGCCGCCATCGGTATAGGTCACAGCAAAATAATCGCCGGGGCTGCTATTTATTACCTTGCTTTTTTTATTGACACGCTTAGATGTTTCCGCAGCAGGTTGTTTTACTCGTTTACTTTCCGCCTGAATTTTTTTGATTGCGTTCTGCAATGTGTCCTCGCCCTTTTGTAAAATTTTCTTCTGAGTCTGTTCGTCCCAATCCAGATAGGCGGTGGCATCAGTAATCTTGCTAAATGACTTATATTCGGCCCCTGAAAAGCCGTCTACCTGTTTTTTAGCGGCATCCCAGCTGCGATAAATGCCGGGAATGCGACCCTTTTTTACTGCATAAAATTTCATATGTACCTCTCATTCACTAAAAGCAATGGTCAATGTTAGAATATAGTTATTGTTAATTTTAAGGTGGTGGCGTATGTTCTTCAATAGTAAAAAATATAAAGAAGAAGCGGAAAAAAACCGCAAGCATAATCTTTCTGAAGAGCCCAGCAAATTTAACATGATTTCCCTGGCAATTCTTGCCACATTCGCTCCCACCCGAATTTTCCTAAAAATGCATCATCGGCAAATTGAAGATGAAGCCGTAATTGAAAAAAAACACGGTTCCTTTGAACAGATACCGGTAATCTATTTTCACGGCTTTCGCGGCGGCGATTACACCACCGAAGTAATGGTCAAAACCGCGTGTAAAGATAAGAAAAATGGCAAATACTTAAAGATTACCGCCGACTTGCTCGGCAATTTCAAATTAGAGGGTACCTGGACCGGCGATCGCAACCCGATCGTTCAGGTTGTCTTCCGGCAGCGAATCATCGGTGTTTACGGTATTGATTATTATTTAAGTTTTGTTCTGCCTTTTTTAGCCCAAAAATACAATTTTTCACATTACAGTGCCGTGGCCCATTCACTTGGCTGTCCCTGCATTGTCCGAACAGAAATGAAATATTACCGCAAGGCTAAGTTCCCGCACCTAATCAAATGTGCATTTGTCGCGGGACCGTTCGATGGCGTAACTTTCTTGGGGGACATTCCGAATGTTAACGGTCTTAACCAAAATGGGCGGCCCAGCGTGATTAACCCGCACTACCTTTACTTGATGATGCGGCGCCGGCATTTTAATCCTAATATTTCCGTTTTAAACATTTATGGTAATGTTTTAAACAACACCAACACTGACAGGTTCGTTTCGGTTATTTCCGCCAAAAGCATCCGTTACATTTTAGCAGCTAACGCTCATTCTTACCACGAAGTTGAAATTCGCGGTGAAAAATACGCGGAACACAGCTGGATGCATGACAATCCGTTTGTCATCAACATGATTGATGAATTTATCGGTCTCAAAAATTCTCATAATTCGTAGTAATCACCAAAATTTATTTGGAGGGGTTCCGTGTCACTGCTACATAATATCTGGCGCATACTAGTTATCACCAACACAATCTTAGCTTTTTATATCGTCTTTCACCGGCGCCGGTCCGTTTCCACCACTTGGGCCTGGTTAATTATTTTACTTGTTTTTCCCGTAATCGGCATGATTGCCTACGGCTTTTTCGGCCGGGGAATTTCGCAGGAAAACCTCTTTGCCATCAACAGGCAGCACCATATCGGCCTGCGCAATGTGCAGAGATCGATCACGCAGGCGCCACGAAAAACCAGTCCGTCCGACACTTCTAACAAGGCGGATATGGTGATTCGCCTGCTTAACAAAAACGGCGAGTCACCTTTAAGCAAAAACAATCAAGTTAAGCTTTATACCGACGGTCGGCCAATGTTCAACGACATGATCAGGGATATTGAGCACGCTAAGCAGACAATCAACATTGAATTTTACACTTTCTATAATGATGATATCGGCAATGAATTTCTTAACCTGCTGATTAAAAAAGCCAAGGAGGGTTTGCAGGTACGTGTGCTTTACGATGCCTGGGGCTCATTAGGTGCAACCAAAGCTTGGTTCAACCAATTATGCAAAGTTGGCGGGCAGGTTTTGCCGTTCATTACCTCGCGCAACATGATTTCCAGATACCGGATCAATTACCATCTGCACCGCAAAATCGTTGTAATCGACGGTAAAACTTCATGGACCGGCGGTTTTAATATCGGCGACCAGTACCTCAGCCGCAAAAAGAAATTCGGTTACTGGCGCGACAGCCAGGTGCGGATTGTGGGTTCGGCTTCACTTCTTTTGCAGGAACGTTTTGTCATGGACTGGAATGCTTCCATCCAAAAAGACAATCAGGTGATCACTTTCAGCCAACTGTTCTTTCCCGATTTTGACGAAAGTGAAATTCATCCCGGCGATGTGGCAACGCAAATTGTGTCGGATGGTCCGGATCGCTATGAGCCGTACATGCGCAACAGTGTTTCCCGCTTGATGCTCTTAGCGAAAAAACGGCTGTGGATTCAAACCCCTTACTTGATTCCCGATGATTCAATGTTTGCTACCTGGCAGACAATTGCTATGTCAGGCGTTGATTTACGTATCATGATTCCCTGCATGCCCGACCATCCCTTCATTTACCGCGCAACGCAGTGGTATGCCAACGAATTATCACGTTACGGTGTCAAAATTTATATTTACAATAAGGGCTTTATTCACGCCAAGACGATAGTGGTCGATGATAAGTTTTCAACTGTCGGTTCAATGAACCAGGACTACCGCTCCTATGACCTCAATTTTGAAGATATTGCGGTTTTTTATGACAAAGAATTTACAAAAAAAGTGGCAGCGTCCTTTGAAGATGACATGAAAGATTCAACGCTTCTGACACAAGAAATGATCCAGAATCAGGGGCGCTGGCTTAAAACTCTGCAGAGTTTTTCCCGAATGCTATCGCCAATTCTATAGCAAACATTACTTAAAGGAGATTGATTTTTGATGAAAAAGAATTATCTAATTTCGCTGATGGCTGTATTAACGATCAGCGGTGCATTGCCGCTGACCACTATGCAGGCAAATACCGTAGTCGCGGCTAAAAAAACGAAAAAGCAAAAACGGAAAAAGAAGAAACAGCGTGCCGTCAAAAAACAAACGGAATTGTACGAAGATGAAACGACCGCAACAATCGCTGCTACACCGAAAATTAGCTACTTTACCCCTGAAATAATCAGTCAATACCATTTGTCTACACATGCTTTTGCTAAAACCACAATTACTTATGACGATACCGCCCTGCCGTCCGAGCAGCAAGAAGTTTTTGAACAAGTCATTAAACAAATTAACGACTTGGACTTGGTCAAACTGGTCGCAACAGTCGGTGATGCCGACATTACAGTTGTGGATACAACTAACAATGATGAAAATAACAGTCATTGTGCAGATACCAGTATTAGCTACAGCCACGAGCAATCTAAGGGGCTCTACCTCAACGAGCATGCCGCTATGAGTATCTACCTGAATTCAATCAATGCCATTTTCACTAAGGCAGGCAGCCATACACTGGGGCAGGAGCAGCATTATTACAAAATAATATTTGCCCACGAACTGGGACACGCACTAGGATTAGAGCATAACCCTGCTTCTAGCATCATGAATGCAGAGGCTACCTATGACGCCAATACTAAATACAAGGCAGATTCTACCAAGCCAATCTTAGATCAGGAATACATTCAAAGTTTGGCCATACTTTATAAATAAGTTAAAAAAAGCAAGCACCTGCAACAGTGCTTGCTTTTTCAACTGTCTAATACTTTATTTACTCTTACCCATGTCAATTAGATTAGCCGCCTTAATATAAAGATATTTATTAAAAGCTAAACTAGAATAACCATAGATCGTATTCGGAACTGCAGCATTAACCTTGTAATACTTTTTGCCTTTAATCTTAATCGGTGCACCAAAGGTGTAGAAATCATCACCATCCTTAGCCAATAACTTTTTGCCTATTCGTTGACCCTTCCTGTTATATTGATAAGCATTATGAATAAGATTCTGTCGTTCACCGTTAAATTCGGTTTGATTAATTCGGTAATCTGGGCTAAAAACATAGTCCTGCTCATCAACTACCACCATATTTTTAGCTGTATACAACTGGCCATTCATATAAAGCACATAGACATTTGAGCCATGATTCGAATTACCAGGAATAATTTCGGCTTTACGCAGGTTACGAAACTTGTCAAAATTTATCCCGCTAGTAGTTTTCTTGAGCTTGCGTGTGGTTTTATCAGCAACATCGGCCGCATCAAGATAAGTTTGATTACCAAAATCATAATATTTTTTGCCATTAATTGTTACTGGGCTGCCATAAGTCACAACCGCTGAACCAGCCAGCAAAACTATGTGTTTATCACGGCGCTGGCCATTTTCATCATATAAATAAGCATTATGCGTTAACTTTTTTGTAACTTGGGCAACAGGCGTCCGCGACATTACATAAGTTTTGCCATGGTCTGCAGGGACAGTTACATCCTTTTGCAGTTCGGCAGTCGTCAGCTCTGAAGAATTGGAACTATTAGCTATTTGGATATGATTCATATTAATACCAACCTGATTGTCGCTTGGTAGCGGGTACTTCCCCAGTATTAGCGTAAAACCGGCAAAGTCACCCGTATTATCAAGGAGCCCCGCCGTTTTCTGAGCCTTGCTGATATTAAATTTTGTCAAGTCCAGCTTAGACAACGAAAAACAATTTGCAAACATTCCTCGAACATCAGTCGCATTACTAAAATCAAGGTTAGACAGATCGATTGCTTTTAAGTTCTTGCAATTAGCAAACAGGTTCCAAGCAAAAGTGACCTTGCTTGTATCCCAACCAGACAGATTAACACTTTCTAAGTTACTGCAGCCATTAAAAACATAGCCCATTTCTGTCATGTTGTGCGTATCAAAGCTATGTAAATCAAGATTAGTCAAACTCGTACTATTCTGAAACATTCCATTAATTTCCGTAACCTTACTGGTATTTAATTTTGACACATCAATGCTGGACAGCTTAGGACACTCAGCAAACATGTTGCTCATGTTGGTAACATTTGCCGTATCAATATTACCAAGATTAATACTTTGCAAATGATAGCATTCAGAGAAAAGCTCCGACATATCCGTTACCTGACTAGTATTCAATTTAGATAGATCGGCCTGCTCCAACCCGGAATAGTTAAACATGTTGCTCATATCAAGAAGACCAGCGGTATTAAGACCGCCAAGGTCAAGCTGTTTCAGCTTGCCACATTCATAAAACATTCTCGCCATCGTCGTCACATGACTGGTATCAATACCGCCAAAATTCAAGTTTGCAAGCTGTTGACAATCGGCAAACATTTCACTCATGTCGGTAACATGACTGGTATCTAATCCCGTCAGATCAAGGCTCTTAATTCCGGTGTTAGAAAAAAGGCCGCTCATATTAGTTACTTGGCTAGTATCAAGGTTACTTAGCCCGGAAACATCCTGCAAGTCATCCAGCGGAGTTTTAATTTCATTGTCATCATCCCCGTCAATTTCTGGCACACTAAATTTACTTTTAGAATCTGGAGCTAACGCAACGCCCTTAGTGAAAACCAGGTGTTTAACGCCGACCAAATTCTTTCCAGTCGAAGCCCACTTATAAACTGGCGTTGAAGACATCATGCCGCCCTTAGTTCCAGGTTTAATCGTTAAAGTGGCCGTTTTCTTATTAAATATCCACATACACTGCCCATCTGTTCCTGTTAGATTAGAACTAATTGTAGTACGATGTGCAGCAGCAACCGGCTGATCGGTAAAAGTGAGGCTGACGCCACCAGCTAGCAAAGCAATTAGGCTCACTGCAACTAATTTAAAACGTTTTTTTGTTTTCATAATCTTCTCCTAATAGAAAACTAAATATACGATTTTTATTAATTGTAGCACAATTGTGACTAACCACACTGCTATCTATACGATTACAAATAATGCTAATGCGTATTTTAAAAACAAGCACCTGCAACAGTGCTTGCTTTTTCGTCATCTATTATTCTTACATGATGTTCTGAATCTCAATCTGAATATCATGTTTGACATACTTCTTTAAGACGGAAACAATCTTGCTCACGCCCTGAGAGAAGCGGATATAATACTGCCGGTTTTTCTTTGTCGTCACCAGACAAATTACGTTTTCTTTTTTCACACCGGGCATTGCGATCAAAGTTACAGTGACAACTTCGGAATAGCGAATCGTTCGCTTAAAATAGCCGGAAACAACAATCCGCTTAGGTGCAAAACCAGCGAAGCCATCGATAATGCTAGTCAGTAAAAACAGCGCTAAGAAAAAGTTAAGACTCTGATCACCCTTTTCCAGGTAATTCCACATAAACCCAATCCAGATGAAAATCAGCGCCCAAATAATTGACGAACTGCGATAAGTTCCCCGCAATTCGATATTTGCCTGCCAGTACCAACTGTAGCAGGCGTACGCAATCAATAAAGCATCAATAATAAGATAAAAAATTGCCGTTTCGGTCATGTGTATTCTCCTAAATAATTCTTGTTTTATTATAACAGACTTGTAATTCTTCGTTTGCTTAAGATTTTAAATTAGTTTTTACTTGCATTATGATTAAAAAAGTTGTTTAATATTTATTAAATTTAAATGCAATGAAAAAGAAGAGTAGATAATTTACCTCTTTCAAGTGAGTTAACGATAGTGAGAAGTTAGCAGACCCTGAATTATTGAAAAACACTTTTAGCAGCTCGCTGAAATAAAATTATTAGAGTAAGCAGAGACGTAGCCAGTACGTTACCTCGCTGGTAAAGCATGTTTGTGCTTTATTGAGTTGGCCCAAGTTTTGGGCAATTTAGGTGGTACCGCGGAAAAAGCCTTTCGTCCTTGATTAAGTTTAGGGGCAAAGGGCTTTTTCTTTGCCTCACGATTTCACGGAGGAAAAGAAAATGTCCCTAATTTTACCTAAAAGCTACCACCCAACTTTAAGCATTCGCGATACCGAAGCCGCAATCGTTTTTATCCGCGAACACTTTCAACAAATATTGGCCGACAAGCTTAACCTGCAAAGAATGTCTGCACCCATGTTCGTCGAAAAAAGCACGGGGATTAACGATAATCTCAACGGTGTTGAACGCCCAGTTGCCTTTGACATGAAAGCTTTGCCTAAGGAGGACACGATTGAAATTGTCCATTCTCTTGCCAAGTGGAAACGGTTGGCACTGAAAAGATACGGCTTTGGAATGCACGAAGGCCTTTACACTAACATGAACGCCGTTCGACGTGATGAAGACTTAGATAATTTCCATTCAATTTATGTTGACCAATGGGATTGGGAAAAAATCATCAAAAAAGAGGAGCGAACAACAGAAACCTTAAAGGCAACTGTCGAAAAAATTTTTGCCGCAATCAAAGAAATTGAAAAAGAGAGTACTAAACGCTATCCGGGCTCAATTTACCGCTTGCCTGATAAAATCCATTTTATCACCACTCAGGAATTGGAAGACAGGTGGCCGGAAATCAGTCCCGAAGAACGCGAAAACAAGATTGCCAAAGAAAAGAAGGCCGTCTTCTTAATGAAAATCGGCGACAAGTTAAGCCGCAGCGGTAAGCCGCACGATGGCCGGGCCCCCGATTACGATGATTGGCAATTAAACGGCGACATCATTTTTTGGTACGAACCGCTAGAACAAAAAATCGAAATTTCTTCGATGGGTATCCGCGTTAGTCCTGAAAGCCTTCGCACCCAGCTGAAAAAGGCGGGCTGCGAAGAGCGGGCCAAGCTGCCTTTCCACAAAATGCTGCTTGCTGGCGAACTGCCATACACAATCGGCGGCGGTATCGGTCAATCACGCTTGTGTATGCTTCTACTCGGCAAGGCTCACATTGGTGAGGTCCAGGCCAGCATCTGGCCAGAAGCCACACTTAAAGCCTGCAGTGAACACCATATTCCAATTTTATAAGAAACAAAAGGCAACGTCGTGCAGGCGTTGCTTTTCTATTGCACAAGAAGTTAGCCCTCAAGCAAACTCTTGTAGTAAACTTAACGATAGTAATTATTTTTTAGAAAGGCAGAAAATTATGATTGATTCTAAGCAAATTACCCAATTACAAACTGATATTAAGGATGCTAACCACATTACTTTTTTAACCGGTGCCGGCGTTTCCACCCACTCCGGCATCCCTGATTACCGCTCCAAAAACGGAATCTATGACGGTGTGTCCGAAAGTCCGGAAACAATTTTGAGTGACGAAACCCTTTACCACCGTCCAGAATTTTTCTATGATTTTGTCATGAAAAACATGTACTTTCCTGATGCCCAGCCCAATTTGATCCACAAAAAAATTGCCCAAATCTGCAACCAAAAAGGCGACTTGATTACCCAAAATGTTGATAACTTGGACCATAAGGCAGGTAACCAGCACATGACCGAATTTCACGGCAGCCTCTACAATATTTATTGCACCAAGTGCCAAAAGGCGGTTTCCTACGAAGAATATGCTCAAGGCTATGAACACAAGGATTGCGGCGGCATCATTCGTCCAGGAATTGTCCTTTATGGTGAAGCAATCAATCCCGACAATTTGTCCAGGTCGGTTAATGCCATGGAAAATTCCGACCTAATCATTATTTCCGGCACCAGTTTCGTAGTTTATCCCTTTGCCCAACTGCTGGCCTACAAGCAGGCAGGGGCCAAGGTCTGGGCTATCAACAAAACGGAAATTCCGGCTTCCGGCATCAATTCCATTATCGGTGATGCCTTGGATGTTTTCGCCAAGCTTTAATACCCGCAATGACCTTTTATTACGATTATTTACAAATCGGCAGCACACCATATTGCTTGGCAGCCGACACTTCCGGATTAGTCTATGTTGGCAAAAAGAATGATCCTAAATATGACATTGCCAATTTTTATCCTAACGAAGAAAAGTTACTGCACGATTCGCAAATGCTTGCACCTTATATTAGAGAATTAACCGAATATTTTTCTGGTAAACGGCAAAAATTCACCGTGCCAATTAATATCAGCAAGTTCGGCACGCCCTGGCAGCGTCAGGTGCTTGAACATGTTGCCAAAATTCCTTATGGTAAAACAATAAGTTATGGTAGCTTGGCACAAGCAGTAGGTAAGCCGCTGGCTGTGCGCGCAGTTGCCCACGCTGTCGCGCGCAATCCTGTTCCCTTCTTTATTCCCTGCCACCGTGTGATTCTTACCAGCGGTCAAATTGGTAATTATCGCTTAGGTCCGGAAGAAAAAAGACAGCTAATCAATTTAGAAAAGAGTTATTTGTAGATGGCAATTATTAAAATGTATGCCCCGTTTTTCAGTGGAAGCAACTGGCTGCACGTCTTAACCAGCGGCAAAGACTGGATGGTAATCCTAACTTTGATCCTGATGGAATGCTTGCTATCCGTTGACAATGCGGTCGTGTTAGCTGCACAAACCAAAGTTTTGCCCACGAAAAAGCAGCAGGAAAAGTCGCTGTTCTATGGTCTTTGGGGCGCATATCTTTTCCGCTTTATCGTGATTGGTATTGGCACCTATCTGATTAATTTTTGGGAAATCAAATTAGCCGGCAGCATCTACCTTTTTTATTTGGCCTGGAAATTCTTTTACGATGAGCGGCACCCACAAAAAGCGACAGCTAAAGCAAAAAACGCGCAAGTAAAAATTGCGCACGAGCAAAAAAAGAAGAAAAAGCACTGGCTTTCTCTCTTCTGGCGGACAGTTATTTCAATTGAAGCAATGGATATTGTCTTCTCCATTGACTCTGTTTTAGCCGCACTAGCTGTTTCCAACAATCCTGTTATTGTGCTGATTGGCGGCATGATTGGCATTCTGTGTATGCGGGGCGTTGCCGAAATTATTATTAAATTAATGGATATTATTCCAGAACTGCAGCCGATGGCCTATGTCTTAATCGCGATTATCGCTCTCAAGCTGCTGTTATCACTGCCGCCGCTGAATTTCGAACTGCCAAATACAGTTTTTGCCATAATTGTTTTCAGCATTTTGGGGATCACGATTATTTTTCATTTCTTGCGGGCAAAACACAAAAGCAGTAACTAATCAAAACTGACTTACAGTATATTCCTTAAGCACAACCGCCTGGTTGTGTTCTTTGTTTTTGGCACCAAACAAAAACAACACATCCTGCTTTTTTAATTGGACCTGTACCAACTGGATGAAGTCGGGTGTAAAATCATTGTTAGCAAGTTCAGCCAAGTAGCGCTTTTTAAATTCTGGATACTTTTCATCTTCATGATTGAACCATTGGCGCAGCTCTTTAGTTGGACCAATCTCTTTTGCCCACATGTCCAACTTAGCATTGACCTTACTAATGCCGCGCGGCCATAAACGATCAACTAAAATACGGTAACCCACCGGTTGATCATGGTCATAAATTCTGACTAATTTAATTTCATGCATAATTTTCACCTCAAATTAAAGTTTACTACGAGAAAGACAAAATGAATTATTCAACTTATTTTACTAACCGTTCAACAGCAGAAATCACAAGGGACCTGCTTGGCAGGCCGCTCACTTTTAACGATGGCAAAGAGATCTTAGGCGGCTACATCGTTGAAGCCGAAGCTTATTTAGGTAAAAATGACCGCGCGGCCCATTCTTATGGCGGCCGCCGCAGTCCGGCAAACGAAGGCTTGTACTGCGCGGGCGGTACGATTTATATTTATGCCCAGCGACAATATTTCTTTTTCGACGTTGCAACCCAGGCAAAAAATGAACCACAGGGAATTTTAATCAGAGCAATTGACCCCGTTTGGGGCATCGAGCAAATGATTGATAATCGCGGCGGTAAAAGCGGCGTTTTATTAACCAACGGACCAGCAAAAATGATGCAGGCTCTGGGCATTCACAACAAGATTTGGGATCAACACTTGTTAGTTGATTCCCCATTTACAATCGATCTTGATGATAAAAATAAGAAAATAGCCAAAAAAATCATCACAGATAAACGCATCGGTGTTAACCAAGATGATCCTGAGTGGGCCAACAAGCCGCTGCGCTATTTTGTTGGCGGCAATTCTTATGTTTCAAGAATGAAGAAACGGGATTATGCAGAAGATAACGGATGGCAGCAATTGTAATGTAATTTGCATTGCATAATGTTGACATTAACAACATAAAATCATATTATTAACCAAAAAGGAAGGCAATATTATGACATCAGCAAATTTAAATATTCGCACGGATAAAGAAGTTAAAAAGCAAGCTGAACATATTTTTAATGAATTAGGATTAAATATGTCAACAGCAATCAATATTTTCTTACGCCAAACTATTAGAGACAATGGACTTCCGTTCAAATTGACACTAAAACCAAATTATGAAACTGTAACAGCAATTAAGGATGCAGAAAAAATTGCAAAAGATGCAGATATAGTTGGTTATGACAATATGACAGATTTACGCAAAGCACTTGAAAAATGAAATATCAGGTTAAATTTACCAAGCAGTTTAAAAGAGACTTCAAACTTGCACGCAAACAAGACCAAGACATAGAAAAGTTATATCAAGTAATTGAGCAATTAGCAGAAGGCAAACAACTTAAGGAACAATTTAAAGATCATAGATTAACAGGCGAATATTCCGGCACGCGTGAATGTCATATTGCACCTGACTGGTTGTTGATTTATAAATTAGACGATGAAATTTTAGTCCTAATTTTAACCAGAACAGGTTCTCATTCTAATTTATTTAAATCATAAATGCTCAAAAGTATTAGTTCTTCAATATTTACCAAAACTCCTAAATGCTAGATGAAATTAGGCAATTAGGAGTTTTTCATAAATTAAACTATTTATGTAGAAAATCGCCATTTAAGAAATCTAAAAATAATAGGACAACTACTAATAACAGGGAAATAATAACATGTTGAATTTCTCTATAACATGAAAAATGCAGCCAACAATCAATAACAAGCCAGTAATAACATAAATTATGCTATAGGTCCGTAATTCAAAGTCAGGATTCCTAAGTCCGCCAATCTCATTAAAAAATAGCCATAATCCGAATAATGTTCCAAGCATTTCCAAAATAACTGAAAAAATTTTTATTACTTTTACAATTAAGTTTTCCTCCCTTTTATTCCATAAATATTAATTTAACTATACCAGATTAATGAGATTATTTATGATATTTTAAATATAAAGCTCTTATCGCAACACAAAAATTATCATAAGCCTATACTAGAAGTAAAAACAGGGAGGCAATCTAATGAGACAAATTAAAATTGGTGACACTAACTTTATAGGTTCGGCCATCGCTTTGGGTATCATGCGCATGAACGCCTTAACCGTTAACGAAGCGGTCAAAACTTTGGAAACTGCGCACGATGTTGGCATTAACTATATTGATTCGGCCGATGTTTATGGTCATGGCAAATCTGAAGAAATTTTTGGTCAGGCTTTCAAAAAATCTTTACTGACGCGTGACGATTTTTATATTCAATCTAAAACCGGCATTTACGAAAATCCCGACTTAAATTATAAAACCACGCGCTACGATTTTTCCCAAAAATATATTATTAATGCTGTTGACGACATTCTGAGCCGCATGGGAATTGATTATCTTGACAGCCTGCTTTTGCACCGGCCGGATGCCTTGATGGATCCTGCTGAAATTGCTGCCGCTTTTGATGAGTTACAAGCAGCAGGAAAAGTGCGCCACTTTGGCGTGTCCAACTTCAACCCCATGCAGGTTGAACTGTTGCAACAAGGTCTGAGCCAAAAATTATTAATCAACCAACTCCAGTTCAGCGTTATGCATACAGGACCGATTGATTTCAACATTCACACCAACATGACCGATGAGCGCAGCATTGATCACGATCGCGGCGTTCTTGATTATTCGCGCCTGCATAAGATGACCGTGCAGGCCTGGTCACCTTTCCAGTATGGGCAAATTGAAGGCAATTTTATCGGCAATCCAAAATTCCCCGAAGTTAACGCCGCCCTGCAAAAACTGGCTTACCAAAAAGGTGCATCCAAGAATGCAATTGCCGCCGCTTGGATTTTACGGCATCCTGCAAAAATCCAAGTCATTATCGGCACGATGAATCCTGAACATATTATTGATAGTGCCAAAGGCGCAGACATCGCATTGACTGCCCAAGAATGGTATGACATCTATTTAGCTGCAGGAAACGATTTACCGTAAAAATTGATCTAAAACAAATAGTCTTAACAGAGTTTTCCTTCTGCTAGGGCTATTTTAAATTACTTATTTTCTACGGCTTTAGTAAGAACAACAAAAAAACTTTTATATAAAGATAATATGTTCTGGTTAACATCACTTTTACCTTTACATTTATCCATTATCTAATATAACAATATCAGAGCAGCTAAATATTTTATATAATTTAACTTTCGCTAGATTCTACGTTCATTCTTGATAATAAAGCAATTTTTATATTAACTTTCTATTATAATAGTTCATCCGCGCAACACCATCACGCACCGAAAACTTGACTAAAGCACAGTTATCGATTGTCTCAAAATGATTCATGTCGCCATGCGTCAGGTAATGGGCCGCCATCATCCTAATTAATGTTCCGTGGCAGATAACCAAAACTTTATTTTCAGGATATTTCTGCGCCATATCGTCTAAAAATACTCCGCAGCGTTTATCAAAATCTGGAAAAGTTTCACCTTTTTTAGCGTACTTAATAAAATGCTTATTAACCTTGCCCCACGGATCGATCGCATCCGGATATTTTTTTCGGATTTCGGGCAGCGATTTCGCATCCCATTCGCCGAAATCAAATTCAGTCAGCCGCTCATCCAAAATAATATCTCGTTGTCCTTTAGTAAAAATCTTGGCCGTTTCTACAGCTCGTTTTAACGGGCTGGAATAAACAACATCAAACTCACTAGGATCAAAGTGGGCAGCAGCTTTTTCAGCGTACTTTCTCCCATCTTCATCCAAGCTGAGATTAACAGAAGCACCCTGCAAATAATTTTTCTTATTTAAAGCAGTTTGACCGTGGCGCACAAAAACTATCTCCATTAAATAAACCTCTATTCTTAACACAATACTTCTATTTTACTATTTACTAAAGCAGTTTTTAAGTCGAGATTTAATGTCTTTTAAAATCAAATTTAGTTCGAAAAATAAAATGATCGGCTGTGCTGATTTTCGGTTCAAATTGAAAACCAAAATCATGAAAATCTTGAAGTTCTTCAGGCCGTGTCAATTGTTTTTCCGCGATAAACTTGCTCATCTCGCCGCGAGCCATTTTGGCATGAACTCCGACTGTCTTCCAGGTACCATTTTTCTTTTCCTGAAAATCAATGGCTATCATTTGGCGTTTACCGTTTAAATACGGTGCAACTACTTTGGAATACTCTTTAGATGCCAAATTAATTATCACATTGTCATCCTTAAACAAAAGATCAGCAATACTGCTGCCCCAGAATTTATACAAACTTGGGTCAGTAAAGCCCATCAACTTGTTCTTCATTTCTAGCCGGTACGGACAAACTCCGTCAAAAGGCCGCAAAGCCCCGTAAAAGCCAGATAAAATCCAGAAATTTTTCTGCAGATAGGTAAGAGCTGGCTTAGTAAACAAATCCGGCATCATATATTGGTACTGAATGCCGGAAAAGGACAACACCGCTGGCGTCAATCCCTTGGTCAGATTCATCACTTCTAATTGCTGCTGACTTTCCCTTATAACCCGGTCACTTGCATGCCAAATTTTTTTCAGTTCATCATAACTGCGGTTTTTCAAGAATTCCTCTAGAATTTTCGTTTTTTCTAGAAAAACTGGTTGTGACTGTACTGGAAAAGTATCTTGGTTCACTTTCATTTTCATTGCCGGTGAGATAATAATTTTCATCTTTCGTATTTCCTGCCTTTTAAGGTAAAATTAGTTAGTAATCTATGTAAGGAGATAATTTTATGAATCCCGATTTTGCTATCGTCTTAAATTTTAAACTAAAAAACGCCAAGAACATAGACTTTGATTCTTTAGTCAAAACCGCCCGTGACATTGGTGCCCGCGCAATTAGCGCTGATACGAAAGCGGCAAATTTCAAGAAAGCATGCGCAAAATATACCATCCACTTGCTTAACAGCACCTATGGGACAAATTTAAATGCGGCAAATGTCATCGACACAATGATGGCGAGCCGTCAAAACGGTCAGCCGACAATTATCAATATTGAAATTGAAGAAGACGGAAAGATTGCCGCTGCCGCCAAAGAAACACTTAAAGTAGTCAACAGCTGGATGCACATGTTCGGTCATGCTTTTAACGAAGGCCAACTAAGCAGCTTAACGGTTGACCATGACGGCTTTATTTTAGAAAACCGCCACATGCCTTACCAAAAATACATCTTCTTGAAAAGCCCACTGCCAGAAAAAGTAATGGTTAATGGCTTAGAACAGGACCCCAACCTCATCGAAATGATTGAAAAGCGCATCGAACCAAAATTTACTTTTAAAAATGGACAGCTGGAAATTGTGCTAGATCAGCCTAATAATTCATTTTCGTGGCAGGTTGTCCGTATTCAGGCGCACCGTCCGGAAGATGATATTAAGGAAACAAAATTTTAGTCAAAAACAAAATGAAGTTCCAAAAATAGAGCTTCATTTTTCATTACATTCAAAATCAAAGTAAGTAGACATCGGCAACATCCGTACCATGTTTTAGTAAGAAATTAATATTCAGCCGGCATTTTACCAACTAAATCAGAATTAGCTTTTTCTGGAGTCATATTTAGCAAAGTCTGTTGAGCCTTATTTAAAAGCCACAGCGCCTGCTTAACCTCAACTCCACTTGCTGCCTTTGAGGCATAAACCTCTTTAGCTTTAGCAAGATAATTATCATACTCGTCAGCATACCCACTGTATTCTTCATTTTTATAATTAGCTGCAGCTTTAACTATAGCTTCCTGAGCAATTGCTTTTTGTAAGTCTTGTTTGTCAGCTTCAGTAGCCACTTTTATATCTTCTTTTGCTTCTTCAGCTGTATTAATTGGAGTAAGTTGTGGTCCTGAAACATATTTAACATTTTCAGCTTTGATATAGAAAAGATTATTGTCAATAGCATCAGTTACATCTACTGTGTCATGTATTGTAGCAGATCCTAAGCGATAAAATAGTTCAGCTTTATTATTTTGTGGTACCCAAATATAAAGTAATTCAATTACTTGTTTGTAATCAACCAAATCTTTATCAATTGTAACAACTTTACTGTTATTACTTGGGTTAAGAATATTTTGGAAATTATAAGCAATAGTTGGTTTAATGAATTCAATATAAGTATCTTCTGTTTGTGTAGCTAATCTTTGTCGCGGTTTAGTTTTAATATATCTAGCAACAATAAATGCATCCTTTGTATTTGATATATGGTAATAATTTGCTGTACCGTTACCACTGATATCTGAAGCAACGTAATCTACTTTAATTGATTGATTATTTTTAATAGTAACTTTATTATCTGTTCCAAGCGTAATTGGCTTGTTATCGGCTGCTTTTAAATCTGCCTTAACAGTCGTTTCAGAAATATATAGTGGTTGACCATTAACTTGCTTAACATTAGCCGCGTTAATATACCCTCCATGTCCAATGCTATAATAATAACTTCCTTTGACTTTTTTATAAGGTAGCCACGATTGATTGTAATTATCGTTGTCTAATAGATAAAAATGTTTACTATTGCGTTGAATAGGTTCAACTTTGCCTGTATATTTTACTACAGCTCCTTCGTGAAAGTGGGTTTTATATTTACTACCAAGGTAAGTTCTTAACCGCTTGCCTTTTTTGCTATAAACATACGCTCCATGAACTAACTTTATCGTATTTGTAGTTGCTGCAGACACAGTCTTTAGGTTGACTGGTACAGGTGTTGCCACTAAAGCACTAACAATTATCCCTAATATGAATTTTTTGCCAATTTTCATAATATCACCTCAAGTAATATAACTAAATAATTTGGTCATCTTTAGTATAGAAAAACAGCAATTCAAAGAAAACAGATAAATCTTATTGTTTGCAAATATAATTTGCTAAAAATAATACTAGTCCTTAAATACTGCCGAGATCAATTCAAAAGTTCTATTCCAAATTGGCATGCCGGGGAAACATACTTTCAGACGTTTCACCCGTTAATTCCATTAATTCCAAAATAATTGCATCATAAGTGAGCCAGCTCAGCTGCTCAAACAATGTTCCCATTGGCTGAATTGATTCAGCAGTATCATGATCAACGGATTCATTTTTAGGCGTTTCACCAGGGATAATGATTGATCCATCAGCTAATTTACCAATTGTCGCATCCGGATAAATTGTTAGTGTTGCAATTTGGGCACCACACTTTTTTGCCTTCTGGGCATCAACCACAAGGCTCCCCGTACTACCAGAACCAGAACCAATCACAAGCAAGTCACCCTTTTGAATCGAAGGGGTCGTTGTTTCACCGACAAAATATGCAGTTAATCCCAGCTGCATCAAACGGTTGGCAAAGCCCCTTGCAGCAAAACCTGATCTGCCTGCACCCGCAACAAAAATTCGCTTTGCCTGATGGCACAATTTTGCTACTTGTTTCAATTGTTCATCATCTATTTTTTGACTATATTTTGCGATTTCCTGCGAAATAACTGCTAATTTCTCTGATTTCATATTATTTAACCTCTATTGATGAATTGCTTCTGAAAGCTGTCTTGCTGCTTCAACCGGGTCTTCGGCATGATTAACTCCGCCGCCAACAATCACAATATCTGCACCCGCAGCAACATATTGATCTATGGTTGCCGGCTTAATCCCGCCAGCAACAGAAATTAATGATCCCTGACTGATTTCCTTAACTTCTTTTAAGGCATTTAATGGCGTTTGTCCTGCTGCCTGTTCATCAACCCCAACATGGACACTGATACTGTTTACGCCCAGTTCTTTTTCTAATTTCGGAATTCTGTTTTTTAAATCAGAAGCATTGATGGTATCCACAAAAACCTTTTTCCCATATTTATTCGCTGCATTAATGCAAGCCTTAATTGTTAAGTCATCGGTAATTGCGATGACGGTACAGTAATCTGCGCCGGCCGCAAAAGTCAAGCCTGCTTCATATTCACCAGCATCAGCAATTTTAGTATCCGCCAAAATCTCTTTTTCAGGAAACTTTTTTCTGAAGGCGCGCACCGCATGCATTCCTTCCTCAATAATAAACGGTGAGCCAATTTCAAAAATATCAACGTAATCTCTTACTTTTTCACCCAAACTCAACGCATCAGTCAAGCTAATGTCATCAAGTGCCAATTGCAATTTCATCTATCTTTCCTCCTTACAACTTGTTAAATTCTTTACAAGTTATAATAGCACTTTTGTGCTATTATGCAATTTTTTATTGCAATATTACACATTATTTTAAACGATTGCTTTTTTGGTATTCATTAGCTAGGATAACTTTAATAACTAATCGCTGTTTTGAGGAGAATAGCACATGTCAAACAAAATTGAGGAAAGAGAAAAAAAACTCCAAGAATACATTGCAGAAAATGGTGCAGTCAAAATAAGTTCACTGGCTGCTAAGTTTGCTGTTTCAAGAGAAACCATCCGAAGAGATATTTTAAGTCTCGAAAAAAAGGGAAAAATCACTAAGTGGTATGGAACAGTGATGCCCAAAAATGATTTTAATATTCCCGCCATCGAAAAAAGAATGGCGGTTAACCAACTGCAAAAAAAAGCAATTTGCAATAAAGCAATTGAATACATGCCAAAATCCTCAGTTATTTTTCTGGATGCCGGGAGCACTCTGCTGTGGTTAGCCAAAAAGCTAAAAAATATGACTGGCTATACTATTCTTACCTCTTCAATATCAATTGTGAACGAGCTTGTAGGCAGCAAAAATCGCATCATTATTCTTGGCGGGGTTGTCGATCCAGCCACAATGTCGATTATGGGAGCGCAAACTTTAGAATTTTTGGATGAAATTAAAATTGATACTGCTTTCTTAGGAACTTCCGGCTTTGCTGAGCATCAGGGGCCAACGGTTAACAGTTTTAATGACGGACAAATAAAGCAAAAAGTGATCAAAAATTGCCAAACAAGTATCGTTTTAGCTGATAGTTCAAAAGCTGTTTATGCGTCATTGAGTCAGTATTCTTCTTGGAATGATATTGATATTTTAATCACTGACAGAAGTCTTCCCAAAGATTCGTTGACTAAGTTAGAAAAGAGAGTAGCAGTAGTTATATCTAAGGCTTAGTACCTTAAAAATACAAACTTATGCATATTAAAACCTCTACATTTTATTGATCCAAATATAGAGGTTTTTAATTTATGCTATTTTTCAGTTTTTTGATTAAGATAATCTATTTTCTTTTGGTAATCATCAATTACCAGGTTGACATTCTGCCGGCCGCGCCATTGACCATAGCCAAAAATCAGCATGCCGATAATTCCAATAACCAGGAGGATGATTCCAAGGGCAAATAGCCAGACGGTTTTTGCATGAAAGTAGTAAATTAACACAACACCGATTGCACTGACTGTGAAGAAAAGCTGAAACCAATACTGAAGATTACGCAGCATGTGTTTTTGGTATTCCACTTCATTTTGGTAGCCTTTCGTTAACTCTTCAATTGTCATTTGCATCCTCCTTCTTCGTTTAGTATTTCAGACCTGGGTTGAATACGCCAAGGACAACACCAACTAAGGCAACACCGATTAGAATAATCATCGTCCAGATTGCTGAAACGTGCTTCTTGGCCATCAGCCACCAGCAGAACAATGTGACAATTACGGTTAAAATTCCCGGAAAAATTCCATCAAGCTGGTTTTGTAGGTTCAGGAAAACATGCCCGGTTGTGTCTTTTAGCTGCAGGGAGGTCGTAACGTTGACCCAAGTGGCCAAAACGCCGCCGACTACCATCCCGCCGACAATTCCGATTGCCCGGCGAACAGCCTTGCCTTGCTTACCAACTAAGAAGCCAACCGCTTGGTCGCCCAGCTTGTAGCCGCGGAAATAAAGGAAACGTTGTCCAAAGTAAGCAATTAAGTCCCAAACAATAATGTAGAAAATTGCCCCGACAGGTGACCCATTTCTGGACATTCCTAACGCAATTCCCAGCAAAATCGGAATCAAGGTACCATCAATCAGCGAGTCGCCGATACCGGCAATAGGCCCCATCAGACCGGCACGCATATCGTTAATCGTCTGCCCGTCAATTCCGGCACCGTTTGCCCGCGCTTCTTCCAAACTGGCAGTTGTGCCAATGATTACCGAACCCAGCATCGGGTTGGTGTTGAAGAAGGCCGTGTATGCTTGAATGTTTTTCTGCTGAGTTTCATTATCATTAGGATATAATTCCTTAATAATCGGCAGCATCGAACACAAATAACCAAATGTCTGCATGTGCTCCTGTGAGAAACAGGTTAGTGCGCCCCAGAACCATAAATTAAATGATTTGCTCAGGGTTTTATGACTTATTTTCTTCTTTTTTACATCCATTATTAAATGTCCTCCTCATCATCGTCATCAATTATTGTTTCCGAAGCAGAAACTGTCGCTGAGCCGCCATTATTTGAACCTTTTGCCATTTCAATTTCATACATAATTGCGGCAAATAATAAGGAAATAATCGTAATTGAAACCAAATTCAGATGCAGTGAAGCAGCCAGTGTAAAACCAACAAGGAACGGAATAAAGTCAAGTGCCTTATTGATAATCTGCCGCAGCAAGATCGCAATTCCGACACACGGAAGCATTGCTCCAACCGTGAACAAAGTCTTCATCGGGATACCATCCATCGGCAAAGCATCCCGCAGCGCAGTAACGGCTTGTGCACCAAAGTGTGTCATCAACAATGTCGGCAGAAATGAAAATACAAGGTGGGACAGCCATGGCCAGCCAAAATCAACCGCATAGAGCCGATCCAGTTTACCCTTTTGAATATCTTTCCAGCCAAAAGCCTGCCAGATCAAGTTCATGAAAGCAACTGCATAGAACAAAACCGAACCAACAGTTCCTACTAATGTAGCAAGAGATTTTGCCATATTAGCGGCATCTGTTCCCATCGGGTTCAGGCCCCGAGAAGTAATTGCCACCATTGCCAGCGGAATCCCAATATAGGAAATTGCCCGCACATCGGCAGCAACCGTACCGCCGGGGGTAACTAACGCAATGTAAACCAGCTGTGTGGCAACACCGCAGGCGATGCCCAGAGGAATATTCCCTAAAACAATCCCGCAGACAAGGCCACCAACTAATGGCCGCCCAATCGTATAATTACCGATTGCCTGCCCGGCCATACAGGAATTTGAACATAAACAGGCAAACAAACCCAAAATCGCAGCCTGTAACCAACTTATTTGCATTTTTTCTCCCTCTTTTTCTTAAAAAAAATTTAATAACCAAATTTTCCCTTGAACTTATCCCAATAGCCTAGCTGCTTGTCGGGAAGAAGTGCAAAGTGAACCTTATAACCTTTTTGACTAATTGCTTCAAAGGCATCACCTTCCTCTTGTGTAAAAGACTGATTGCTGCCCAATTTAATTGCACCGGGCCGGTCGTTACCGGGCCCGACAATCAATTCTTTTTGGTCGCTTGGCACAAAATTCATGTCGACTAGAATGTGTTTCATATCTAGTGGACTCTTGGTAATCAGGAAGTAACGTGTCTTAGAATTAAGCACCTTATCCTGAACTTGTGCAAAGTGCTCCATTGTCCACACAAAAGTTTTTTTACCCTGATCTTCACCAGCCGATTTGTAAGCAGATTTCAAAATCGGGTTGGTGGCAGCCTTATCATTAATCGCAATAATGCCGTCACATGGGCGTTCCTTGGCCCAGCGCGTGGTAATCAAGCCGTGGATAATTCGGTCATCCACTCTAATCAGTGAAATTGTCATTTCTTACCTCCTAAAAATTAAATATCATCTTCATCAGCAGTTGCAGTTGGTATTTGGTATTGCTTCAAAGCCGCCTTGGCCTCACTCAGTGCTGTTTTGGCCAGTTCATCTTTATCCATTGTGTCCAGTGAAACCGTGGCAGTTAGGGCCATTGTAAAGTTCATCCCGCCTAAGATAACTGCTTGCTCAAGGTAGCCTTGCGCAGCAAACACCTCCAAGAATGTTGTCAGCGGACTGCCGCCGATAATATCTGCTAAAACCACAAATTCATCGTCTTCTTTGAATTGTTGTTCTTTCAAAAATGTCTCAACGTCAGCCTTAAAATCTGCTGCCGACTTGCCGTTGTGCAAACATAAGGCAAAGACCCGTTCAGTAGCATTCCCTGCAAACATTTCCAAAGATGTTTTAACGCCTTCCGCAAATTGCCCGTGAGAAACCAAAATTATATATTTCACTTCCCCATCTCCTCCTTTTTAAGTTATGTTAAAACTATCACATTTTTAGCATGCGCTTACAGTGTCAAATGTAACCAAACCCGATATGACATTTGTCACTTCTTGGAAGCGATTACTATAAATCATGGTCCAACTTATTGCCCCTTCAGTCATTTTTAGCGATAATTAAGATAGTAGTAATCATCACGTTTAACTTTGTAGATAATTTAAAAATAGCCAGGTGCTAAAAATGAACGCTCAGCAAACAAAAAAACTGCAAATAAGAAAAAATTCGTGGCGTAATCATAAATTTATGATTCTTGAATTTCTTATTGCAGTTTTTTTCATTGCCGTGGTTTGGCTGCTGTTCATTGCTAATCCCGCACAAAAACGCCAAACCAAAATCGGTGCCAGCTACATGACAATGAACAACAGTTTTTATCCCGTGCTAAACGAACAGGTGGCCAACTACGTCAACGACCACCACGGACGCCTTTACAACCGCGATCCCGCATTAATTGTCAGCAAACAGGTAAAAGAGATTGACACGTTTATCGCACAAGGCGCTAACGCAATTATTTTAAATCCCGTCGATGGTAACAGCAGTCAAATCGAACACGCCTTGCACCGAGCTAAAAATAAGGGCATTAAAATTATAATCGTTGATTCACAGATGAAATCCACCCGCTACGTTGACTGCACAATTTTATCTGACAACTACCGCGCCGGACAATTATGTGCCAAACATCTATTAAAAACTAAAAGGCACGCCAAGATCCTGCTGCTTGAACATTATTCAGCTTTTTCCGCCAACAACCGCATTCAGGGCTTCACTGACACAATCAAGCGGGCACCCAATGCCAAGAATTACCGCTTTGTTGCCAAGATCAACACTTATGGTCAATCGGAAATCACCTTGCCGCTAGTTGAACAGGCGCTAACGCACGGTCAAAAATTCGACACAATTATGGCGTTGAACGACCAGGCGGCAGTCGGCGCCCTCGCTGCAATCGATGAAACCAAAATCAAGCGGCCAATCGCGGTTTACGGGGTTGATGGTTCCGAAAATATGAAAAAATTGCTCGGGGTCAATCCCAACGCCATCGCTACTGCAGCACAGTCACCGGTTAAAATGGGCAGAATTGCTGCTCAGACGGCTTACCAACTACTTGCAGACAAAAAAGTCCCCAAGAAAATCATTTTACCGGTTTACCTGCTCACCAATAAAAATATCAACCAATATAATGTTTTGGGGTGGCAATAATGGTTAATTCAAAAAATTTTACTATTTTACGGATTACAATTTTATGGTTGAACTTCTTTGCCGTTCTCTTTAATGCCAGCCTCTTTCTTTACACAACCAACTATGTCATCAAAAGTCAGCAAAGTTACCAGCTATTAGCGGCCCTGCAGCACGTGCCCGATTCGCCTAGCAAAATTTTTTGGCAGAGCATGTTCAGCTTCTTACTGCTAGCCGCCGTAATTTCCCTGCGCCACGATAACAACTACCTTAAAAATAATCCGCAGCTAGCTAATTTAGTCATTCTACTTGAGTTCATCTTGGCAGTCATCGTTTTCATCGCCTTGAGAATGACTTACAATGGCGTCTTTTTGCTGGTATTTGTCGACTTCCTGATCAGCAACCGCAATTACTATAACTTTCGCAATTATCCCATTTGGATTCTGGTTGCCGCCGCCCTGCTGATCATTTTTCTGGTAACCAATTATTCAATTTTGAGTTACTTTATTACCCTGCCCAACCTGACAACTTACCTCAACTTTCTGCCGGCAAAAATTGGTTCCCCATTAATTTTCCTAAAAAACTTCATCACCAGCTTAAATCTTGTGCTGTTTATTTTAATTCTGGTCTACTTTGCCGTTTACCAGCTGAATCAAGAAAACGAAATTCAGAAAAAACTTGCCCTCGCCGATAAGGCAAACGTCGAACTTAAAAACTATGCCGCACTTTCCGAGCATATTGCCCAAGACCGTGAACGCAAGCGCATTGCCCGCGATCTGCATGATACAGTCGGTCATGCCTTGACCGGAATTGCCGCGGGAATTGATGCCACGATGGTCCTGATTGATATCGATCCCGCAGCCACTAAAAAGCAATTAGCCAAAATCCAGGTGGCAGTTAAACAAGGTTTAAAGGACGTTCGCAAGGCCCTCAACCAAATTCGTCCCGGTGCACTCAAAAACTACACGCTGGAAGATGCCTTAAAAAAGATGTTGAAAGAATACGCCGATATTTCCCGGATTAAAATTAATTTTACTTATCAGTGGGGCGAAACCGATTTTGAAAAAACCACCGAAAATGTTATCTTTCGGATTATTGAAGAATCGATCACCAATTCGTTGCGGCACGGGCATGCAAGTGAAGTAACCATTACCTGCAGCCGCACTGCCAAGCAAAATTACCAGCTGCAAATTCAGGATAACGGCAAGGGGTGTGCCCAGATCAAGCCAGGTTACGGCATCACCCAAATGAAGGAAAGGGTGGCGATCATCAATGGCCAGATTAACCTTGACGGCAAAAAAGGTTTTATAACAACTGTAGAAATTCCTAAGGAAGGTGAAACAAATGATTAAAATTATGATTGCCGACGATCAAGAACTAATCAGGGATTCTTTAAAAATTATTCTGGATGCTAATCCTGACTTCACAGTTAGCGCGACGGTCGCTAATGGGCAAGAAGTGCTGGAAGAAATCAAAAAGAATGTGCCTGACATTATTTTAATGGATGTGCGTATGCCCAAAATGGACGGCACGGTCTGCACCAAGTATGTTAAAGAGAAATATCCTAACATCAAAGTAATTATTCTGACAACCTTTGATGATGACGATTTTATCTTCAGTGCCCTAAAATACGGTGCTTCCGGCTACTTGTTAAAAGGAGCTTCAACAAAAGAACTATACCAAGCAATTAACACGGTTTATCACGGCGGGGCGATGATCAATCCCGACATCACAGAAAAAGTATTCAAACTCTTTTCCAAAATGGCCCAGTCAAACTATGCAATCCAAGTTAATGACAAAGACACAAAAAACTTTTCCAAACATGAATGGGAAGTAATCCAGCAAGTGGGGCTAGGTTTATCAAATAAGGAAATCTCCGCCAAGTTGTTTTTATCGGAAGGAACCGTCCGTAATTACATCTCAAAAATCTTGGACAAATTGCAGCTGCGAGACCGTACCCAATTAGCAATTTGGGCTGTGCAAACTGGGGTAACCAGTGAAGCAATCGGTAGTGATAATGAATAAAAGCAGAAAGCGACTTTCACTAATCGGTCTTTTCTTGCTGCTCATAATTGGCCTGGGAATTTGGGACAGCCATATTCACCAGCAAAAAAAGACACTGACTATCGGCATTTATACCAGCAGCAGCTGGAATGTACCTAACGGACAGCAGTACCACATTATTGACTACGCCATCAAAAAATTTAAACGTAACCATCCCAATATCAAGGTAGAGTATGAAAGCGGGATTCAGCTTGATGATTATCGTAATTGGTTAAGTGAAAAAATCATCGAAAATAAGATGCCCGATCTGGTGATTGTCCCTAGCCACGACTTTAATTTGTTGGCCAGTGAGGGCGCCTTTAAAAATTTAACGCCGCTGATGAATCGGGATAAAATTGCTCCCAACACTTTTTACCAGAGTACGCTGCAAGCGGGCCAATATAACAACCAGCAACTGGCCCTGCCTTACGAAGCCAATCCGACTTTAATGGTGATGAACAAAACTTTACTCAAAAAGCTGCGGCTGACGCCGCCCAAAAGCAGCTGGACACCGCGTAAATTTTACCAGTTGTGCCACCAAGTCACGCACAAAAGAAAAAAAGGAAAATATTACGGGGTAACTTCGAGCTACAGCTGGCAGGATGCCCAATTGGCGTACGGCAGCAGTCTTTTCGCTAAAGGTGATAACAGTGTGCAGCTAACTTCTGCTAGAGCACACCGCGGCTTTGCCTTAAGTGAAGATTTGACCAACGATGCGTCATCTGATAACGTGACTTCCCAATTGTTTGACAAGGGCCAAGTAACTTTCATGCCGTTGGGCCTCGCCCAATACCGCACCTATACTTCATACCCTTTTTATGTGACACGTGACAACAACTTTTTATGGGAATGCACCAAAATGCCGGGCACTCCTGGAGTCAAATCCACCCCAATGGAAACCAGTATGTTTGCCATCTCCAGCAAAGCCAAAAATTCCGAAATGGCTTGGCAATTTATGAAATTACTTTGCACCAACAAGGACGTTCAGCGTGAACTGATGCAAACCAATATGGGAGCTTCGGTTTTGCCCAGCGTTATTAAAAGCAGACAGGCACAAAATATTCTTGATGATAAAGTGATCAATTACCATAATCTGACCGTCACAAAATTAGATGAAATTATGCGCAGCGGCGCGGTAAATCCCAAATTCAAGGATTACAATAATAAGTTGGAAACATTGGATTACAAAATCCAAAATGCACTAAAAGCGGGAAATTTGGAAACACAACTGTTCAACATTCAACTGCAGGTGAATCAAAGCCAAGAAAAATAAACACTTAGTTAATAAGTATTTTATTGTTTAAAGTATTTGAAAAACTTTTCTATAAATTATTATTTAACAAATTCAACTTATTTATGATAAAATATTTCCATAAAATATGAAATCTAATATTGTATTAGGAAGGCTCTGAAAATTTTAAGCAATTAATTAGTATTAAGCTTACTATTTCTTTACTATATGTAACCAGTATTAAACAAATTATAATCTTAGTTGTACTCAATCATAGATATAAACGATAATTTCGTAACATATATGGAATAATTATCTGAGCTTTAATAAAACCAATTCAATAATTTAAAAGATCTAAAAAGAAAAAATATTACACCGACAAATATAGAAGCATGTTTAAAACATAAATAGTAACTGTTATAAAGTCAAAGCGAAGAAAACTATTGCTATTACTTTTGCCAAAGGTTTAAAATGCTTTTTTGAAAACATTTATTGAATAATCAGATACAATTTTAAAAATTATTATAATTAAATATTACAAATAAGGAGCCTAAAATGACAACTGATACAAGTGGTGCAACCACACAAAGAGGATTTTCTTTTCAAGATCTTTCTGCACTTTACCTTTTTTTACAAAGCATCAAAACTTTAAATTCATTTAAAGTTGAAGGGAACGAAGATATCGATTTAAACTGGAAAGAAAACAAAATATCACTCATTCAGGCAAAAGAAACTGTAGATCCTCTTCAGAGTTTCAATACAGTATATATAAAAGACGCATTAAGTCTCCTTTCAAAAGATTTAAGCACTTATAAAAATAAACCTATTAAAAGTATAATTTTTTTGACTAATTCACATTTCCCATTTGGGAAAAAAATAGAAAGCAAAAATGGAAATCAATTTAATAATGAAAATTATTGTAAATATTCATATAAAAACTTATCAAGTGAAATAAAAGAAAAAATACAAAGTTGGCTTAAATCTGATAAAAAGTTAAAAAATATCACCATAGATTTGTCAAAATTGTATATTATTAAAATTCCATATCAAGGTGATGATACTAAAACAAGAGAAATTGAATTAGAAAAAGAAATTGAAAAATTTATGGGACAAGCTCATATAACACTTGATAAATATATTCCATTAAAAAGTCAATGGAATGAAATGATTTGTCAAAATAAAATAATAAAAGATCCAGATAAGGTTATAACAAAAGAGCAATTTATGGGAAATACGTCACTGATTTATCTGTATGACCAAACACCCATAAATGAATTTATCCAAGAATTTCAGCCTAGTATTTCAATAGAAAATTATATTAAAAGCAATTATATGCAACATTTACAAAGCCTGACCATGGATATGAGTATAGTTAATATTATAAATTCACTTATATGTGATTACAAACAGGAAAATCCTAATCCTACTAAAAATTCAAAAAGAGAAATACAAAAAGACTTTATAAATAAAAAATGTAATAAATTTGCATCATTAATAAAATTGAAAATTAACAATGAAAATTTATTTTTATCAAAACTCATAATGTGGATACTCATTTCTAATGAAATAAATTTTAACTTTATAAAGGATGCAATAAATTGAAAATTAAAAAACTTACAATAGGAGAAAAAACTTTTAAATTCACTAGTAAATATAATCTTATATATAGCCGAAAAAATAGTGCAGGCAAAACCTCATTAATCAGATTAATTCTATATTCCTTAGGATACCCTATTCCATCAACAAAAGGAATCAATTTTTCTGATCTTAATACTAATATAATAATAAATTCAGATAAAAAAGACATAAGCTTGCACAGAAAAGATAGATTAATAAAAATTAAACAAAATAACAATAAAGATTTGCTATATTCTCTACCTGATAAACAAATCGAAGTAATTTCATGCATTACTGGTGATATCACTGAACCTAAAGTTTTAGAAAATATATTAGGTATCACCTACTTTGATCAAGATAAGGGATGGTCATTGTTAAACAGAGGAATTGTTATAGGAAAATATCCCTTTAAAATTGAATCCCTAATAGACGGTTTAGCTAATAACAATTTATTAACTATGCAAAATAAATTATCAGAAGAAAAAGAAAAGCGAAAAGCTTATTTAGAAATGTCTAATCTTCTAAAGTTAAAAGAAGAGAGGAAAAGGAATCTTTCAAATATTAATTGGACTGACATTGATGACTTACAAAGTCAGGTTAGATCTATATCATTACAGTTTGACAGAAAAAAAGAAAAAATAGATAATTTGGAATATGTATATAATGGTAATATTGAGCTGGGAGAATTATTAAAAAGATTTAATTTTGTAATAGAAATAGGTAAGGAAAAAAAGAAATTAACTTCTAGTGACATTTATTCTTACGATACAACAAATGCAGTTCTAAGTGCACAAATTGCTAAAGAAAAAAAAGAACTTGATTCAATTCGAATTAAAAAAAATAATTTAGAAACTAAATTAAATAACCAACAAAAACTTATTAGTTATGATGATCAAATTGAAAAATTTAATCAAGAAATAGATAAAATAAGTATCACAAATGAAATGATTGATAACAAGCTAAAAGAAAACAGAAAAAATATATACGATATTAATAATAAAATCACCAACCTTTTATCTTCAACTTCTCAAACGCAAGAAATTTATAAAGTTTTAATAAGATTTGCACAAATTTTAGATATAACTGATATTATCAAGAATAATAAAAATGTTATTTTTACAAAGAATCTTAAGATATATAGTGGAGCAAAATTGCATCTTTTTGTGTTTGCTTTAAGATTATCTTTATTAAAAGTTGTACAAAGGCAATTTCATAAAACTTTCCCAATAATAATAGATTCACCAATGTCTGGAGAAGTGGACGACAGCAATATTAAAAAAATGTTTAAATTGTTAGATAACGAATTCTCTGATAATCAAATCATTGTGGCAAGTATTTATAAATTTAAAAGAAATTGGGAAAATATAATTTCATTAGCTCCTAATAATATTTTATAATGCCAAAATTATAATTGTGAACATCATCTAATTAAATAAAAACACGACTTTTAATTACAAGAAAATCGTGTAACATCGAAAACAAGTTACAGTAATTAAAGTGTAAGCACAAAATAACCACATGTACTTGAAAGCATACAAATAGCAGCACAAAAGCGTCAAGATTCTTCTTCTTTTCTTGACGCTTTCTGCTGCTCAAGCGACTTCTTGACTTGTGGACTTTTGTTCCCACGGCATATATGTATTCAATGCTTCTTCTTGGAGAAAGGCTCCTAATTTTTGCAGCTCTTCTAATAAAAGCTTTAGATATGTAAGTGCATCTATGCCATTTTCAGTCACACTTTTAATTAGCGTTAACCAAATTGCATTGGCTTCTGCACCTTTAAGACTTGTACTAAAAAGGAAATTCTTGCGGTCAATCACTAAAGTCTTAACTGCTTGTTCACAAGTATTGTTGCTTAAATCGACTTCACCATAATCTAAAACATGGTTTAAATACTCCTGTTGTCCATTTGCATAAGCAATGGCTTTACCTAAACGTGACTTAGGCAATACCCTGATTTCTGACACACATTTCCAAAATTCAGCTAGTAATGGTTGCAGTTCTTTTTGCCGCATCGCTAAACGCTCGGCTGCTGGTAATTCTTGTCACATTCGTTCTTTAGCGAACATTTTTTGAATAATGTCAAATGGCGCTTGAGCCTACTCGTCAGCTTTTAAAGCATCAAAGAATTTTCGTATCGTATGAGCCCAGCAGCCAACCCATGCCTTGCTAGCAACTTGATTGTAATCGGCGTAGCTGTCACACTGCAAAACGCCAGTGAATCCTTGATATAGTTCTTGAGCAAAGCTACTAGCACGCGTGGGGTTATAAGCATAATAAACTGCTGACTGCTTAGCTCTTTCAACCGTTCGCATCACCCAAGCATATGACTTGGACTGGGCTGGACGCTTTGCTTCACGCAAGACCTTGATAGTTGTTTCATCACCTTGAAGATATGGCTGTGTCAGCAAATGCTTATGAATTGCATCATAGACTGATTTGACAAGCTTAGCACCATTAATTACCCAGTTGGCTAGAGTTGCATTACTAGTCTGCCAGCCTAGGCACTGCCAGTTCCGTAGTTGCCGGTGTACCTAAACGCTAGGCTAGTTTATCATAAACTATCTCGGCTACTAAATCCGGTGTTGCTAAGCTATGGGCGAATAAGTCTGTAGCTGCTTGAGCTTGATAAAAGATAGTCTGCTCATCGTCTGAATCTTCAATCACCTCAAAAATCATTTCTTGAGATAATTATCACAAAACTAACAGATTAGCAGAAGACGGCCAGTTATTTTGTGCTTACATTAAAGTTACTAATTCATCTCTCTTAGCCATAATTCTATACTATAAATCAAGCGAAATGAAGCGACAATTTACTTCTTTAGGTATTGCAGTAATTCGTCAATCTCTTTTTTCTTCTCCAGCTCTGACAGCGTCTCGTCATCAATTATCGTAATTGCCTGCTGTGCCACGGAAAAGATGGGCTTATCGTTATCATTATCGTTGATCAAGTAACTAATTTTTAGATACGATTTCAAGTTGCTCGTACTGCCCGTCTCTAATGCTGCGTTAACCAGCGAACGTAAAACCAATTTTAGGTTGCGTGTTCTTTTCTTCTTTTCCTGCCTTTTTTCATAATATGGTAAAAACAGGGCAACACAGACGGCCGCAATTTCTGCGGCCGCCGTTACCCACTCTGATAGAGATCCGATTTCCATAATTTCACCTCAGTGTTTATTATACTAAGGAAATTAATGGAAAAACTAGTTTCAGCCTTTCTCTTGCTAGTTACTCAAATATCCCCTTCCTCAACAAAACTTGCCATTAAATCATTCAGCGTCAAATTTTTCTTTTCTTCGTTAGCGACATCCCGCACGATTTGTCCGTCATGCAGGGCAACCAGGCGGTTGCCGTATTTTAAAGCATCTTCCATGCTGTGCGTAATCATCAGGCAGGTCAATTTTCGTTCTGTCACAATTTGATTCGTTTTTGCCAATAAATCCTTGCTGGCCTTGGGATCCAAGGCTGCAGTATGTTCATCCAGCAATAAGATGTCGGGGTGGTTCAGCGTCGCCATTAAAAAGCTCAGGGTTTGCCGCTGCCCACCGGAGAGATGTTCCGTTGGGGTATCCAATTTTTTCGTCAAAGAATTTCCCATCAGGTCTGTCATCTTTTTTAATTCCGGTCTATGCGCCGCCAACCTACGGAAACGCAAACCACGCTTTTTACCACGTTTATTGGCCAGCAAAAGATTTTCCGCCACTGTCATTCTGGGTGAAGTGCCCATTTTCGGATCCTGGAAAACACGGCTGATAAACTGCGTTCTTTTTTCAACCGACAGGTGGGTTATCTCCTGGCCCTCATGGAAAAGTGCCCCGGAATCAGGCTCAATTATACCTGCAATCGTGTTAAAAAGGGTCGATTTACCGGCACCATTTGAGCCAACGACGGTGATAAAATCACCCTGATTAACAACCAGATTAAGATCACGCAAAATTTTCGTTTCATTAGGTGTATTGCGGTTAACCACTGTATTGACATTTTTTAATTCTAAAACTGCTTCGTTATTTTTCATGATTAGATAGTCCTTTATGCACAATCCTGTCTAGTTTCAACGCATGCCGCAAAGTCGGCAGCATCAGGCACAATGCCAAGATAATTGCTGAAATCAAATTCAAGTCGTTGGTCGAAAAACCAAGCTGCAAAACAATCAGCAAAACAAAACGGTAAATGATACTGCCCAAAATCACGGCCACTAGCCGCTCATTCAAAGTTAAGTAGCCAAACACCACTTCACCAATAATGATGGATGCAAGTGCAATCACGATTATCCCGATCCCCATATTGGCATCGGCATAGCCATTGCTCTGGGCAATCAAGGCTCCGTCTAGGCCAACCAACCCGTTGGAAAGCATCAGGCCGAGGATCGTCATCTTGTCAGTATGAATTCCCAGTGAACGCGCCATGATTTCGTTATCACCGGTAACGATGAAGGCTTGCCCCAGGTCCGTCTGTAAAAACAAGGCAATTAAAAGAGCAATAACAATGACGGCAATACCGCCGATAACCACACCGTCAAAATAGCGCGGCAGTGTTTGAAAGATTTTGGCAGAAAAGAAAGTCTTTTTGCCCAGCAGCGATACATTGGAACCACCCATAATACGTAAATTAACCGATAAACAAGCTGTCATCACTAAAATTCCGGCAAGTAAAATGGGAATTTTACCCTTGGTGTAAAGCAGGCCTGTGATCAGACCACCGGCTGCCCCGCCTAAAAAACTCAGAATAGTTGCCACAAGCGGGGAAACACCGTTAACAATTGCGGTCACAGCAATTGCCGCGCCCAAGGGAAAAGTGCCTTCCACCGTCATATCTGGAAAATTTAAAATCCGGAATGTCAGGAACAAGGCAATTCCCAAAATAGCCCATAATAAACCCTGACCAATACTTGATGTAATTAAGTTCATTTGATGATCCTCCCGCTTTTTTCTGCCTGTTGCATAATCTGCCGCGGAATCTTGATGTGCAATTTCCGCATTTCTTGCAGATTCACGATGTAGTAACCTTTCGTGACATGTTCCACCGGATAAGTTGCCGTTTTTCTCCCCCTCAAAACATTGGCCGCCATGATACCGGCAATCCGGCCCTGTTCACGCTGGTTAATCGCATAAGAGGCTAAGCCGCCATCAGGAACCATCGTTTCTGCACAAGGGAAAACGGGAATATTTTCTTTATTGGCAACATTAGCCAAGGTTTTCATTGCCGACGCCACATTATTGTCTTGCGGGGCGTAAACGGCATCTACTTGCGTCACCATCTGGCTGGCAACCTGCTGCAAGTCGTTGGTATTGGAAATTGTATACATTTTGGGAGTCAAACCCGCCTTTTTCACCACTTGATAAAAGGCACGGGCATTAGCCTGCCCACCATGATCCGATGAGGTATAAATAATCCCGATCTTCTTGGCATGGGGCATTACCAGCCGAATTAGTGCCAATTGTTTTTCCACCGGATTGATGCCCGACGAACCGGTGACATTGGCCCCCGGTCGTTGCTCGGTTTTAACCAGACCGCTGGTTGCCGGTGTGGAAATTCCCGCTAAAATTACCGGTGTGGTTTTCGTTGCACTGTTAACAAGTGACTGTGCTGCAGGAGTTGCAATCCCCACCAGTAATTTGTCCTTATTTGCCAGCTGCTGCGACATTGTCTTCAGGTTGCTCTGGTCGCCTTGGGCATTTAAAAAATCAATTTTCAGATTTTTGCCCTCAGTAAAGCCCCCTTCTTTAAGTCCATCAACTACTCCCTGATGAATTTGGTCTAAAGCAGGGTGAGTAATTAGTTGCAAAATTCCCACCCGAACAACTTTTTCCTTCTGCGTCTGTTGATTGTCGTTTTGCGGGTGCTCAGTGAACAAAGCAAAACCCAAAAATGCAACAATTGCGCTAATAAACGCGATCATTCGTTTCATTTTTCTCTCCTTAAAAAATATTTTTGGGCTAAGCTGCAACAAAAAAGGCAAACCAGCGAACTCTGGTCTGCCCAATTAGACGCAAAGCCTGCTGCATGTTTTCCATGCAAACAAACTTTGTCAATGAAAAAAGTAGTCAGCACGGACACAAACTGTTTGCCAGATCGTATCCGTCAATGACAAGATTACGATCAATCATGCTGGCTTTGCCAAGTTAAATTTAGTAAGTTTAACGATTGCATCATAATTTTCCTTTCTTTAACTAAATTTCATTTGTCTTACTTTAATATCATTTTTAATTAATGTCAAGCACAAATTTAAAAATTTTAACCAGCAAAGGCTTGAAACGTTCAAAAGACAAAGATAAAATTATCAAAAATAAAATGTTAGTTGCTTAATTTAAGAAGGTTAATCATGATCAGAACCGCAACAATTGCAGACTGTCCTGCTATCCAAAAAATTAATCAGGAGGAGCTTAGCTACGACTATCCGGTTGATAAAACCGAGGGCAGCCTCAAGCAGATTTTAAATGCGTCTACCCACTACCTGCTGGTTTACGTAAATGATCAAACTAGCCAAGTTGAAGGCTACGTGCATGCCGAGCTTTTCTTAGAAACATATTTTTCACCAATGTTTGATATTCTCGCTCTGGCTGTTGCTAAAGATGCGCAGCAAAAAGGCATCGGCAGCCAATTGATGACTCAAATTGAAGAAAAGGCAAAAAGTCTAGGCGTCGACAGCGTCAGGTTAAACTCAGGTGAGGAACGCACGGGTGCTCACCGTTTTTACGAAAAAATCGGTTATACATGCACCAAAAAGCAAAAACGCTTTTTCAAGAAATTAAGATAAAATTAATAAAAGCTTGAATTAAATTTCTAAAGCCCGTATACTTTCTTTATCATATTAAAATCATTTGAATGAATGGAGGTTTCAAGATGATTGGCTGTAGCAGTTTTACAATGGAAACAAAAGACAAAAAACATTTTTTGTCACGAACAATGGACTTTATGATGGAGATGGCCGAACAAGTCGTCTTCACACCAAAGAACAAGACTTTTGCAGTTTCGTATAATGATGCGCAAGAAATTACCAGCAAGCACGCCTTTATTGGCTTAGGCGTTATTCAGGATACCGACAACGCCCCCGTTACTTTTGACGGTGTCAACGATGCAGGTGTGATGGGTGCTACTCTGTATTTCCCACGCTATGCAAGTTACCACGAAAAGGCAGAGGCCGGAACCGTTGCCGTTTCACCTGATAAAATCATCTCCGTAATTTTGGCTCAAGCCGAATCGTTAGCCGAAATTGAAGAATTATTTACAAAACAAATCACAATTGTTAATGAAGCTAGTCCGTCGCTGAAGGTCGTTTCACCGCTGCACTTCATTTTTTCCGATGCTTCTGGTGCAAGCGTGATTGTTGAACCACAGGAAGACGGCGTGCACATCATCAAAAATTCCGTCGGCGTCATGACCAACAGTCCTGACTATCACTGGCACGAAACTAATTTGCGTAATTATTTATGTGTTACTCCGAAGCAGCATGATGATGTCGAATTCTTAGGCAAAACCTTAACACCCTTCAGTCAAGGATCAGGAACTTTCGGCCTGCCGGGTGACTATACACCGGTATCACGTTTTGTCAGAACCGCTTTCATGAAGAACAATGTTGAGCAAGCAAAAGACGAAATTGCCGGTGTGAGTCTTGCCCACCACATTTTGGAATCGGTCAGCATCCCGCGCGGAATTGTGGTTACGCCAGATAAAACTTTCGATTACACTTGTTACCAAGCTTATATGTGTGCCGAATCAAGAAGCTATTACTACTCAACTTACGGCAACCAGCGTATCAGATGTGTCCGGTTGACACCAGAACTAGAAAAAGAAACGGATTACCGTGAATTCAAGGTTAATCCGCAAGAAGATATTGAATACCAAAATTAAAATTTTTAAAAAATAAAGCGTAAAGAATCTATCCACCAAAAAGGCCATGTTGTGAAAAGCATGGTCTTTTTACGGGCAAAAAAGCTTGGCTATACTAGATATAAACTTGGATAAAGCTAATATTTATAAAACTAAAGATAAAAAATAAGCGTCGGCATCACCAACGCTTATTTTTGTCTTAATCATTAAGCTTCTGCAATATACTTCCCAGCTAACCGGCCAAAGGTCAGGGCATGACTAGCTGTTAAGCCCGGCACATGATCCGGATATGATCCCCAGAAGAAGCCACCAGAACAATTTCCTGCGGCATACAGGCCAGCAATTACCTCCCCTTGCTTATTAAGCACCTGCATCTTGCTGTTTACACGTAAACCATCAAGTGTCGCAAGCAGCCGGCCACCAACAATTGCTCCATAATACGGAGCCTCTGTAACTGGCTCTAAACGATAACTTTCCTTACCGAAATCATCGTCTTTATCAGCTGCAACCATTTCGTTATACCGTGTTACACTATTTTGTAAGTTTACAACAGGCAGGCCCAGCTTTTCGGCAAGTTCCTTAATTGTATCGGCTTTTTGCACCAAACCTTCGCTTAAGCGATCATTGACTTCCTTGCGCGCCTCATCACCGGTGAAAATTCCCGGAAAGCCTAAGCGTGAGCACCCAAGAGTATGGTACTTCCTGAGATTTTCATCGGACATCGTCTTTTCAGTCCAAATCATCGCACTCAGATAACCCGGCTGCTTGGAAGCGGCATTCATCTGGAACTGGTACGGGGCACTTTCATTAAAGAACCGTTCACCATTAAGATTTACTTTCAGCATTGGGTATGAGCCAAGCCACAAATAGCCAGGATCATCCGGCGGTGTCAGGTCAACCTCATAGAAATCATCTGTGTTAGTAGCCGTCGGCACAGCACCACGGTTAAACACGATTGATGCCGGTTCCTCATCTTTGGCAGCGCCAACTTCCATTGCTGCCACAATTCCCGAACCATCATCTCTTTGACTGTCAGTGTAAACATTCGTCTTTAGGCCTAACGGATTCCATTTTTGCATCAACGCTTTATTGGAACCGTAACCGCCAGTACACAAAATAACACCCTTTGTTGCCTTAACGGTCGTCATCTTATTGGTCTTCACATCTTTAACATTAACACCAACAACCCGGCCATTTTCAACAATTAGCTTCTCTAACTTAGTCCGCCAGGCAAATTCGGCGCCAAGTTCCTCGGCCTTGGCAATTACCCAATCACCATAGCCCATTTGCCAATATTTGCCATCCGGTGCCGTCACTTCATTTCCTGTAGGAAAAGCCCGATTGCGCTCAGTCTCATAATAAGCATCTGGGGTAGCTTGAATATAAGCACCATGAGGACGTAAGATTTCATCATCAAGCCAGTCCATCATCTCCGAACTATTATCAGCCCAAATATTTAACAGGTTTTGATCAACATTGCCCTGATTAAACGTTGACAAAAAATTAACCAGCTCATTACGGTCAACGCTAACCCCAGCCTTTGTTTGCGCCTTGCTATGAAGAGCCGCAATTGTCTCACGGTATAAATAGCCTGCACTTCCAGCCTTGTCAATCACTAATACCTTGGCGCCTTTTTCAGCAGCAGCAGCAGCGGCCATTCCACCGGCATTGCTTGCACCAACAACAATCACTTCATACTCGTTATTTTTCATTACGTTCCCCCTAATTACTCTTTACTTCAAAATGATGCTTGGAAATTACCACTATCAAAACAATAATTAAAACCGTAATAACCGCAAAAAAGATATAAACCGCATTAAAACCGCCAAACTTTTCAGCAATCATATTATTTACAGGCATTGCAAAGGCCCCGATCAAAAATGCAATTGAATTAACATAAGAAAAACCTTTGGCAAAGGCACGTTTACCCAAAACAGCCGTAGCAATAGTCGTAATGCCCGTTCCTAAATAAACATAGAAGATATCATTAACCCCTGCACTAAAAATTGCCAAATTAGCTGAATGAGTATTAGTTGCAACAATTAATAAAACATAAGAAACAACAGAAATTGCCATCCAGACCAAGCTTGCCTTTTCAGCACCGTACTTATCACAGGTGGATCCTACTAGCGGGTTCAAGAAAATATCAAATAGCATTGCGGCGGTAACCATAAAACCGCCAACCGCAGCATTAAACCCAGTAGTTGCAGCATAAGTTGGAAACATTTGATTCAAAACTGCCGGAAACTGTAACAAAATGACAATTGCCAGCAATAACCAAAATGTGGCTGACTTGAATAATTCATTATTGGAAACCTGCTTAACTTCTTCATCTTCTTGGGCCTGCTCCTGCACTTCGCCGTAGCCATATGGCTTGCGGCCCTCTTGTTCGGGTGAAAAATCAACCCCAAACAACGCACAGGGAATGCTTAATACAGCTACAATAATCGCCAAAATAGTCAGGCTTTGCTCCCAGCCGTACTTATTAATTAATACCGATAAAATTGGGCTCATGATCCCCTGAAAAACCGAGGTTATTGCCCAACACAATCCGATTGCAAAGCCAGCTTTCCTAGAAAACCAATTGTCTAGCAAAATTCCCACAGGGGTAAAAGACATAAATGAAATTGCAACCCCGATGACAATGGCAATCAAGAAAAACATCCAAACGTTCGTAAAATGCGGCATCAAAAATAGACTTGCGGCAACCGCCAAACTGGCTACAGCAAATAATATCCGATTATTAACCTTAGCCAAGATTTTAGGCACATTTGGTGTCATCACTGCCATCGCCAGTACCAAAACTGTATAGTAATAAGACAGCGTTGAGATCTCTGTATGCAGAGATTGACTCAATGGGGCCAAAAATGAGCCCATTAAAACCATGCTTGAGCCAAGACATGCTGCCGAAATCAATCCCATGCAGAACATAACTACCCAAGGCCTAATATTCCTTTTTTGCTTACTCATAACATAACTCCATTCTCAATTATTAAATTCATCTTGATAATACACTGTTAACAGCGGTAAGATTAACTAAATAGCGAATAGCATTATGCCAAAAAGGAATTATAAAATGAATTCTACCCAAATAAATTGTTTTTTATCTTTAGCTAAAACACTCAATTTCACCAAATCGGCCAACAACATGTATCTCTCACAATCCACGGTATCCAAAAATATCAAAAATCTGGAAAAAGAGTTGCACGTTACCCTATTTGAACGCAGGTACCACAAAATTTATCTAACAGAAAAAGGCAAAATTTTTTATAATCAGATGCTATTATCTGTTTCAGAAATCAATGATACAATCCAGAGCATTCAGCAAAATCGGAATATCGAGCGTCTTAAAATAAAAATGGGTTACACTGATTTACCATTTGAGAAGAAGTGGCTGCCAACGGCGCTACGGTTAATTAATACCAAAACTAAACTGGCATTAGTCCCAGCTTTTGTTGATCCGGGACATGAGAATAACATCAGCAAGCTGATCAGCGATGGGACAATTGACCTCATGATTATGCAAAAAGACATTATTAGCAAAAAAACGGAAACACAATATTTTGAAATTTTACAAAAAGGCTTTTCTGTCGTGGTTCTGCAAGGTGATGCTTTATATATTAAACGCAGCATCAATTTTGATGATCTTGTAGGAAGAAATATTTATTTATGGAACGGAAATGATAATTTTCCCGCAATTGAAAGTTTGAAATTCAGCATTAGGAGTAGTAATAAAGACATTAACTTTGAAGAAGTAACCGATTCTTCTATTTTAATTGCCTATGTTCGAGCAAAGATGGGCATTGGGATTGTGCCTAGCATTTTATACAATAAAGATGATTCCGATCTGCGTTACATTCCGTTAAGTACCTCGCAAAAGTTGTCTTACGGTATTCTTTCCTCAACCAAGTCAGATAAAAGAAAGGCAATCAATGTCATAAACAAGTACATTGCACAAGCAATCAACATTTCCAAAACGCAGTGGTAACATAAATAACAAAATAAGTGCTGGTATCACCAACGCTTATTTTGTTTTAATAAATCATGCTCTAATATATACTAAATACAATCCGTTAACCTTAATGTTTTTATAATTACACTGTTCTAAAACTTGTATTCTACACCAATCTTTTTAGCCTTAGCCTGATCAACAATCTTACCGGCAACCATAATATCCAGCGCAGCAGTGCCAACCGTTTTGAAAATTGTAATGTCATCTTCATTTTGGCGGCCTGCAATATCACCGTTAACCAACTGACCTAATTCACCCGTATACTGTGCCTTATCAACATAGCCAGACTTCAGCGGTGAAATAAAATCACCGGCTTCTGCAAGCACGCCATCCATCATATCAAAGATTATCGGCTTAGCAATCTTGATCAGCTCTTTAGGTATCTCACACATTTCCGGCGTGTAAGCACCGATCCCGTTAACATGCGCACCCGGTTTAATCCATTCTGCCGCAAAAGTTGGTTTTCGAGAAGTCGTTACCGTTGTGATAATATCCGCACCTTCAACACACTCTTTGCTTGTTTTCTTAGCCAAAACTTTGACAGCAAACTTCTTGGCCATGGCAGCAGCAAATTCAGTTGCCCGTTCAAAATTAATGTCAAAAATCCGCACTTCTTCGATTTTTCTAACCGTTAACATTGCTTCTAACTGTGAAGCGGCCTGGCCGCCAGTACCAATCAGTGCAGCAATTTTGGCATCTTTGCGGGCTAACAGATCGGTAGCAGCTCCTTGAACGGCTCCAGTGCGCAGCTGCGTCAAATATGTTCCGTCCAAACAAGCGGAAACAATTCCCGTTTCTGGATTCAAAACAACCATTGTTGCCGGCACACTCGGCAGACCATGCTTAATATTTTCGGGATAAACAGACACAATTTTTACGCCTAACGTTCCGTGCCTATCATCAACATAGGCCGGCATGTAGAGGCTCTGTCCATGATACTTAGGAATATCAATATTTGTCCGCAAAGGTACCGAAGCTGCGCCCATGGAATACAACGATAGGGCCTCTTTATCGGCAGCAATCGCATCCTTCATCGTAAAACTTTTTTCAATATCTTGTTTATTTAAAAGTAACATCTATTCTCTCCTGCTTCATTAACTTTGGTGCTTAAATTGGCCAGCAAGCATTGAATAAGCACTGTATAACAACACAAAAATAACCAGCCATTTTAGCATATAAACATTTAAGGCCTTAACAATAAACACCGCCACAAGTACACCTAATACCCCAAAAACAGAGGCAAACAGGGTAATTCTTCGACTGTAATCCCCGTATTTAATAAACTGCACACTGCCAATTGGAAGCGAAAAAGCACACGCGCCCATCATAATCGGAAAAGCAGCCGCCGGATTCAATCCTAAAAGATAAACTGTTACCATTGTTAACGAAAACGAGCCAATGCCAATATTATTCAACGCACCATACAAAAACATTAAAAAACCAGCCAAAATAAGTTTACCACCATAAAGTTCTGTGGCAGTGCCATTGGTAGGTATCCATTTCATTTGCCCCGCAAAAATTAAGAAAGCGGCAATAATCAGACCAATACCTACAAAAATTTTGATAGTTTTTTCCGGCAGCTTGACGACAAAGCGCGGTCCAATATATGCCCCAATGATCTGGCAAATGATGCACACCACTAATGTTTTTATCCCCACACTTATTGCGGTAATATAGAATAATGTCATTGCTGATACCGGAATCGCACACTGCGCATTCAAAGTCCCCGGCAATTTTTTTATGCTTACCCATTTAAAATGCGAGTATATTGCCGTTCCGATAGCAAAATCTGAAATGCCAAAGGTTGATAAAAAGAAAATCAGGAAAGACGTAAACGGTAAAGCATAATTATTTCCTGGATCTGCTTGAAATTCAGCTTTATTTTTGACTAAATCGCGTACAAAATAAAACAAAAAATACCCATCAATTAGCACAATTAGTGCCAAAATAATATTTTTGGTCATAAGATTTCCTCTCCAAATTATCAAATTCAAAACACTAAGTAATTTTAGTATTTATTTACCTCATTAGTTTTCAAATTTTTAAAGCAACTGTCTGTTACAAAAATTTGAATTGCCGGTTTTGTAGTTAGTTTTTTCATCGGTCCAGCAGTTTGTTTTGAATGAACTTAAAAATCCACCGCACATGAACACTCTTGCTCTCAGCTAATTCCAACTATGATATAGCAAATTCACATCAATCAATTATTACCTATCTATGCTGGGTACACAAATAAAAAAGCCTAGTTACACTATCTTAACTAGGCTCTCACATTTAAATCAATAATAACAATTTAATTCGGCTCAATAACTAAATTAAAATCTTTATGACTTCCAGCCGGAAGAATTGTATTCCCTAACTTTTTATACCAATCTACTGGCTTACCAGCTTTATCAGGTAACCCGGCAAATGGTTCTATACAAATAAATGGGGCACATTTCTTTTCAGGACTCCACAAAGTTAAATAAGGAAAATCAGCAATATTAAGTTTTAATATTTTTTCACCATTTTTCCGCTTAAGCACAGCGTACTTTACACCATGAGCATCTAAAATAACCAAACCATCATCTAAAAAGGAATAACTTAGAGGAATAGTCTGTCCCTGTGCACCATCAAGAATATCAATATTACCATTTCGCAGGGGAGCAGGATCAATACCATAATAAGCAATAGGAGTGTCATTTCCCACTAAAGTTAACTCATAATTACTAAGATCATCAGCAATATTCCATCCGGGATGGAAGCCGAATGCAAATGGCATACTATAAAAATCAACATTTTCAATTGTAAATTCAGCTTTTAAACCTATTTGTGTTAACTCATAAGTTACTTGAATCACATAATTAAAAGGAAAATTCTCCTTAGTTTTAGAAGTTGCATGTTGTTGCAATACAACTTTTGTATCGCCATATTTATGTATTTCATCAAATGGATAATCTCTAGCAAAACCATGCTGTTTCATACTATAACACTTGTCTTTGATAAAATACTTATCTTCGTTAGAACCGCCAATCGCAGGAAAAAGAAGTGGTGCATGACGTTTCCAAATAGTTCCATCTGGATCATTCCATATTAAATCTTGATTAGTTTCTTTATTGATAAAATGCGTTATCTCTGCACCAAGCTCATTTATTTCTACCATATATTTCTTATTTTCAATTTTAATCAACAATATCACCTATCTTTTAATAATTATTCATTCTTAACAAATTCATTAATGACAAAAGGCAGCAAATTTCTCATTCATCTGTGAAATTTGTTCAAACTTATTATACTAAAATTGTATCATTAAACATAATAAAACTTCGAAATTAATTTCCATAATTCGAAGTCTATATTAGTATTCAATTTCCAAATCTTGTTAATTAATATCCCTTACTCCAATTAAAGAACGTTAATTATTTTAAAGATCTGTAAAAGCCCTATGCAAATAATTACAATACCTAATATCAAATATAGCCAATCATAAACACCGCTTCTTTTTTTAGTCATTAAACTTGTAACAACCAATAAAATACCAACAGCCAAAGTAATGAAATTATTTACACTCATCTTTTTCAACTGCTTTCTATCTTAAAATACCTAGCCAGTATCCTAAAATACCAACACCGAATAAAACGAAGATCAGCAGAATTGGACTTACACGTTTCTTCAATAGGTACATCATTAATAAAGTCATACCTAATGCTGCCAGGCCCGGACATAATTGATCCAAAATATTTTGCACTGTCGTAATGGTTGTCTTTCCAGCAACAGTCGTCTTTGAGATAACAACCGGAATATTAATGGTTGTCCATTTGTTAACTAAAACTCCCATAACGAAAAGTCCCAGAATTGTTGCACCCTCTGTTAATTTTTTCAGTAAATTGCCGGAAAGATCTTGGACCAGCGACATCCCTCGATCAAGACCAATTTTTAATCCATACCATTTAAATGCTAAACGGATTAAGTTAAACACTACAAAAAAGACAATCGGACCCAGCCATGAACCCTGTAAAGCAAGCGTTGCACCCAATGCGGCTAAGATTGGTCTTAAAGTTCCCCACATTACGGGATCACCAACCCCGCAAAGAGGCCCCATTAACCCAACTTTTAAACTATTGATTGTTTCAACATTGATATCCTCACCCTGAGCCTTAGCCTGCTCCAACGCACTTGTCATTCCGACAACAGGGCCACAAAAACCAGGTGTAACATTAAAGAAAGTATTGTGTCTCTTCAAAGCAGCTGCTTGATCTTTTTTATTTTTATAAACTCGTCTAATAGTTGGTATCATGTCAACACAAAACGCTAAGGCATGAATTCTCTCATAATTAAACGAAGCCTGTTGAAAGTTTTCAAATACAAAAGTTTGAAAGATATCCTTTTTAGTTAACTTGTTTTCAATTTTTTTGTTACTCATCGCTCTCACCTAATCTCTAATCATCCAGTTCATCTTCAGCCAATTCGGCATCTGAACTCGTTTCAGTAACTGCAGCTTGTGTCTTCTTCTCGCTAAATTGAGGATCTAATTGTACGTACACTAAAGCTAGAATCAATCCGACAACACCAAATGCAAGCAGGCTGAGCTTCAGATAGCCACTAAGTACAAAACCTAAATAAAAGAATGGCATTAAATACTTTACGTACATCATATTTAAAATCATTGCATAACCAACAGTTACAATAAAGCCACCGGCTACTGCTAAACCACCAGTTACGACTTTAGGCAGAGCATTCAAAGCTGTTTGCACCATTGCAGGACTGACAAAAATTGCAACTAACGTTGTTGGGATTGATACACGGAATGCTTGAACAATTAAAGCAGAAAAATGCAGCCACTCAATTCCTCTAAAGTTAGCTTTCTCCACTTCCTTATCAGATGCATGCTGAAAGGCAACTGCAATCGTACGGGCAAAAACAGTTAAGACCTGACCGGCAGCGGCAACTGGTAAAGCAATCGCAATTCCTTTATCAATACTTTGGTGCCCAATAATTACCAAAATAGTAGAAATTGTGCTGGCAAGAGCCGAATCGGGTGACTGAGCCGCCCCAACATTCATCCATCCTAATGCAATTAACTCTAGCGTTCCTCCAAGAACAAGGCCTTTCACTGGATCCCCTAAAATTAATCCCATGACCGAACAAGCAATCAATGGCCTGTGTGTTTGCCATTCATCTAGAACACTTCCACAACCAACTATTGATGACCAAATAAATACTAATATAATTTGTAAAGTTGACATAATTTTACCTCTATCATTATTTACTAAATTTTTGATCTATTAGTTTTAGTATGTCTTTTTTAGAGTCATCAGCTAAAACCCGCAAATCAAGCTCAATTCCCAATTTATCAAGTTCTCTAAATGCCTGTGCGTCTTTTTCAGTCAGTGAAATTGCTTTGGTAATCTGCGTCTTACCTTCGCCAAAGCTCATTCCGCCAATGTTAATTGACTTTAGCGGGACCCCGCCCTTAACCAACTCCAAGACTTCTGTCGGATTAGTAAACAGGTAAAAAACTGTATCTTTTTCATATTTAGGATTGTTGTAAACTGCAATTGCTTTGGGAACATCAACAATATTAACTTTCATTCCTGCCGGTGCAGCCTGCTTAAGCAGCTTCTTACGAATATCGTCATGATAAACTTCTTCACTTACTACAATAATTCGTTTTGCATCAGCCATTTTTGACCATACGGTCGCAACCTGACCGTGGATTAAGCGGTCATCAATTCTTGCAAACTTAATAATCATTAAAAATCATCTTCCTTTTCTGCCTTATTCAATTCATCACTTAACACCTTGGTATAACTTGATGAATCCTGTAAAATCGTTGCAGCTATTTCTTCAACAGATTTAGTAGTCATATTAGTAACAATATCTAACAATATCGGCAATGACATACCGGCTATAACATCTTTGACTTCGCCTTTTAAAGCTAACTCAGCTGCCGCATTGTACGGTGTTCCCGAAAAAAGATCAGTAACTACTAATATTTCTTGTGGATCGACCCCTACAATTGCATTCTGAATTTTTTTATTTACGTCTTTAAGGCCTTCTCCGGGTAAAAACGTTAGCGGCAAAACATCATCAGCCTTGCCAAAAATCATTTCAATTGCCTCTTTGAAAGCAATCCCGGTTTTGCCATGTCCAATTAAAACTATCTTCATAACTAACCTCTGGATTTGCCACCGGCTACATTAATCGTTACACCAGTGATATAACTAGCCCTGTTCGATAATAGATAATTTACTAGATCAGCAACCTCAGATAGCTTGCCGCTGCGACCCATTGGTGTAGTTGATGTACTGGAATAACCTTTGCGTAATTCATCAACTGTAATATTTCTTGTGTATGCAAGAGCATTCTCATATGATGGTGTTCTAAGACCCGTTGCTTCCAAAATACCAGGCGCAACACCAACTACACGAATATTAAATTTGCCAAGCTCTTTTGCCCACGAACGTGTAAAGCCGTTAATTGCACCCTTCGTAGCAGAATAAACACTCTGGCCCTGTGAACCTTCAAGACCAGCTTCAGACGACATATTAACAATTACACCAACTTTATTTTTAACAAGTTCCTTAGCAACTGCCTGTGACATCAAATATACACTTTGAACGTTGACAGCAAACATTTTTTGAAATTCATTCAAATGAATTGTATATTGGCTATCAGGTTCCTTAACATCAACAAGTAACCTAGGTAAATTAATGCCTGCATTGTTAACTAACCCATCAATTTTTCCAAATTTGCTTTTAGCAGTATTGACTACATTTGCCACATCTTCAGGTGAAGATACGTCGCATTTTACAGAAAGCAAATTTTCATTTTCAATTGCTAACGGGTTCAAATCCGCATTTACAACTTGTGCACCGTTGTCAAGCAGCTCCTGAATAATTGCTTTTCCGATACCTGAAGAGCCCCCAGTTACAATGTAAGTTTTTCCATGTAATTTAATCCAATCCTGCATATTTCTTTCTCCTATTCTATTAAATAAATTTTGTGAATTATAATTTGTTGTTTTTTGCTAGCGCTTTCTTCACTTATTAAATATAATGATTTTAAGGAAATAGTCAATCCGTAAACACGTATTTTCACAAATGTGATTTGCTTGTTAAAAAATTAACGATGGAAACTTGAGGTACATATTATGGAAAAAAATTTAATCAATCAGCTAATTTCAGTTGCCGAATTATATTATTTAAACGGCAACACCCAAAAAGAAATTGCTGATAAAGTTCACATTCATCGAAGCGAAATTAGCCGAATGCTTAAGGAAGCCCGTAAATTAGGACTAGTAAAAATTTCAATTAATCGACCAAATAATAATTTGGAAGGATTACAAAAATTTTTTATTAAAAGATTTGGTTTGAAAGATGCACTGATCATTCCGGAAAACACAGATGATCTAAACTTAAAAACGCTAGGAAATTTTGCTGCTAACTATCTAGAAAAAAATATCCAAAGTAATTTCACGATCGGCATCTCATGGGGAAGAACACTAGCTCATACTTTTCAAGCGATGCCTTCCAAAAGCACCCGGCACGGAATTACAGTAGTGCCTTTGATTGGCGGCCCAACAGGAATCTTAAAAAATGACTACCAGTCAAATCATTTAGTATATACCTTAGGAGAAAAGTTAAATGCTAAGTGTGAGACATTAAACTGCCCTGCGATCGTCAGTTCTGAAAAAATAAAGAATGAGCTAACCGCCAATCCGAATAATCAGGTTGTTTTTAATTATTGGAAAAATCTTGATTGTGCAATTGTCGGTATCGGCAGCAGCCTTATCACCGACTTATCCCAATGGAAAGAATTCTACAAAAATTCAAATTTTAATAACATCTTTAAAAAGACTAACACAGTTGGCGACATACTTTCTCAGCCTTTTACAGCTGAAGGCAAAATTATTAATTCATCGCAATATCATGTTATTGGAATGAATTTAGCGGAAGTTAAAAAAGTACCACAAGTAATTGGAATTGCCTGCGGTAAGAACAAGATCAAATCCATATTGGGTGCTTTAAATACCGGTGTTTTAGACGTTTTGATCACAACAGATATTACTGCTCTAGGTGTTAAAGATCTCTGTAATTGAAATCACATATGTGAATATTGCACCGAAAGCATTGAAATCTAAGCCTATCTTTACTATTATCATTTGTGGAGCTAGCGTTTTCTCAAAACATTTAAAAGTAACAAGGAGTTCAAAAATGGTTTTAAGCAAAGCTTTACGAATCTATGGTAAAGAAAAGATGAAGATCGACGATGTGGAGTTGCCTGAAATTAAAGACAACGAAATTTTAGCCGAAGTAGTTTCTGATTCAATGTGTATGTCATCTTGGAAACTGGCAAAAGAAGGAGAAGACCACAAAAAAACACCAGATAATTTGGCTGAAAATCCCGTGATGATTGGTCATGAATTTTCAGGAAAAATTTTAAAAGTCGGTGCAAAATGGAGTGATAAATATCATGCTGGCCAAAACTTTGTTGTTCAGCCTAATCTGGCTCGTGACGATACCCCATTTGTCCCCGGCTACTCATACCCATATATCGGCGGTGATGCCACCAAAATTATCATCCCTGATGAGGTAATGGAATTAGGCTGTTTAATTCCGTTTGAGGGTGATTCTTATTATGAAGGTTCACTGTGCGAGCCGGTAAGCTGTGTCATTGCTGCATTCGATGCGCAATTCCACTTGATTCCACATACTTATGAACCAAAAATGGGAATCAAGGAAAACGGCAACATGTTAATTGTCGGTGGTACGGGGCCAATGGGACTTTTGGCTATTGACTATGCTATCCATGCTGATGTTAAGCCAAAGAAATTGGTTGTTACCGACATTGACCAAGAAAAACTTGCTCGGGCTAAAAAATTATATCCTTCAGATGAAGTGGACATTGAGTTTGTCAACACTAAAGGGCTATCAGTTGAAGAGCAAGAAAAATTATTAAGAGAAAAAACAAACGGCACAGGCTATGATGATTTATTCTTAATGATCAGTGTTGCCCCATTAGCAGAAATGGCTGGCCGCTTAATGAATCCTGACGGCTGCCTTAACCAATTTGCTGGACCGGTGAACAAGGATTTTTCTGCTAAGCTTAACTTGTACGACGTGCACTACAACTTTACTCATCTTGTTGGTACTTCAGGTGGTAATGCAAAGAACGAAATTAAAGCGGCAAAATTAATCGCTGAACACAGATTAAATGTTGCTAAAGTTATTACCCATGTTTTGGGATTAAATGCGGCAGCGGAAACCACGTTATCACAGCCAGAGATCGGTGGCGGTAAGAAAGTTATTTATACACACCAAAAATTTGACCGGATTGAATTGGCAAAAGTTGATCCTAAAACTGAGTTGGGCAAAATTTTAGCTAAACATGATGGTTTATGGTCACATGAAGCAGAACAATGGATTCTAAACAATGAGCCAAAGATCTAATTGAATCTTGCTGTTGATTAAAAATTGAATAAGTTAAAAGGCACTTTGACAATGAAGTGCCTTTTTTATTGCCAATCATCCCTTTCAAGCGACCATTTATCCAAAAATCATAGCAATTGCAGCGAAAAAAATTTATATTTAAATCATTCACAGAAAGAAGGAAACAAGATGATCGTCAACTTTAACTTGAGTGAAAAGTTTAAAATTCCGTTCATTTCCATCAATGCCGCAAAAAAGACGCCATCATTAGAAAAAATGGCGTCATCAATTAAGCAGATGGTCAACAATCAACAGATTAAGGCATACAGGAATGGTCGAGAGAAAATCATTCCTCTTTATCAAGTCAGCAGGTTTTACACGCAAGATAAATATGTCGTTTGTGAAGTGCAAGGAGAAATTTATCGCGTGCACAAGCGAATATACGAATTGAGCAAAAATTTGCCAGCAAAAAATTTCGTTCAAATCTCTAGTGCTGAGTTAGTCAACATGGCCGAAATCGCCAATTTGGCACTGACCAAAACCGGAATTTACCAAGTTAATCTCACTAATGGTGAAACAACCTATACGTCAAGAAGATACGTGAAAAAAATACGGGAGGCGTTTTTAAAATGAAAAACAGTAAAAAAATTTTAGTTCAAGGAGCTGCAGCCATGCCGATCGGTGTTACTGTCGGGATCATAATCGCATTATTCTTCGATTTACTCTACAAGTTACCGGACTTCTATCCGTCATCACCAAGATTTACGTCACATTTTCCCAGCCTAACAGTTGCTACTCTGGTTGCGGCAGTCTTATGGGCACTGATGGGCTTTGTCTTTGGGGCTACGGCAATTATTTTTGATCAAGAAAAGTGGAGCATTACCAAACAGACTGTAATTCATTTTCTAGTGACGTTCATTTGTTTTACCGCGCTGGCAATTTTGGCAGGCTGGTTTCCGTTAAATGCAGAATGGCTAACATTTTACACAATTATTTTTATCATCATTTATGTCATCATGTGGTCCATTTCGATGAAAAGTGCTAAAAGAAAAATCGCTAAAATCAACCAAGCAATTCAGGCAAGTAAAAAATAACTTTGCTCAGCAATTTTGTATTATCTAAGCTTTATTTATGACAACAAATTACTATGTAAAGTAAGCAAAAACTTTCAATAAAAAAAGTGTCTGGGAAAAAACTCAAATCAAAAAGGAATGTTAGAATAACAAACTAACATTCCTTTTTTGATACAATCTTTTGTCTAGATTACACAACAAAAAGTTACAAAATTTAAAGATATTTACAATAACATTCGACTTTAATAATTGCTCTTAAACAATATTTTTCAAAAGCATAGTTTTTTCCCAGACGCTAAAGATTTTAAATACGTTAAGCAATTCCCAAAAAGGCCAATCCTAAACTCAAAATGATTACTAATATCATTAAAAGTGTAAAGTTCATATTCTTTTTTGATAATAAGTAAAAACAGCCTAAGGTTAATAATAATGGAATTAAACCTTGAAAGATTTGGTCGAGAATACCTTGCAGTTTTAGAACTTGACCTCCACCTAAATGGAAGACCATTTTTGCTTTGAAAGATACTAAACTACTAGTCATTCCACCTAACATAATTAATCCTAGAGTACTAGCTGCTTTCGTTAAAACATTCATCATTCCAGATTCATACATTTCTTCAATGTATTGCGAGCCAACAGAGAAACCCAATTGTCCTAATTCCCATCTACACCAAATTGAAGGTATGTTATAAACCAACAAGAAAATAATCGGTGCTAAAAAATTGCCTTGAGCTCCTAAAGTCATTGCAATACCCGCTGCAACCACACGCAAGATCCCCCAGAATAATGTATCACCGATACCGGAGAATGGCCCCATCAAACTAGCTTTGGTAGCGTTAATGCTGTCGACGTCAAAATCTGGGTTTTTGCTTGCTTGCTTTTCCATTGAAGCAACTAGTCCCATAATAAAGGTGCCCACATTCTGTGTTGCATTATACCAGACTATACTTCTTTTTAAAGCATCTTTCTTTTTCTCTGGCTGATCTTTATAGTAATAATTAATAAATGGAAGAACAGAATAGCAAAAACCACTACCGCCTTGAATTCCATAATTAAATGGTGCAAAAACTGTAAAAGAATGCCAAAACATCGATTTTAAAAGTTTTTGATCGGTTTTTGAAATTTTTTTGTCACTCATGATAAAAAGTCCTCCTCTTCACTCTTACTTGAATTTACTTCTGTATCAGAATCTACCTGCTTATTCTTTTTTCCGAGCTTTAAAATGTCACTATCTAAAAAGGCAATTGACAGGGCAATTGTTAAGCCAATAATTGCAAGCGCAATTAAAGGTAATTTCATATATTCAACCATTACAAAGCCAAATAAATAGAAAATTGCTAATTTGTTCGACCAAACCATTTTTAATAGCATTGCAAATCCAACTGCTGGTAATAGACCGCCAGTCAGACCAAGGCCATTTTGAACAAAGGGTGGTAAGTTCTTGACAAAAATTGACACTGGCTTAACACCAATAACAATAGTTACAAAAACAGCAACTGCAAAAATTAAGTATTTAAAGAGCCACGCGAGATAATGGACTCGAACAATCTTTTTATCATTGCCTTCTTCAGCTGCCTTATTCCAAATTGGAACAAAGAATGAACATAAAGCATCTGCACCAACTTCAAGCAAACCGCCTAACAATCCCAATGGTATTGCTAAAGCTACAACTACTGAATTAGATGCTGAACCGCTAACAATTGCAAAAGTTACTGCTAATGTAGTTGCCATAGACGGATTTAACGAAACAGCACCACCAACATTTACTGCACCAATAAAAACAGCTTCTAGAGAAGTCCCTAAAATAATACCTGTTTGCAAATCTCCCAAAAGAAGACCAACGACAGGACCAACCACTATTGGCTGATCTGCCATATTTTGCCCTAACAGCCAGTCCCCGCCAAAACAAAGAAATTCTGCTAGTGCAGCTAACAATCCTGTAACAACAATTGACATGTAACTCAGATCCTTTCTAATCAGCAGCTTTCAAAATATCATCAAATTTTTTAGCCTGATCCTCAGGAACAACTTGATGAACAGTATTAATTCCTGAAGCAACGATATCTTTAGCAGCATTTAATTCGGCTTCACTCAAAACTAAACTAGAGCCTAACTTCTTTTTCTTTGAATTATCAATACCATCGAACCTTCCCGAATTTGCAATATTAACTCGAGAAATGAGTTTTCCTAAACTCTTAACTAATGTATTTGCATCAGCAACTGACGAAACAATAACCATCATATCTATCTGCTGTGCCTTTTCATTTGCGAACAATGAAATTGTATCTTCAACTGAACGAATCAGTACTTTAATGCCTGTTGGCACAGCCATTTTTAACGTCATCTGCTGCATTTTATTTGCGCTTGCTTTGTCGTTGGCAACTACAATATGCGAAACATGCAAAGCTTTTGGCCAGGTCAAAGCTATTTGCCCATGAATAAGTCTATCGTCTACTCTAACTTCTTTAATCATATTAATTTCCTTCTTTTTATAATATCTATTTAAGTATACTATTTATTCAAGAAAATCTTCCTCATTATTTTCTGAACTCTCCTGTAATTCGACCAAAGAAAGACTATTTTTAGCTTCATCAATCATTTTTAAAATTCTGTCCTTAGTAATCGGATTCGTTGACAACACACATTGCAAAACAATAGGTAAATTTACTCCGGTCACTAATAAAAAATCATACTTTGCCTTATATTGCGTTATTTTTTGGTTTACACTGCCACCGTAGATATCAGTAAAAACAACATAACTTTCTTTATTATCGAAATCTGAAAAGAATTCATCTACTTCTTTAGTCCAATCTGAATCGTCCACATAAGCATCAATGTAACGTATATCTTTTACATTACCCACCAAAAACTTGCAACTATTGACAATTCCTTGAGCCATTGTACTATGAGTAGCTATTAAAATTTTTGTCATTAAGAACCTCTTTCCAATCAGGCCTTATTTTCTGAACCAAAGATTGAAATCTTTTCCTTCAGATCATTTTTAACTAAGTCAATTATTTTCATATCAACATCGTAAAGAAATGTTTGGTCTGTTCTTTCATTTAAATATTTTTTTAAACCATTAACAACATTAAATGACATTACTGAATAATAATTGATTTTTGTAATACCATTTTCGACTGATTTACGATATTCTTCCGTTGACAGTCCAGAGGCGCCATGCATAACCAGTGGCACAGGTACTGCTTCAGAAATCTCCTTTAAGCGCTTAAAATTCAAATTAGGCTTTTCACGATAGACCCCGTGCACCGTACCGAATGAAACTGCCATTGCATCAACATTTGTACTTTCATAAAATTTTTTAGCATCGGCAACTGTTGTATAATTATCGTCTAAATGATTATAATCTGGCTTTCCCTCACCGGTATCTGTGGTCATTACACCTATTTCGCCTTCAACAGTTGCATTCACGTCATGTGCATACTCAACAACTTTGCGTGTTGCTTCAATATTTTCTTCAATTGGCTTTGTAGAGAAGTCCAACATAACTGATGAGAATCCCATATTCAATGCTCTAATTGCCGTCTTAATATCTACACCGTGATCTAAGTGAACCACAACTGGTACCTTGGCATTTTGGGCTAAATAAATAGCCTCTTTACCAGCTTGCTCTAATGAAATGTACGGAAAATGCGATTCTGCAACTTGTAATACAACAGGTGCATTTTCCTCTTCCGCAGCTGCAACTATTCCCCTTGCAGTACTGAAATCTGTATAATTAAATGCGCCAACCGCATACCGGTTCTTCTTAGCATCCCTCAACACTTCATTCAAATTTACCATGGTCATAATAAATTCCTCCTTAACCATTATCTTTATATTTGTTATCGCTTTCATGTTAAAATAAAGAAAACATCGTGTAAATACATGGCGCAAATTGCTGTCAATAATCTTTTTTTGACTTTTTTCAAGCAATTTTTGATTATTTTTGCGCAGGAGGTAAAAATGCTTAATTTACGACAAAAGAAAATTTTAGAAATTTTGAATGATAAAAAAGTAGCCCGAGTTAATTCTTTAGCTGAAAAACTACATTACAGCTCTAGCACAATCAGAAGAGATTTAAGTGAGTTGGGCAAAGAAAATTTAGTCCAAAGAATACCTGGTGGAGCAATATTAATTGATGAAGTTAAAAATGAAGCACCGCAAAGTTTTAAAGAAAACATTCATAAAAAAGAAAAAGAATATATTGGAAACCTAGCAATAAATTTCATTCAAGAGCATAATTCAATTTTTCTAGATGGCAGCAGCTCCAGTTATTTTTTCGCTAAATTATTATGCATATTTAAAAATTTAACAATCATTACCTCCAACCTACGAACTGCCTTATACCTAAAAGAAAATTCATCTAATACCATTTTCTCTCTCGGAGGAAAAGTCGAAGATGTCTTTTGTAATGGTACTTTTACACAAAAAAATGCTTTAAATTTTTATGTCGATCTTGCTGTGGTTTCATGCCGTGGTATAACGGAAAATGGCACATCTGATCATATTGAAGATGAAACTGTACTAAAGCAAGCTATGCAAAAAAATGCCAGAAAAACTATGGTTTTAGCAGACCATTTTAAATTCGACCAAAATTTTTTATATTTAGGGTTAGACTTAAGTCAAATCGATATTGTAGTCACTGATCAAAAACCAAGAGATGAATACATCAGCCTTTTTAAAGCCAACAATATTACTTTAGCTCATTAACTTAATATATAGTAATAGTATAAAATTATAAATTATCGTTACTATTCACGGAATCCTCATTTACCTGTAACTTATCCTGTTTTTAAGCTCGACTGCTTTCTTATAACAGATTTTGTCTTTAACCTTATTTAAAATTTCGATATAATGTTACTCAATAAATTCACGAGGACTTTACTAATGGCTGAAGAACTAAATTATCATGCTTTATTTAGTAAATATCACAAGGCACTGAAAAACATTGAAAAGTCTAGCTAAAACTAATGGCACCGACATTGGGATACCTACTAGTCAGACTAGGTATAATTAAGATAAAGTAATTTCTAATTCGCGAGTTAAAACTTGGCGAAAACGTGGTGGGCAATGCGGTCATGTCAAACATGGCCTAGCTCCATTTAAAGAAGCTGAAGTGACTGAAACTGTAGTTCATGAAAATCACAGGACAATTTTAAAATATTGGTAATGCACAAAATTATGCCACAATTCGAAGTTACAATGAAACCTGTTATCGTAATGGAAAGAATTCAACAGAAGCATTGCAACAATTAGCGATGACAGGCCATATAAATTAACTGAATTATTAAAAACTAAAGCGGAAAAAGCTCTAGCTTATTTGAGTTAGAAAAAGATGCAGATAAATTAGCTGCATCTTTTTTTGCATATAAAGGATTATACATAAGCACCACATTCAGCAAGATTGGCAGACAACAAAGCATAGTCTACAAAGAAATAATTTATACAGCACCTTTCCGTGAATAGTAACGCTGTTTTTGCTTTAAAAAGAGGCCTTTCACCCCTCTTCCATTCTTGGCTCTATGCCTATTTTCCTGCAGCTATAGATGCGTCTGCCTTCTTTACTCGGAAGAGTGGTTTTGACTTTTGCCTTGAAGTATTGCCAGTTGGGATTGTATTGGATCTGTCTTTGATGTCCACCTTTAGTCTTAGATAGTTTGATTAGTTCATCTGCTTCATATATTTTAAGATCAGATACTAACCCCGTACTCTTATTTTTACGTTTGCTATATCTTTTAAAATTGAAGCGAACGCCTTGCCAGCCAATGTAATAATCATCTTTTTCCTTATAGGTCCAATTAGGCAGCTTAGTGGGATCTTTACGGTACTTTCTAGTTTGTTCCTTGTCGTAAAGACCGTAAGGAATATAGTACCGCTTATCTTCATACTTATTTTCAAGCATGGAGTAATTATACTCGCTGCCATAATCATCATCGGCAGATTTTCTTCCAGCATTCTTTCAATCTTTCTGCCGGAGAAAGCACGTCTAAAATAGGCAAAGAGTAGAATCTTAAGCATCATTGCTGGGTGATAAACCGGTCTACCAGTATACGTTTTGTCAGGTTTATCTTCTAGCATAACGTCATCAGGAATAGAATCCACAAAGTTACTAATAACATAAGCAAGATGATTTTTAGGGATAGAAAAATCTAAATTGAGTGTCAAAGAAGTTTGACCTGTGATATAATTTTGATACATGAAAAGCCCACCTTTTTTATTTTTTGTGATGATTTAATAGTAACAAGGCTTGGCTAGAATGTATATAAAAAATCCGCTAGAATTTGAAGGTTCTAACGGATTTTTTGCTTTTTAGCGTCTAGTCTTCCCTCAGACACTTTTTGATTCAGAAGTGAATTTTTCCCAGACATCTAATTTTTAAATCATAATTTTTACAATTCGAGCAAAGCTTATTACATTTCTGGGGAAACCAAAATCTTTACCTGTGATTTATCTGACATCAATGTCTTAATTCCCGCAACTACATCATCTAAAGGAATTTTTTTCGTAATTGCCTTTCTAAACAAATCTTGGTTATTGTTAATAATATTAATTACGGTTTCAAAATTATTTTCATAACCAAGGGTCGTTAAAATATTATTGCCTTTACCTGTTGCCATTAGCATATTAACACTGACTTTTTTAGTAAACATTGCAATGACCTGGATTGTTCCGGCCATTGCTGTTACTGCGGCTGCCGTATCCAAAGTAGCTTGAACACCAGCACAGTCATAACTGATGTCCACCCCATGCGGTAAATCTTGAAAAATTTTCGTGACTGCATCTTCTTTAGCAGAGTTAATTGTATGGTCAATTCCCATTTCCCGCGCTTTAGCTAAACGGACATCAGAAACATCTGTAATATAAACCTTAGTTGCACCCGCAAGTTTAGCCAAGGTTGCTGTAAAGAGTCCAATTGGTCCAGCACCCATGACAGCAACCGTCTGCCCCTCGGTCAGGCCGCTACGTTTAATTCCTTGATAAGCAACCGCAACCGGCTCAGTCAGGGCGCCTAAATCATAGTCCATCCCTGCTGGTAATTTATAAGCAGCCTCAGCTGGGACACTACAGTATTCAGCCATACCGCCGTCTGCTGATTCGCCAATAAAGTTACCGCTCCCGTTACGGTCAATTGCGTTCAAGCAATAATTGTATAAGCCACGCCTGCAGTTGCGGCAGTGACCGCAGTATAAAATCGGTTCAATGGCAACATTGTCACCGACTTCGAGGCCCTTGACATTTTTGCCAATTTTAACAACTTTACCAGAAATTTCGTGACCTTCAATTATTGGTACAGTCTGACCAGATAAGGGATTCGGCTTATACGGTAAGAAAGCCCCTGCCCCATACATATGAATATCGCTGCCGCAAATCCCTACATATTTAACTTGAACCTGAACTTGATCATCACCAACTGAAGGGCGTGCAACTTCTTCTATGCGAATATCTTGTTTACCATAAATTCTTGCTGCTTTCATAGATATGTCTCCTCTACATAAACTTTAATCAAATATTCATGTCTCAACTAGTAATTTTTTCATTATAATTTACATATGCTTCAGTGGATCTTCAAACTTCGGCTGCTGCCGTTTGCTGCTGATTCCCATATAAATTTCATGGGTCTTAGGATCAGGGGTAAAGGTATCTTTAATTTGCACCATATGGTCAATGGCCTCTGCAAAACTGGCATATTGCTTGGTATAAACTGCCGCACAAATAGCTGCGCCCAAGCTAGCTGCTTCATTGATGACATTGCGTGAAACCGGCATGTTAAACACATCGGCAATCATCTGCAACAGTAAATCGCTATTAGACCCTCCGCCAGTTACAATTATCCGGTTAATCTTTCTATCCAATTCACCAATCATCCCGTCAACATTTTTCTTCATTTCCAGGGCAATCCCTTCAAGAATTGCCCTGTAAACTTCAGCCCGGCCATCTTTACGTTCAATCCCCAGAAGCACACCGCCACCTTGATACGGTGAGCCGGAATCAAGAAACATTGATAAACCATTGGCGCCAGGTGCTACTTTAACAGCTTCCTGGTTCAAAACTTCTTCTGGGATCATACCTTTTTCTTTTGCATACCTGGCAAAAGGCTCACCTAACAAATCCTTGAACCAACTAATTGTCGACATGCCGCGCCAAATGCCCATACTTTCATAAGCGTATTTATTCGGTTCGCAAAACAGGTTAACCCAGTAATTTTTCGGATTTTTATTATTCTTATCACCAATTACCATCGAGGCAATATAAGTCCCAAGTGAAATAACCAGCGTATCTTCTTTTTCTAGACCAGCCCCTAGGCCTTCAACCGCCTTATCATTAGCTGTTGCTACCACGGGAATGCCTTCAGGCAAACCCGTGGCTGCAGCCGCTTCGGCACTTACAGTACCCAAGCTTTCACCCGGTTTTACCAAGTCAAAAAGCATATCCCTAGTTAAATTAAACTTCTTAATTTGCTCATCCGTACCCCACGTAAAATTATCCTTATCGATTGGGAAGTTAAGGCAGTTAGCGATTGTATCCCTAAAATTACCCGTCAACCTAACAGCCATATACCCGGTTGCCGTTGACATATACCTAATATTAGTTTCTTTTTCATTCTGTGGTAGACCAACCCGATAATCCAGCCAACTAATAACTGGATGGGCCAGATGACCGTTTTCATCCAACAAGGTCCTGCAAAAACGGATACTGCCTAAGCCAATTGCAATAATATCTTTCTTCTCTCCAGGAAACTTTGCTAATAAATCTTTGCTTGCCTCAATTAAGGAAGTCCATAAGTCATCATCCTGATACTCCACTTGCCCAGGGGCTGGGGACAATGTCGGCCGTAGATTTACTTTGGTTTTGACAACAATATTGCCTGTCAAATCAAATAAAACCAATTTGGTACTCTGCGTACCGCCATCAATTCCTAAAATATATTTACCCATAAATAGCGCCTCCTTTTATAACAGCGCTTACATTAGCTTAAAAAATATATGCAGCCGCTGGCTGCTTATCGTACTTATATTGGTGCGTTACTTTTTAACGCCTAAATTCCCAGGGCTGAAAGTATGCTTAGGATCAATTACTTCTTCTAGACCCGCTAAAATTTCGTGTGATTCATGCCCAATCTCTTCTTCATACCACGGCAATCTTTGCTTACCAATACCATGATGATGCGCACCAGAACCGCCAATTTCGTAGACAGCTTTCATAATCGTATTCCAAATGTCGTCATACTTGGCTAGCACATCTTGATTATTTTCACCTTTAGCAACAACAATAAAGTAAATATTACCGCCGCTTGCATAAAAATGTGAGCCGTGAGCCCAAAGCATTGCTACTTTACCTTCTAACCGCTTAGAAACTAGAGCAAGCATTTTTGGTAACTGTGTCCAATTGCCTGATACTTCAATCGCATCACCAATATAATTACCTGAATTACCTGCTTTCATCCAATCAGCATTATAACGGGTCTTTTCCCAAATGTTGCCGATTTCTGGGCCAATATCTTCACCGCCACGCTCTTTGGCAGTTAGCAATACCTGTTTTAATACTTCTGGGACAACTGTTTCTGCGCCCACGATGCCAATAATCATCAACACCTTCCCCTCCGAAGCTTTATGGTTAATTTTGGAGAAAAAGTTTTGCGATTCGGCGGGATTGTTGATCCGGATTACTGCAGGGACAATGTCTCTGCGGTAAAATTCACGAGCGGTATAAATCGCATCTTCCCAGCTTGAAAATTCAATTCCCCTAAATTCCCTGCGCTCAGGCAGCTTGGACATCCGTAAAGTTACTTTAGTAATAATGCCTAAAGTTCCTTCTGAACCAATAAATAGCGTAGGGATATGCGGACCAGTAGATGAACGTGGGATATTGCGGTTACTTAAAATTTCACCATTAGGTAAAACTACTTCCAGCGCCTGCATTACATTTTCAATATTACCGTACTTGCTGCTAAAAGTACCAGCTGATTTAGTCGCTACTAGACCACCTATGCTAGCTAAATAAAGGGATTGCGGATAATGACCTATAGTATAGCCACGCTTATTTAGATAATCTTCCAGTTCACTGCCAATCATCCCAGCATTAACTGTGACTAAGTGATCATCTTCATCAAAATCGACTACGCCGGTAATTTGCCGCATATCAATCGTCAAAGTTGGCTTGATAGGTATAATCCCGCCCAAAACGCCGGATCCCCCACCGTAAGGAATTACCTTCAGGCCATGCTCATTAGCGTACTTAACCGCTGTTTGCACTTCTTCCACATTTTTAGGGATAGCGATCGCTGTTGGCAAATGTTTCTGGATTTCTTCTTCCGACCATTTATGGCTAACAGCCCACCAATCAATCGCATACTTTCTTCTTACTGCTTTGTCTTCAATAATTTCCATGACTAACCCTCCATCATATTTTAAAATTATAGATTTCAATGTAACTATACAGCCTATCTGCCTAAATGTAAATATATTTTTATAAATTTATTAACTTTAATTGTTGTGATTTATATAACTAATTTATATAAATAAATATATATATAAAAATTAATAATTAAGTGATGAAGCGCTTTCTTTTTAAGAGAAACTTTTCGCAGTAATATCATATTTTACGTTCTTTAGTAGTCAACTAGCTTTTCTTCAAAGCTGAGTACAAGCATAGCTAATTTAGTTATCTTTGTGAAGATTTTTGCAATTTACATTCCCAATAATAGCTTAATTATGGGCATTTTAATTCTATCCATGATTTATGATAATGTAATTTTATTAATATTAAAACTATGGCAGTAGTCTACTGCCATGTGCCCATTTGTCACTAGATCAATTTTTAGTTTTTAAAGTTTTTTAAATTAAAAAATATTAACATGTTGCTTAATAATAATTTATCTATATATTTACTTAAAACCTAGAAATAGGAAAACTAATTAGTTTCATTGTAGGATCCAACTTTTAACCCTCTAAGCATAGTTGCCTAAAGTGCTTCAAATTAAATATTATTTTCAATCAACAGCATTTTACTTTGGGTCACTAAAATTTTTGACTATCAAATGATAATTTCAGAATATGATTGCAAATTGCACGCTCTAGACCTTCTAATTAATTTTCAAATTGCCTGATTTTTATCCACAAGCAATAAGCATTGATATAGCAGTGCTTTAAACTTAAAATTAGCACTCTAAAAATAAAAGTGCTAATTTCTTTCATTCTAAAAAGCAGCGGCCTATAATAATAATTGTAAGGAATGAAGAAGACAAAAACATCCCCTACCAAATAATGAAAACAATTTTTGAAAGGAAGCTTTTTTACTATGGCACATGACATTATGAATCGGCACAATGATATTTTTGACGCAATGAATGATTGGTTCGATCTTCCAAGAAACTTTTTCGATGATCGGGAATTGGCAAAGGTAATGCAGGCTGATGTCGCTGAAAACGACCACGAGTATGTTGTCAAAGTAGATATGCCCGGCATGGACAAGGATAAAATCGAATTAAACTACAATGATGGTATTTTAAGTGTTGCCGGCTCAAGAAAGTCCTTTAAAGACACTAGCGACAAAGATAAAAATATTATTCATAAGGAAAGAAGCGAGGGTCATATTTCCCGGAGCTTTAGATTACCAAATGTAGTTGCAAGTGACATTCATGCAAAGTATGATAATGGTGTATTGACGATCACATTGCCAAAGCAAAGTGCGGACAGCAATGATAATTCGATTTCAATCGATTAACTTATTTAGACAAATGCAAGAAGTCCCAAATTAAGCTGTCAATACAAAATAATTCTCTAGGAGCGAGTTCAACATTGAACTCGCTTCTTTTTTGGCCTAAAATATATCTTAATTTAAAATTAAATTAAAAAAGGAGCATTAAAAAATGAATCATGAAATAACCAGCCAAGAAATCGAGAAATTTTCTTCGGCTTTTAACAGTAATCCGCAGAACCAAACAATTGCCCGGGCTGTCCAGCGCAGCGGGATTCTTGAAGCTTCATATAATGAACGGGCGCAAACAGATCTGAATCGCGTTTTTTCAACCGAATTGGACACCGAAAATGTCACCGCGCAAAAGCATTCCGGCCGCTGCTGGGAATTTGCCACACTGAACTTTTTGCGCCATCTGTTCGGCAAAAAATACCATATTAAGAATTTCACCTTCTCACAAGCCTACAACTTTTTCTGGGATAAGATTGAACGGGCCAATATTTTTTACAATAAAATCATTCAAACTGCAGATCAGCCGCTGGATGCGCGCTATGTCAGAAATTTCTTGGATAATGCTGGGCAAGACGGCGGCCACTTCCAGCTGGCCACAGCCTTAATTAAAAAATACGGCGTTGTACCGTCTTCAGCCATGCCCGAAACTTTCAACACCAACGACACCGACGGCCTGCAGATTGTTCTGGGCAAGAAGCTCAGAAAAGATGCGTTGGTTTTGCGGCAGTTAAAACAAGAAGGCAAAGAAAAAGAAGTAGCCGCTGCGCAAGAAGAATTCTTAGGCGAAATTTACCGCATTGTTGCAACTGCGATTGGTGAACCGCCAACCAAGTTTGACTTTGAGTACCGCGATGATGATAAAAAATATCATCTGGACAAAGATTTAACACCGCTGTCCTTCTTACACAAATACTTAGGTGATGCTGACCTCGATGATTACGTTGTCTTGACCAATTCGCCTAACCATGAATATAACAAGCTGTACGGCTATTCCGCTGACAACAATGTCGAAGGCCTGTGCGAAATTCGGTTGCTGAACGTACCAATGGAATATTTGACTAACGCTGCCGTCAGCCAGTTAAAAGACGGTGAACCCGTTTGGTTTGGCAACGACGTTCTGCAGCAAATGCACCGCAAGAACGGTTATCTAGATTCTAAGCTCTATCAATTCAGCGACCTGTTCGGCGTTGACCTAGAAATGTCAAAGGCCGACCGCTTGCGTACGGGCGAGGCCCTCTATTCACACGCTATGACTTTGGTCGGCGTTGATGAAGATCAAGGCCATATCCGCCGTTGGAAAGTCGAAAATTCTTGGGGCGATCAAGTCGGTGACAAGGGCTATTTCGTCATGGACAATAGCTGGTTTAACGATTACGTATATGAAGTGGCTGTCCACAAGAAGTACCTGACAGAGGAACAAAGAAAACTTGCTGAAGGTCCAGTAGCGGAAGATTTGCCGGTATGGGATCCGCTGGGTTAGTTTTTAACATTAATTTACAGATAAGCAGCCGCGAATTTTATGTGGAATATTTTTCAAGAGTTAAGTGACAACTTAACCCTTTTTCTTTATAAATAATTGAAAAGATATTTGGCGTGACAGGTTAAATTGCTAAATTTGATTAATTTTCAACCTTATCCATTTGGTATAATACCTAAATAGGCAAGTTGTGCTTTTCTACCTAATATTTTTATTTAGAGATAGGCATAATGAGAAACAATTACTTAATATTATTAAAGGTACGGAAATTCAGATGGAAATAACAATTTTAAATAAAGGACTCTCTCCTTTGGTTGAGTTAACTTTAGCTAACGGCGAAACGGCCAAAATTCAGCGTGGCAGCATGGTTTACATGCAGAATGTCGAACTTCATGCTGAAATGAATTCAAATAATCATAACGGATTAGGCGGTTTAGTTCGGTCGGTTGCACGCAGTAAAGCAACGGGTGAAAGTATAATTATCAATGAGGTTAAAGCAACCGGCAGCAAGGCCTTGGTAGGAATTGCTCCTAATACAATTGGTGCAATCGAAACCCTAGCCCTTGATCAAGACCAGCAATATTATTTAAATACTGGCGCTTTTTTAGCAGCAGATGCAAATACAAGCTATGAAGCTGTGAGACAAAAGGGGCTTGACAAGGTTTTCTTTGGTGGAACTGGTGGTTTCTTTATCCTGCATACCACAGGAACCGGAAAATTATTAATCAATGGCACGGGTAATATTGTTAAAATGGAATTGACAGAAGACAACAATCTGCAAATTGACAATACCAATGTGTTGGCGTGGGCTGATTCGCTAGATTATAAAATCGAATCGGCCAGCGGCAGTATGGGTTTTATGTCAGGCGAAGGTTTCGTGGACAGCTTTTCCGGCCGTGGCATTGTTTATCTTCAGACCAGTAATCTTGAAGGATTAGCTCACTCTTTAAAACCATTTTTGCCAAGCAATTAGATAAGTTACCTACCAATACAGTAATTTTATTTTAAAACGCAAATAGGATATAATTTAAGAATATATTAGTACAGATAGGAGAATTTTATTAATGGCTCATAAATTAAGTATTCAAGAGCTTGAACAATTTCAAGCGAATTTTGCTAAAAATCCGAAAAATCAGGTAGTTGCCCGGGCTGCAATGCGCAGCGGCGTGCTGGAAGCATCCCGTAACGACCAGGTTCAGAGCGAACTAACCCGTGTCTTTTCCACCGAACTGGACACCGACAACGTCACCAACCAGAAACAATCCGGCCGTTGCTGGGAATTTGCCACACTGAACATTTTGCGTCATTTGTTTGGTAAAAAGTACAAGGCAAAGGATTTCACATTTTCCCAAGCCTACAACTTTTTCTGGGATAAAATCGAACGGGCAAATATTTTTTATGACAATATTATTGCTTCGGCCGATCAGCCAATTGATTCACGTGATGTCCGCAGCTATTTAGGCGGTGCCGGTGAAGACGGCGGCCATTTTCACATGGCAGCAGCGCTAATCGAAAAATACGGTGTTGTTCCATCATACGCAATGCCGGAGACTTTTAACACTAACAACACCAATGGTTTTGGCACGGCCCTGGCGGCAAAGCTGAAAAAGGATGCCTTGGTTTTACGGCAATTAAAACAAGATGGTAAAGACGGCGAACTGGAAAAGACCCGGGAAAAATTCCTTGGCGAGGTCTACCAAATGACCGCCATTGCTGTTGGTGAGCCGCCAAAGAAGTTTGACCTGGAATACCGCGATGATGACAAAAAATACCACCTTGACAAGGATTTAACGCCGCTGGAATTTTTGCATAAGTACTTGGGTAATGTTGACTTTAATGATTATGTGGTCATTACCAACGCTCCTAACCGCGACTACAACAAGCTGTATGCCGAGCCGGCTTCAGACAATATTGAAGGTTCATATCATGTTCAATTTTTGAACCTGCCGATTGAATTTCTTGAGCAGGATGCTGTCAGCCAGTTAAAAGACGGTGAAGCAGTTTGGTTCGGCAACGATGTCGGTAAACAATCCGACAGGAAAAAAGGTTACCTTGATACCAACCTCTACAAGTTAAACGAATTATTCGGTGTTGACCTCGACTTATCAAAAGCTGACAGGTTAGCCACTGGTGCCGGGTACGCTTCCCACGCCATGGCCTTAGTCGGTGTCGATGAAGATGAAGGCACAATCCGCCAATGGAAAGTTGAAAATTCCTGGGGTGAAAAGAACGGTGAAAAAGGCTACTTCGTGATGACCAATGACTGGTTCAAGGAGCACACTTATGAAGTTGTTGTCCACAAGAAGTACCTGACCGCTGAGCAAAGAAAGATCGCCGAAGGTCCAGCAGAAAAACTTGCTGCTTGGGACTCACTCTGTTAATTTTAATCAAAAGGAGAATTTAATTAATGACTCATCAATTAAGCAGCGAAGAATTAGCCAAATTTTCAGCTGCTTTTAACAAGAACCCGCAAAATCAGGTAATCGCCCGAGCTGCGCAAAACAAGGGTATTTTGGAAGCATCTTATAACGATCGTGTTCAGGCTGACTTGACCCAGGTCTTTTCCACCGAGCTTGATACCCAAAATGTAACCGATCAGAAAAAATCAGGCCGCTGCTGGGAATTTGCCACACTAAATATTTTGCGGCACATTTTTGGTAAAAAATATCACGTTAAGAATTTTACCTTCTCACAAGCCTACAACTTTTTCTGGGATAAGATCGAACGGGCAAATATTTTTTATGACAACATTATTGCCACGGCGGACAGGCCAATTAAAGATCGCGAAGTTCAAGCATATTTAGAAGAAGCTGGTGAAGACGGCGGCCAATTCCATATGGCTGCTGCATTAATCGCTAAATACGGCGTTGTACCGACCTATGCGATGCCTGAAACCTTCAATACCAATAATACAGATGGATTTGCCACCGCTTTAGGTGATAAGCTCAAAAAAGACGCGCTCGTTTTACGGCAATTAAAGCAAGACGGCAAAGATGCAGAACTTGAACAGGCACACAAAACTTTTCTAAACGAGGTCTACCAAATGACCGCCATTGCAGTCGGTGAGCCGCCAAAGAAATTTGACTTGGAATACCGTGATGATGACAAAAAATATCACCTCGACAAGGACCTAACGCCGCTGGCATTTTTACATAAATACTTAGGCGAGGTGGACTTTAATGACTATGTCGTTTTGGAAAACGCACCCGATCATGAATACGGCAAACTGTACGGCCTGCCCTTTGAGGACAATGTCGAGGGTTCTTACAGAATCAAGCTGCTTAATGTGCCGATGGAATACCTAGAGACGGCTGCTGTCAGTCAATTAAAGGACGGTGAAGCTGTTTGGTTTGGTAACGATGTCGGTCAGCAATCCGAGAATAAGACGGGCTACCTTGACACCGAACTTTACCAGTTAAACGATTTGTTCGGCGTTAATCTCAGCATGTCCAAGGCTGATCGCTGGCGCACCGGTGTCAGTTGTTCAACTCACGCAATGGCCTTAGTCGGCGTTGACGAAGACAACGGCGAAATCCGCCAGTGGAAAGTCGAAAACTCTTGGGGCAGCAAGTACGGCAAGAACGGCTTCTTCACCATGAACAATGACTGGTTCAAGGAATATGTTGATTCTGTAGTTGTCCACAAGAAATACTTGACCAAGGAACTGGTTGCTTTAGCCGAAGGACCAATCATTGATCTTCCTGCATGGGACACATTGGCTTAATTATCTTTAATCAAAAAAGGATCTGCGCTTTTTGACAGCAGATCCTTTTTTTCATTTATTTATTTTCTAAAGCCAGCAAAATTTTGTCCGTTGCTTCAGGCGGCATCAAATTAACCTTTTTTAAGTCAGAAACTTTAACAAAAGCCGGACGATAAATGTTGTCTTTATTTGAGCGCCCCACTTCCTCACCACTGATTTTGGGTGCGACTGTCACGGTGGTTTCCGCCCAAAATACCGGTTGCACTTCATCTTCTTCAAGCGTAAAAATCTGCTTAAGCTGTTCTGGCCGATACTTAAGCTGCAGTTCCTCATCAATTTCCCTAATTGCCGTTTCCACCGGTGTTTCGGTTCCTTTGGCACCGCCGCCGGGAATAACCCAGTAATTGCGATCCTTTTTTATTCTGTTAATCAGCAATATTGCTTTTAATTGTTCGTTATAAATTACAACTCTTGCACGCATTTTTTCACCTCATAGCTAAAAGATTCTCCTGCCCAAAGACAGGAGAATTTATTTTACTTATAATTAGGAGCTTCCTTGGTTATCTGCACATCGTGTGGATGCGATTCACGCAGACCCGCATTGGTAATCTGCACAAACTGAGCCTTGGCAATCAATTCGGAAACGGTAGCCGCACCGACATAGCCCATGCCGGAACGCAGGCCGCCGTCAATTTGGAAGATAATATCAGACACATCGCCCTTATATTCAACCCGCGCTTCAATCCCCTCAGGAACCAGCTTGTTGGCTTCATTAACACCGCCTTGAAAATAACGATCCGATGAGCCGTGTGCCTGCGCCATTGCACCCACAGAACCCATCCCGCGGTAAGCCTTAAACTTCTTGCCGTCAGCGGTAAAAATTTCGCCCGGCGCTTCTGTGGTTCCCGATAACATGCTGCCCAGCATCACGGCATTGCCGCCAGCTGCCAGTGCCTTAACCACATCCCCGGAATATTTGATTCCGCCATCCGCAATGATTGGTTTGTGGTATTCATGGGCTGCGGTTGCCGCATCATAAATTGCCGTGATTTGCGGCACACCAACACCGGCAACAATCCTAGTTGTACAAATCGAACCCGGCCCGATGCCAACTTTGACAACATCAACTCCAGCATCAAACAGAGCCCGCGTGGCATCACCCGTAGCAACATTACCTGCAATCAAGGTCACGGCTGGAAAATGCTCGCGAATTTCCTTGATTTTACGTAAAACACCTGCCGAATGACCATGAGCCGTATCGATCACAATTGCATCAGCACCCTTTTCAAGTAATGCCTCGGTCCGTTCAAATGTGTCACTGGTAACACCGACGGCGGCTGCAACCAGCAAGCGGTTTTCATCATCAACTGCTGCTTTGGTCGCATTCGATGGAACTACGACACTTTTCACATTAGCAACCTCACCGGCTTGAGCAGCAATCGACATGTTCTTATGCACAACTCCTAGTCCGCCCTGAAGAGCCATTGCAATCGCCATCGCTCCTTCAGTTACGGTGTCCATTCCTGCACTGATTAACGGAATATTCAATTTAAGATTATCCGCAAGACGTGTGCTTAAATCTACTTCATTAGGTAGGACGTGGCTTTCCGCCGGAATCAATAAAACATCATCAAAAGTTAAACCTTTTTTGGCAAATTTCGTATTCCAATCTGACATAAATGAACTCCTTCTATTACTAAAAATAATTAAATTAGTTCTACTTTACTAGTCAGAGCAATGCAGGTCAAGAATATTTCGACTAAACGTCCCATTCCTGCATAAATTCGTTAACAAAATCCTTCATGTAATTGGTCCGGCGCTTGGCTTCAGCCTCACCGCCAACAGTGTTCATCGTTGCTTCCAATTTAAACAGCTTTTCATAAAAATGATTAATTGTCGTTTCCTCATGATTGCGGTACTGGTCGTGGTTAACAATTTCTTGGGGTTTAATCTGCGGATCATAAATAACATTGTCATGCTTACCGCCATAGGTAAAGGCACGGGCAATACCGATTGCACCTAAACTCTCAATCCGGTCGGCATCCTGCACATATTGTCCGCTCACAGGCAGCTGATAATGCTGCTCAATATTTTTCGAAAAGGACATATGCTGCATCGTAAACAAAATATCTTTAATTTCTAGATCCGTAAAACCAACCTCAGGCAGCAGCTGCTTAATCTTGGCAATCACCGTCTTAGGAGCCGCACAAATTTTTTCGTCAATCGTATCGTGCAAATAACCAGCGGTCATAATGATGGCAACCATGCGGCTGTCTTCATGGGCAGATTGGTGATCAGCCAAATACATTTTTTTAGCTAGATGCGCTACCCGTTGCCCATGATAAAAATCATGCCCGGTCTTTTCACCCTGCAGCTGCTGTTTAACAAAATCTTTTACCTTGCTGATATCCATGAATTTTGCTCCTTATAAAATCTATTTTATGGCTTTTAGAGGTTATCTAAATAAATTTTAGCATCTCTTATTTTTATGAAAAACTATATTACTTTTCAACTTTATTCGACAACAAGGCTGCGGACATTTAAAATAAAAGACAAACAGCAGATTATTTGGGGAATGATTATAAATGAAAAAAGATAAAAAATTAATATTAAGTTTGGCGGCAGCTTTAGCACTTATCCCAACTGGGGCCATCACAATTAATGCTAATAAAGCTTACGCAGTGCAAACTGATGACCAAACTACAAAGAGAACATTAACATTAAATCATAATACCCGTATTTATAATAAGAAGGGGCAAAAATTATCTTCTTATCAAAGAAGTAATGGCTTGCTTAAAAAGGGTAAAACAGTCAAATATGCGGCCAAAGCACAAGCAATTATTGATCCAAGCACCCAAAGATACTCTTTCCATGATGATGAGTGGAATTGGTTTTATCTGCCATATAAAACAATTAAAGGAAAAGAATATTATAGTATTGGCAATGGTGGCTATATTAAGGCAGCAAATGTTGATAGTGTTGATAATAACGAATTATTTATTAATCAAGTTACTGCTACAGTTAAAGATAAATTTAAAGGTAAGCTTACCGTATTAAATAATGACGAACGGGCAATAAACTCAGATATTAAAATTGGCAATAAATTTATTATAAACAGAGAAATAGACCCTTCAGATTTACTTACGCGGTCTGATGGTGACACTTCTTTATATGGTATTAAGTCTAATACAGACAGTTATATACCATCATATGAAGTTAAAATAAAGAGAAGACACCCTTTGCTTCCTTATAGTAATTGTATGAAATTATTGATTACTAACCCTACAAATTATTATACAGAAGATGGCACAGTATTTACCCGTGAAGTCGATCCTTCCAAGGAAGCAATTATTGGAGATGCCTCTAAAGAAAAGTTTACGACCACACCCGCACTTGCCAAAGGCAATCAAATAGCAGCAGACAAAGAAGTATATATTTATGTGCCTGAAGATCAGAAAAAAGAAAAGTTTTACGAAGTTTACAACAATGCAAAAACTTTGAATGACAACACTACTTTATTTGTTAAAGTCGCAGATACTAAATATATTTACGGTTTGCAAATAAAAAATATCGATAGCAAAAACTAAAACTATAGATAAAAAAGCCTTCTGCAATAACTTTTTCTAAAGCCGCTTCCCAGATTTGAACTGGGGACCTCCTCCTTACCACGGCGGTGCTCTACCTCCTGAGCTAAAGCGGCAAACTTATTGTATCAATTGTACCAAAAAAGCATCCCTCCATATCGAAGAATGCCATTTCTAATCTAAATTATTCAGCCGTCACATACCTCACCGCCGTGCCATAAGCAACAACAGATTGCATATCGCCGCCAATTGAACCGGAATCAAAGCGCATCATAACAACGGCATCGGCGTCCATGTCCTGTGCAGATTGCCGCAAGCGTTCCAAGGCCTGAACCCGCGAGTCCTCTAACATCTTGGTGTAACTGCGGATTTCGCCGCCGACCATTGATTTTAAACCAGCTCCCATGTCTTTAAACATATTTTTGGATTGTGTCGTCAAGCCAAATACTTCGCCAATAATTTCGTAACTTTTACCAGGAATCTGCTCCGTCGTTGTTACCAAAATCTGTTCTCCCGCCATCTAAAAGTTCCTCCTTAGTTAATTTAACTTAATCATAGATAATTAAACCCAAATCAGCAACAAAATGTGCAATAATTAACTATTTTTTACCAATCAATGCGATTTTTTGGTCGTAACAAATCGCAGGTAATCTTCTTGCTCGCCCGTTTCTGTGACGGTGATTTCTTTGCGGTCAAATTCTGCCTCATGCAGCTGCTCTTCCGGTATTTGAATCTGGTGGGTAACGGTGGCATTACCAATTAATTCCAACCAATAGCCTTTTTTTTGTGGGTGAATTTTTGTTTGCACGAGACCGCCAGGATTATAGACCGTGATTAACTTATCAACATCTACTTGGTCAGGATAATTCAAATAAAAGGCTAGACTTGTAGCCGACATCCCCGTCCCGCAAGCATTGGTAAAACCAACGCCGCGTTCATAAGTTTCAACAAACAACTTATTTGGTCCTAGTATTTGGGCAAAACTGACATTGACACCATCCGGAAAATAAGGATTAGCCTGATTCAGTTTCTTTCCTAGCCGTCCTAATTCAGCATGTGCCTTCTTGATATCAGGCACAAAACTGATCAAGTGCGGGTTAGGCACCGCAATCGCCGTAAAAGTTAATTCAGAACTCAATTCTGGCAATCGCCGGTTAATTATCTTTTCTGTGTGCAAATTCTGAAACAGCAAGTCTTCCTTAGCAAAACTCACAGGTCCAATTTCTACACTGAATGCAGGCACACCCGGTGCTAGTTCGGGATATTTCTTTACCTGCAAACTGGCCTCAGCCGTCTGCACCCGAAAAGCATTCTGATGATATTTTTCCGCTAGATAACGGGCCACCGTCCGTAACCCGTTTCCGCACATCAGTGCCTGCGACCCGTCACGGTTAAAGATCAGCATGCGTGCCAAAGCCCCCTCGCATGTCGACGGCTGAACAACCAACAAGCCGTCGCTGCCGCCCAGCAAGCCCTTATGTGCATCCGTCAAACTGACAGCTAAACACTGCAACTCGGGCACTGTCAGCGGCGTTTGTAAAAGTGTCTGATCTAATAGAAAAAAACTGTTCTGTGAACCGTGGACCTTTTCTATGTTAACCATTGACTGTTTCTCTCCTTTTAAAAAAATTTTGATAAATCTGCTTTACTGCTTCCGGCGCATCTGCCCGTTTCATCCCAAGCATAATTGAAATTCTGGAAGCACCCTGATTAATCATGTGCAGGCCAATATTTTTTTGCGCCAAGGCATCAATAATCCGCTTGGTTACGCCCACCTTGTTGCGCATCCCCTCACCAACAACCATGATAATGGCATAATCATCAATCCAGGCCAAATCGTCTGGCTGAAGTGCCTCACGGATATCTTGACACATCTTCTGCTTAATTTCCGGGGTAAATTGCCGCTTATCAAAAATAATGGTCAAGTCATCAATTCCGGAAGGCATATGTTCATAGGAAATATGGTATTTATAAAAAATCTCTAACAGTTTTAATGTAAAACCAACCTCTTTGTTCAGTAAATATTTGTGAATATATAGCGCTGAAAAATGATTATCACTGGCGACACCCGTAATCAAGTGATCGGCGTGAAAGCCCTTGGCGGAAACAATCATTGTACCCGCAAGCTGGGGATTATTGGTGTTTTTGACGTTAATGGGAATATTGGCAGCAATCGCCGGTAGAATGGCCTCATCATGGAAAACGGAGAAGCCCGCATAAGACAATTCCCGCATCTCCCGGTATGTCATCTTGGCAATCGGCTGCGGATGAGCCACGATTCTGGGATCAACCGCATAAATCGCATCAACATCGGTAAAGTTTTCGTAAACGTCTGCCTTGAACCCGCGGGCCAAAATCGCTCCCGTGATATCAGAGCCGCCCCGAGAAAAAGTTGCAATCTGCCCGGCAGCCGTAAGACCGTAAAAACCGGGAACAACCAGACAGCCTTCTGGCAGCTGATAATTTGCCAAATTGCGGTAGGTATCGTCTAAGACTGCCGCATCACTGGGAACAGGCGTGACTCTAATCCCTAGTTCACCGCAGCTGGCAAAATGTGCCTTCACCCCTAATTTTTGTAAAACCAGACTCAACAGTTTTGCATTCAAAATCTCGCCGTGCGCCTTAAAAGCAGCCAGTAAATATTCCGCATCAGGATATTCATTTTCCGCCAATTGCCATAAAACCTGTTTTAACGGTGCCAGTTCCTCTGCACCAACAGAAAAATAATCAGCAATTGCTTGATAACGCCACCAAATCTGCTGGCGGATTTCTGCCACATCCTGTTTTTGCAGAACCATTTTCGCATATGTAATTAACAGATCGGTCACTTTATTGTCGGAAGCAGACCTTTTGCCCGGTGCCGATGTCACAATTATCTGCCTGGCGGGATCAGCCTGAATAATATCAATTATTTTTTCAAAATGCGGCCCATCCGCCAGCGAGCTGCCACCAAACTTAACTACTTTCATTTTGTCAATTCCTTTTACAAAACTTATTATTTTTCAAAACCTGAAAAGTTAAGTTGCATTTTAGCATTAATTTTATAATCTGCAACTCAATTATTTTTTATTTTTAACAAATGGCAAAGTTTTTTCTTAATATTATTGACAGTGATGTAAAAATAATATAATATTTATGCAATCGAAGAGGTCGCAACGATCATCAGTAAGTTAGCGGAGCTTTGCTTGGCCGAGAAGCTAACTGAAAGGGAGAGCTGCCGAAGCGTTAATTCACAAGCTTGGATTAGCAGCTGGGTCATAGGTGAATAAGCTATGGACTGTCGTAGAATTCTACGGAGCGCTTCCGACAAATTGATACCAGATAAATTAATCAGGTTCTTTTGTTTCAGCGCAAACAAAAGAACCTTTTTTATTAGCTAATTTCGGAGGGACAAAACTTGGTCAAAGTAAATTCACAGGGACACTTAACAATCGGCGGCTGCGATGCGCTTACCCTAGCAAAAGAATTTGGGACACCGCTATATGTATACGATGTCGGCCAAATTCGCAAACAATTTCGGCAGCTGCATCGCGCTTTTGCCCAAACCGGGTTAAAATATGCCATCAGCTATGCCAGTAAAGCCTTCTCCGTCAAGGCAATCGATCAGGTTGTCGCCCAAGAACACGGTCACCTTGATGTTGTTTCCGCCGGTGAATTAATGACCGCGGTAGCGGCTGGCTTCCCGATGAAAAATATCAGCTTTCACGGCAACAACAAAACCCCCGCGGAACTGGAATTGGCACTTAAGCAGCACGTGGGGACTATTATCATCGATAATTTTTATGAATTAGAATTACTTGCCCAATTGCTGGACAATAAAAACACGCGAGTAAATGTCATGCTGCGGCTAGCCCCCGGCATCTCGGCTCATACCCATGAATACATCCAAACCGGACAGGTGGACAGCAAATTTGGCTTTGACCTTGCCTCCGGTCAAGCGGAAAAAGCCCTGCAACTGGTTCTGGCTAATCCACATCTTAATTTGCTTGGCTACCACGCACACATCGGTTCACAGATCATGGCAGTGGACGGCTTCACCGCACTGGTCAAAAAAATGGTCCAGCTAGCCAATACCTGGTACGAAAAATACGGCTACCAGCCACAAGTTTTAAACTTCGGCGGCGGCTTCGGCATCAAGTACACTGCGGAAGACAAGCCGCTTGAACCCGCAGCTTTCGTTTCCAGCATGGCGAAAACCTTAAAAGACGAAATTGCCAATACTTCGTTGAAACTGCCGGCAGTCTGGATTGAACCCGGACGGTCAATTGTCGGCGAAGCCGGCTACAGCCTCTACACGATTGGAGCACGCAAAGAAATTCCTGGTGTACGCACTTACTTGAGTGTCGATGGCGGAATGGGCGACAATATCCGCCCCGCGCTCTACCAGGCGCAGTACCGGGCTGTTTTAGCCAACAATCCCTTGGGCAAGATCCATGAAACGGTAACTATTGCCGGCCGTTATTGCGAATCGGGCGATATTTTAATAGAAAAACAGGAACTGCCGGTCAATGCCCCGGGCGATATCTTAGCCGTCCTGGCGACTGGAGCTTACGGTTATTCAATGGCCTCCAATTATAACCGGGTGGGCCGACCGGCCGTGGTTTTTGCCGAAGATGGTCAAGCCAAATTGGTAGTCAAACGAGAAAACAGCAGCGATTTAACTAGGTTAGACCTAGATTATGAATAAGGAGTTAACAATGGGACAAAATGCACAGGAAATTATTGATTTTATCGGCAATGCAAGCAAAAAAACACCCGTTAAGGTTTACCTCAAGGGGGATTTACAGAATCTATCCGTTCCCGACAGCATTCAGGCCTTTTTAGACGAGCGGGTCGGAATCTTATTTGGGGATTGGCATGAAGTTGAACCCTTTTTGAAAAGCAATGCAGACTTGATCAGTGCTTATCACATCGAAAATGAAGCCCGCAATTCGGCGGTTCCTCTGCTTGATTTTAAAAAAATCAATGCCCGGATTGAACCCGGTGCCATCATCCGCGACCAGGTAAAAATCGGAACCCAGGCCGTGATCATGATGGGCGCAGTCATCAATATTGGCGCTGAAATTGGTGCTAATTCAATGATCGATATGGGCGCCGTCGTCGGCGGCAGAGCCATTGTCGGGCAAAATGTTCACCTTGGCGCCAACGCTGTTTTAGCTGGCGTGATTGAACCGGCTTCTGCTAAGCCCGTTACCATTGGCGATAACGTCCTAATTGGGGCCAACGCCGTTGTGCTTGAAGGTGTTCAGGTTGGTAACAATGCCGTGATCGGGGCCGGAGCCGTCGTCACTGAAGATGTGGCTCCTAATACCGTCGTCGCGGGTGTGCCGGCCAAGGTTATCAAGCAGGTGGATGCTGAAACAAAAAGCAAGACCGGCCTAGAGTCTAAGCTGCGGAAATTGTGAAAATGACCCAGCTTACAGAAAAAGATCTGATTCAGATTCGGCGCAAATTACACCAAATTCCGGAACTGGCTCTGAAAGAAAAGCAAACGCAAAAATTATTGTTGACCGCAATCCAGGACATGCCGCAAGACTATCTGACAGTTAAGACCTTTCCTGAACTGCCAACCGCAATTATGGTTCACGTAGAGGGAAAGCAGCCGCAAAAAACCATTGGCTACCGGGCAGATATTGACGGACTGCCAATCACGGAAGACACCGGGCTTCCCTATTCGTCAACTCATCCCGGTGTCATGCATGCATGCGGGCATGACCTGCACATGACGGTTGCAGTTGGGGCTTTGAGCTACTTTGCAGCCAACCAGCCCCGTGATAACCTTGTATTCTTTTTTCAACCGGCCGAAGAAAGCGAAAGCGGTGCAAAACTGGCATACGACAAGCAGCTTTTTAGCAAAGAATTTGCCGTAGACGAAATCTATGCCCTGCACGACACGCCCGAGCTTGACACCGGCACAATTGGCACTAGACTGGGCACACTCTTTGCTGGGACAACCGAAATCGACGTTGATTTTTACGGACAGGATGGTCATGCAGCCTATCCCCAAAATGCTAATGACATGATCGTGGCCGCGGGCCAATTCATCGGCCAGGTGCAAACCATTATTTCCCGCAGCATTGATCCGCTCAAGGCCGGGGTAATTACCCTCGGCAAGATCCGGGCTGGCAGCGTGCGCAACGCGATTGCCGGTTATGCGCACATCGAAGGAACCATCCGCGGATTAACCCAGACAGTCATTGAACAGATCAAACAACGCTTGGATGAAGTAGCCCAGGGAATCGCCACCAGCTACCAGGCCCAAGTTAAGATCAAGTTTAATCAGGGAGGTTACTTTCCCGTTGAAAATGATCAGCACTTAACTAAAAAACTGATCTCTTTCTTAAAAAAGCAGCCGGAAATTACTTATGTTGAAACCGCACCAGCCATGACCGGAGAAGACTTCGGCTATCTGTTAAGCAAAATTCCCGGTGCCATGTTTTGGCTGGGTGTCGGCAAACACGGTGCACTTCATTCGGCAACTTTTGCCCCAGACGAGGCAGCAATCATGCCCGGAATGAATACCGTGATCAGTTTTTTAAAGACAAGAATGCAAGATTGATTAATTTAGATGTAGAAAGGCAAAAATATGTTATTACAAGACGCCGAAATTTTAACGGCAATCATTACCCCTTTTAATGAAGACGGAACAATTAATTATGCTGGTTTATCCGAGCTGGTCAACCACCTGATTGACCACAGCAGCCAGGGCTTTATCGTTGGCGGAACAACCGGTGAAGTTGCGACCTTGACCAACGATGAAAAAGTGGCCCTTTACCAAAAATTTGTCGAGATCGTTGACGGACGCGTTCCGATCGTGGCAGGAACCGGCTCAAACAATACCCAGGCAACAATTGATCTAAGCAGGCGGGTCAATCAGATTGACGGAATCACCGCACTGCTGGTGGTTGTTCCTTACTATAACAAACCTAATCAGCGCGGGATGCTGGCTCATTACACGGCAGTTGCTGATAATTCGGCGCTGCCAATCATCATTTATAATATTCCCGGCCGCACTGGTGTAACTATGGCTAACGAGACGATTTTAGAATTAGCTAAAAATCCGAAAATTATCGGCGTTAAGCAGTGTACGACAATTGAAGACCTGGAATATTTGGTTGAACATGCACCTAAAGGTTTCTTAGTTTACAGCGGCGAAGATGATCAATCGTTAGCCGCCAAGGCAATCGGGGCGCAGGGAATTATTTCGGTTGCTTCACATGTTTACGGCGACCAGATGCGGCAGATGTATGACGCTCTCGAGGCAGGAAATGTTGCCGAAGCAGGCGCATGGCAGCGCAAGTTGACCCCTAAGATGGATGCCTTGTTCATGTTCCCGTCCCCATCTGGAGTTAAAGCACTGTTAAATGCGCAAGGCTTCCATACAGGCGGCTGCCGCCTACCGATTGTTGACCTAACTGCCAAAGAAGAACAGCAATTAGCACATCGACTGGGGATGCCGCACGACGACTTACACCAGCCAATAGTTTTAGAATTAGGAGAAAGCAATGATTAAGGTTTTAGTTGCCGGTTTTAATGGTGCCATGGGTAAGCAGGCAGTCGAATTAGTGCAGTCAATGCCCGGTTACCAAGTAACTGCTGTCTTTGCTCCCAAACTGGCAAGCACCAAGCCAAGTGATTATCACTTAAACCAAGACGTTAAAATTTTTCAAACTCTAGCGGCCATTAGCGGCCAATATGATGTTTGGATTGACTTTACGGTGCCAAGTGCGGTTTATGAAAATACCAAGTTTGCCCTTGAACATAAAATTCGCCCCGTGATTGGGACCTCGGGCCTAACCGATGATCAGGTAGCAGAATTGACTGCCCTGGCTAAGCAAAACAAGGTCGGCGGGCTCATTGCCCCTAACTTCGGGCTATCTGCAGTTTTATTAATGAAATTTGCCCAAATCGCGGCGGCCTACTTTCCCGATGCCGAAGTTATTGAGATGCACCACGCAGATAAACAGGATGCACCTTCGGGAACCGCACTCAAAACTGCACAAGTAATTGCCCAAAGCCGTGATCCCAAGGTCAAGGCCAATTTTAACGATAACGCTGCCCGCGGCAAAGACTGCTACGGCGTTCCCGTCCACTCTGTGCGTCTGCCCGGCTATATCGCCCACGAACAGGTGCTGTTTGGCGGCGACGGCGAGGCTTTAACCATCAGGCAAGATTCATTTGACCGCCATTCCTTTATGCACGGAGTTGAACTTGCGTTAAAAAATGTTATGCAACTAACGGGATTAGTCATTGGCTTAGAAAATATCCTTTAGTAATCAATAAGGAGGCTTATCATGCCAGAATTAGCAATAGATTTAGAAGAAATACAAAGCCGGCTATTAGCCGGAACAGAACCATCAGGTATCCGTAAGTTTGACCAAGAAATTTCCGATATTCCGGGAATCATTAAACTAACCTTGGGCGAACCGGATTTAAATACACCGGAACATGTCAAACAGGCGGCAATTGCCAGCATTGCCAACAACGAATCGCATTACGGCAAACCTACCGGCAATCCCAAACTGCGGGCAGCAATCAGCGCTTTTTTAAAACGGAAACAAAACCTGGATTATGACCCTGATTCAGAAATTATCGTTACGGTTGGGGCAACGGAAGCCTTGGCAGCAACCTTTTTCTCCCTCTTTAATCCAGGCGATGAGGTCTTAGTGCCAGCACCGTCATATGCCCTATACTTTTCCCTGTTAGATTTATTGGGAGCAAAAACGGTGGTGCTTGATACCTCTGGCAGCGATTTCTTGCTGCAGCCGGAAGACCTGAAGCGGGCCTTGGCAGAACATCCCCAGGCAAAAGGCATCATCTTAAATTACCCGAACAATCCTACCGGCCGGGAATATCCGGCTAAGCTGCTCAAAGAATTGGCTGCCATTCTCAAGCAGCACCAACTCTATGTAATTGCGGACGAAATTTACTGCGAGCTAGTCTACGGAATGGAACACTATTCTATTGCCCGAGACATTCCGGAACGAACAATTTTAATTAACGGCTTGTCCAAGTCGCACGCAATGACCGGCTATCGTGTGGGCTACATTGCAGCACCGCAGGCAATTGCGAAATCATTTGCTAAAATTCACGGCTTGCTGGTAACGACTTCACCTAATGCAACCCAGGCAGCCGCAACCGAAGCATTGTCAGTTAAGGGCGATCAGGATCCTAAAGAGTCAGTCAAAATTTACCGCAAGCGGCAGGAACTAATGAGTACGGGTCTAACTGACTTAGGTTTCAAGGTCATCCCTCCAGAAGGCGCATTTTATCTTTTTGCTAAAATTCCGCAGCAATATCATGATGATGACATGGAATTCGCCAGACAACTGGCACACAAAGCACTTGTCGGCTGCGTGCCCGGCAGTGTTTTCGGCAACGGCGGCGAAGGTTATATCCGCTTTTCTTATGCAGCCAGTCCAGAAAATATTCAACTGGCATTAAGCCGCATCAAGAATTTTTTAAATAAATAATAAGGAAGTAATTACAATGAATGGTTATAATGTTGCGATTCTAGGAGCGACCGGCGCAGTGGGCGGCAGGCTCATCAGTCAATTGGCCCAATCAGACATTCCCGTAAAAAATCTGCGACTACTGGCTTCAAAACGATCGGCCGGAAAAACATTGAAATTCAAGGATCAGGAGCTGACGGTTGAAGAAACGACCCCCAATTCATTCAAGAATGTTGATCTAGTGTTGGCCTCTGCCGGCGGCAGTGTCTCACAAAAATTTCTGCCAATTGCTGTTAAAAACGGGGCGGTCTGCGTTGATAACACTAGCGCTTTCCGCATGGATCCCGAAGTGCCATTGGTCATTCCTGAAGTTAACCGCCAGGCACTAAAAAAGCATCACGGCATCATTGCCAATCCTAATTGTTCAACTATTCAAATGGTATTGGCATTGGAACCGATCCGGCAGGCTTATGGCTTAAAACAGATAATCGTTTCAACTTACCAAGCTGTTTCCGGAGCGGGCCAGGCAGCGTGGAATGAACTGCTGCACCAGGCGCAGCAGCGCTTAAATAATGAACCAATGACTGCCGAAATCACCCCGGTCAAAGGTGAGGCACACCACTATCCTTTGGCATTTAATTTATTACCGCAAATTGATGTGTTTGAACCAGATGGTTATACTCATGAAGAATGGAAAATGATTCACGAAACCAAGAAAATCATGTTGGATGATATGGACAGCCCAGAAATCAAGGTCACTGCCACCTGTGTGCGGGTACCCGTTGAACTGGGTCACGGCGAATCTGTTTACTTCACGGTTGACGACAAGACGGCCAAGCCAAGCGACTTGCGCCGCGTTTTAGAAGGTTTCCCAGGAATTGTCGTTCAGGATGATCCCGACGAGCAGCTTTATCCGCAGCCGTTAACTGCTGCTGGCAAGCGGGAAACTTTTGTTGGCCGCCTGCGTGCTGACGCGGAAAATCCGGGCGCCTTTAATATGTGGGTTGTTTCCGACAATCTGCTAAAAGGTGCAGCCTGGAACACGGTCGAAATCGCGGAATGTTTGGTCAAGGACGGATTGATTTAAAGATAATATAGCAAAATAGGATGAATTGAAAAAACAACCACTAATTATGTAACGTTAGTGGTTGTTTTGTTGCATCAAAAAACGATCCCTAAGGACCGCTTTTTGCACCTGTGACTGATCAGATCTCACTAGTACGCTTACGTGTTTCTGTACATGATCTGTGAACTGCTTAAACAAGCTACAACTGGTATAGCTAGTTTTTATTAATTTTATCCATTACTTTATTTGACTGTTTTTGCAACACAACTTCTTTATGCCATATATTTATTAGATCTTTTATAAAGTCGTATGTGGCTACAATGACTAGTATTGTTGTCCAACATATCAGCGTCTTGTTTTGCGAATTAATGCCATCAATAAAGCAAAAGATTGATCCAAGCAAAACCCAAAATGATAGTGTCTTCAAACTATCTATTACAATCCATTTAGCTTTTTCCATAATACTTGCTCCTATTGTTATATCTAAAAATTTCAACTCAATCTGAATTATACTTTGAATCAAAATCTTTATTTCGTTTTATTTTCTTATAATCGAAGGGAATTTCAACTATTGCAACTATAAATACTATTACTAGAAAGATTGCAAACAATAAAAGAAAAACTTTAAAAGCAAGGACAAAAGTGTAAGTTAATGCAGTTATGTAAATTACCTCTACTATCAGTAATTTTTTATCTAATTCCCTTTGATGTATATAATTACTTATAGTAACAACCTTGTTGATAAAACAGGCGCTCACTTGAGCGAATATCACGTATTCGCTTCTGTAAATTTTTGAAATAATCCAAATTATCTATCAATTTAGCAGTATTTAAAGCCGCTCCTGTGATTAAATAATCCTTTAGGACAGTAGATGCATATCGCCTAAATTGTGCCCCCCGCGCTGAACGCACACGATAGCCTATTGCCAAAATCATATCTAAATTATAAAATGCAATACTTCTAGAGATTTGTCTGTTACCTTCATTTTGAACTGTCAACTGATAGTTGACAGTTGCCTTTTCATCCAGTTCACCATCATCCAAAATTACTTTAATATGTTTACTAATATTTTGCTTTGAAGTCTGGAACAACTCGGCAATTTCCAATTGCGACAACCAGACTGTCTTATTTCGAAGATGAAGCTCAATTTGTGTTTCACCATCTTCAGTATTGTACATAATTACATCGTTTGACATACCGACCCTCTTTTAAAACCTATCAATTTTCTATGCTAATCATAAAATATTTTTAATGTACTGCAAGCAAATTTTTTCTATCCTTCCCCCTGAAAAATTTGATATTTTCTTGACTAGAACATTATAATTTGACATTTTTATATATTATTTTATCACATATAATCAGTATATATAGTTTTTTATTAGAAGTAAATCACTACGACAACTTCTCACGCGCCTTTTTAACCAGTCGTGGATTCACCATGATTTCGGTAATAAGAGCACAACCAAAATTGGCAATTGCAAAGACGAAAAATACGCCTGCGGTTCCTAGTGCATTCATCAACACTGGGAAAATTAGGCTAATAACAAAATTGGTAATCCACATCACCGCGGTTCCAATCGAATTAAAAGCCGTTTTTAAATGCTGCGGAAAAATTTCTGCTAATAACAGATATGTCACCGGACTGACAATGCCTTGCTGGGTAGATAAAAACAAGGCCAAAAGCAGCAAAACCAAAACATTGATCTCACTTTGCGGCAATGATTTTGACCGCATCACCAAAGTCAGCACCGTTAAAGTAACAACATTGGCGCACAATCCAACAACCAGCAAACGCTGATGCGAAAAATTGGCTAAAATTCTTGTTCCCAGGGTTATCGCCAGTGACGAAACAAGACCAATCAAAATATTACCGTAAAGAGATGCACCGGCACCCATGCCGACTTTTTCCAGCAAAACTGTGCCGTAATACATGACCGTGTTGATTCCCGATGCCTGTTGAACAAAACCAATGGCAATCCCTGCAAGCAGCAAGTACAACATATAGCGGTTTTTAAGGACTTTTTTCCATGAAAAAGTCTTTTCTTTAGCACGAATCGCTTGCTTGGCCTCACTGATTGCCTCGTGCACATCCAGTTTAGGAAAGCCTAGCTTAGCAAAAGTTTTCTTAGCAGAATTACGTGCCCCTTCAAGCAACTGCCAGAAGGGACTATTGGGCAGATTGAAGGATAATACCCATAACAAGAACGCTGGAATTGCCGCAACCGCCATCATGATCCGCCAAACCGGATGCCATGTTGGAAAAATCGTGGCCAAAATTGCGTTAACTGTAAAAGCCGTCAACTGGCCAAAAACGATTGCCTTGGAATTTTTATTAACATTTTCTTCCTTTAGTTTATCTGGAGAAACTTCATTTAAATACAAGGGCGACAGACTTGAAGCACAGCCAACCGATAATCCCAAGATAAAGCGTGAACCGATTAACATCCAAGAATTAACCGCAAGCGAACAGACCAAGGTGGCAACTGTAAAAATCACCGCAATCCACTGCAGCAATTTCTTCCGGCCAACATTATCAGCCAATTTCCCCACAGCCATGGCACCAAAAGCGCATCCCAATACAAGTGAACTGGAAACAAGTCCTTGCTGCGATGATGTCAGATTTAACTGGTCAGGCGCACTCAAAAAGGTGAGCGCACCGTTAATCACCCCCGTATCATAGCCGAAAAGAAACCCGCCTAATGCAATAACAAAGGCCGTATATCGTAAAAACCAACTACTTTTTTGCTTTTCTTTGTGCAAATTTTTCAACTCCCTATTCTCAAAACAGCATGCACAAATAACCCTTACCCGCGATCCAGAGATCGTGTTTAAGAGTCAGTGCAATATATCTATTATAGGAGTTTTGCTTAAAGAAGTTGCAGTAAATGCTTTTTATAAGAAGTTCACATTTTCGTTTCTTGGCAATTTATTATTTCACTGCGTTAGATTTTTTGAACGATTTTGAACGAAAATGAATGAATTTGAACGATTTTGAATCATTTTGAACAATTTTAATTTACTACATCAGCAAGCCCTGAATTTTCCGTAAAAGAATAATCAAGGCCGCGAATGCGCACAACCGGAATACTCGTTCCACGCTGTCCCATGATTAAACCAGCCGCAGCCGCCAGCATGTCACACAAAGTTTCAATATTTTTCTTTTTTCCGTCATTAGAAACACGCAAGCCCTTTATTCCATAGAGACCAACCGCAATTTGCGTCGCACCTTTTTTATCAATCCGCCCATCGCTATCTGTGATGATGACCGCAACTCTTTTACCTGTCGCTGTAAAAAATGCTGTGCCGATTTCCTTGGCAGCAGCGTCGCAATCCTTAGGCAAAGTAATCGCTGTTTTATTTTCACCCTTATCCACACCGCCGCTAGTTAAAAACAAGCCGTTCGGCAGCCAAGCGCCAAGATAATTATCCGCAAGATCTAAGCGTTTGCCCGTCGCATCTTGGGTCTGTTCTAAAATCACCTGGATCAGCCTGGCATCCTTTCTTGGCATTTGCTGATGAATTTTTTCTGCTAATTTACTTGGCTTAATCTTTTTTAAATCAACTATATTACCTTGTGCCTTTGAACAAATTTTGGAAGCAACACACAGAATATCGCCATCCTGAATAGAAAAATTTTCTTTTTGTGCTGTTTTCACCAATACTTTTCCCAAATTACAAGGTGCAGCAATCTTGGGAACATTTCGTAAACCAGCTAGTTCAAGCATTTGTTTTCTCCAAACAAAGAACCCTTCCCAATTAATTTAACTTAACATGGTCCTTTTTCGATAAAACCAATTCCGTGAAGCAGAGGTAGGAAGCTAACTCCAAGGCAGCAATCACAAACATTAAGCCGCTATCATAATTAATCCCCAGCAAAAACTTGGTATAGCCAGCCAAACTCGCTAAAACTGAAATTACCGCAAGCGGCCGGACTTTACGATTATTAATTGCTAGTAAAACCAGCAGCAGATCAGCAAAGTAACCGTAGCGCTCATGCATGGACGGCAAAAACATTGTGCAGGTCCAAAAAGTCCAGGCAGCAAGAACAACAAATTTTTCGCCATACATGTCACCGGTATTCATTTTAGTTAAAATTATCAGATAACCGCAAAGCAAAATAATAAAGGTCAACAGAATCATAAAATTCCGCAGCATCCCGTAATTGTCTAACCCCAATGCATACTTTGAATTATAGAAAAAGGTTGAAAAATTGAACAGGTTGAAAAAAAGCCCCTTAAATTCCACCGTCTGAGTTTGATAAACCTTAAACGGTGTCAGAATGCTCCTGCCAAAAATAAAGCCCGGAAGGTTGCAAAGATAAAGGGAAAGCAGCGAGATAAGGAAATTAAAAATACTGAAATCTTTGCGTATTAAATAAACCAATAAATAAAATGGCACCAGAAGCACTGCCTGCAGCTTAAAAGCAATTGCAACTCCTAAAAAAGCAAAAGAAAGGCCGTACCTGCTGATAAATAATAACCAAAGCGCAATCATCAAAAAGCCGGCATAAATTGAGTCGGCTTGAGCCCACATTGCCGAATTCAGGATGACAGTCGGCAGCAGCAGCACTAATGAATAAGGAACTAAGAAGTTAATTTTATTATTAACGCTTGTGACCAGTTTAGCAGCGAAAAACGCCAAAACAAAGTCAAACACGACGGAAAGCAGCTTGTACAAATATAAATCATTGACATGCAAATACGTAAACAGGGCTATCACAAATTGGTACGGCACGCTGTAATCACCGATTTGTGTGCGCAGTGCTCCCAGCCCGCCTAAACCACTGATAGCTTTGTACCAGGGTTTCAAATAGAAAATATAGTCACCTGATTTAAAATTAAACAGCGTCAGCCTAATTATTACAAACAACAAAGTAATTATAATTCCAAAAATAAGCTGCTTTTTCTGCAGCAACGCATCAATAAACTTCTTTTCTGCTTTAGTAATCATTCAAAATCCCTTTCACTCCTACTTTCAACCAAGAATTACAATCTTTTTATTTAGTTAATTATAGCTTATTTAAACCGAGATTTATATCGAATTTATTTTGTTGCTAGTCAATTTGTACAGATAAAAAGGACTAATTATTCTTTTTTTTGCAAAAGTTAAAGAGTAAGATTGTTATTAGTTATTGATAAAGGAATTAGCAAAACGGGATAAATGAAAATCATAAATCTAATCAAAAAATATTGGCAAATATTTTCTTACCTATTATCTGGCGGATTAACCACCCTAATTAACCTGCTGGTTTTTAATTACCTATACACATGGCAGCATCTAATTGGTTACCAGCTGGCAACTTTCATTGCCTGGCTCCTATCCGTTATTTTTGCCTACGTCACAAACAAATTATACGTATTTGACTCCCATCAGAAAACAAGTAAGGATGTCTGGAAAGAAGCCGGTTCGTTTTTCTTTTGGCGCATCCTAAGTCTCCTGATGGATTTTGCCATTTTAAAGGTGGGCATCGGCATCATGCATAAAAATGCGTTCTGGGTAAAACTGATTGACAATGTCATCGTTGTCATCGCCAACTACCTTTTCAGCAAAATCTTTATTTTTAAAAGCAAATCTTCAAATAAATAAACTTTAAGGAGCGAAATAAAATGGGACAAAAAATTACATTCTGGGTCAGCAAAATTCTTCAAATCTGCCTAGTGCTTTTCAGTGGAATAATCATTATCGGCATTGGAAATTACTGGATTAAATTTATCCAAGAGCAAGGTCTGCACCTTAGCTCACGCTCACTAATCATCTTCCTGATTTGTTTAATTGGCGGCTTCATCGCGATCAGCGGCTGCTGCTATCTCTTAGCAAAAATTCCCGATCAGCCTAACTACAACCGTTGTGTTTTACTGGGATTACTTCTTTTATTTGCTCTTATTTTCATTTTCTGGCTTCACATCACACCAACCGTGCAGTATAGTGACTACGGCGAATTTTGGCAGTCCAGTATCAAAGTACTAAAAGGGCAGCCGCTTTATCAGACAGACAATGATTACTTTGCCAAGTGGGCCTACCAAACAGGTTTTTTGTCTTATGTTATGCTGATTGTGAAATTATTTGGGGCACATATCCGGATTGTGCAGCTGTTAAATGTGTTCTATCAGTTAATTATTTTGCTGCTGACATATTGCTTATCCCAAAAACTGTTTCACAAAGTAACCGTCAGCCGCTGGAGCGTTTTTCTATTAGGGATTAACCTCGAATGGTTTGTTCTGAACAACCGTGTGACCGACCAGTATATTGGGTTGATTTTTTTCTTATTGACTTTAATCCTGATTATTGACGATCACCGTTTCAGTTGGCCAGCTGCCGGAATCACTCTCGCTCTAGCCAACTACCTGCGGCCCTTAGGAATAATTTTTATTGCCGGAATTGTCGTTTTCGGTGTGGTTTACCGCTTGCTTGCACTTCCAAAAAATAAATTGCGTAGTTGCGGCCGCATCATTGCCTTCGCTGCCGTCTACTTTCTGCTGACAACCTGCCTAGCCGGTGCAGTTAAACACTCCGGATTAAATGAGTATGGCCTCAGTAACCGCGATCCCGAATGGAAACTAGTAATGGGACTAAATTACCGTTCCAACGGCACCAACAAGGCTTTCATCAGCAAGCAGTTTAACCAGCACAGCCGCCGCCGTACAATGCAGACAAAAGAGCGGGATGTGGTTAAGAAAAACGTGCAGCAGCTAAATCGGCAGCACCAGTGGCTTAGTTTACTGATCAACAAGTTTTATTTGCTGTGGGCCTATCCATCAAACAGCCTTGACTACACATTATTCAGGAAGAATCACAGCCAGCAGCTTTACCAATTGCTGATCGATGTCGCGTTTGCAGTTAATGCCATTGAAATGCTGCTGCTTTTTATTGCTGCGATAGCGGGACTGCGTAAAAAAATGCCAGTCCAATCCTACCTACTGTTGCTAACTCTTTTTGCCTATGCCGCAGCACAACTGATAATTGAGGTGCAGGGCAGATACCGCATCGAATTCACACCAATTTTAATCATCTTCGCTTCACTGGGAGTGCAAGTAGTTCTATCTAAAATACATGAAAGAAGGGTAAAAGGGTGTCACTAAAAAAGTTAAGTATTGTTGTCCCCTGTTACAACGAACAGGAAGTCTTACCCAAGTCTGAACCAGTTTTAAAAGAGGTTGTTGAGCAATTAATTACCGACAAACAAATTGCCGATAGCAGTCAAGTCGTCTTTGTTGATGACGGCAGCCGCGATAATACCTGGCAACTAATCACGCAGTTCTGTACCAGCGAACATATTTCTGGTGTTAAACTCAGCCGTAATTTTGGCCACCAAGGAGCGCTGCTCGCCGGATTAACAACCACCAGCGACTCGGACATGGTCGTCACAATCGATTCTGACCTGCAGGATGATCCGCAAGTAATTAAACAAATGGTTGCAAAATATTACGAAGGCGCTGACGTTGTTTACGGTGTGCGCAATAACCGTAAAAGCGATAGCCATTTTAAGCGGGCATCAGCAGAATTATTTTATAAACTAATGAATTGGTTGGGCGTAAAAATGATTCCGGATGCAGCAGACTTCCGATTATTAAGTAAGCGCGCTGTAGCCACCCTCTTGTCGTATCAAGAACGCAATCTCTTCCTGCGCGGCCTGGTTCCGCTAGTTGGTTTTCCATCAGCCAAGGTCTACTACCGGCGTGAGGAACGGGCTGCCGGTAAATCAAAATATCCGCTGCGTAAAATGTTGGGGTTGGCCTTAGACGGCATCACCTCGTTTTCAATTGTTCCGATCAAGTTAATCATGGGGCTGGGCTTCATCATCGTTTTAATCGCTTTGTTCTTATTAATCTATACCATTATTCAAAAAATAACGGGCAACACGGTGTCGGGCTGGTCATCACTCATGATTTCAATCTGGGGCCTAGGCGGTATTCAATTAATCTGTATCAGCGTGATTGGCGAATACGTCGGCAAAATATTTAATGAAGTTAAAAAACGACCGCGCTTTACAATTGAACAAGATCTATATCACAAAAAGCAGCATTAATAAAAGGCATTCTCTGTTGCGAGAACGCCTTTTATTTTACTTAATTGTCACTAATGTATAATTACGTTTACCCTTGCGGACAATGACATATTGCCCGGAAAAAGCTGCACTAGGATCAACCGCAAAGTCGACTGACTGCTGCCTGTCACCATTAATATAAATTGCCCCATTTTGCACGTCTTCACGGGCCTGCCGCTTTGATGGCTCAATCTTGGTATCAACCAGAAAGTCAACAATGTTTTTACTTTCCGACCCGGATTCCGCACTCGGAGCACTCTTCAAACCTTCGGCAATTTGCTTGACCGACAAGTTTTTAATATCGCCAGAGAATAATGCATCAGTGATCATTTGCGCTTCTGCTAAGCCGGCTTCACCATGGACAAACTTAGTAACTTCTTCCGCCAATTTCTTCTGTGCAGCCCGTTTCCACGGTTCTTTCTTCACCTGTTCAGCCAACGCATCAATTTCCTCATGACTGAGGAAAGTAAAGTACTTCAGGTACTTCACAACGTCACGGTCATCCTGGTTAATCCAGAACTGGTAGAATTCATACGGACTCGTCTTTTCGGGATCAAGCCAGACCGCACCGCCGGCAGACTTGCCAAACTTGGTACCATCGGCCTTAAGCATTAACGGAATCGTCAAGCCGAAGACTTGCCGCTCGGGCCCCTGAAGTTTGTGAATCAGGTCAATGCCGGCAGTGATGTTGCCCCACTGATCGCTGCCGCCAATCTGCATTTCTACACCATAATCCTTATTCAGCTCATAAAAATCAATTGCCTGTAAAATTTGGTAAGAAAATTCGGTAAAGGAAATACCATTCTCAAGCCGACTGGCAACAACATCCTTATTTAACATATTGTTGACTTGAAAATGCTTGCCAAACTCACGCAAAAATTCAATTAAGGTTAATTTGTCAAGCCACTCAGCATTGTTGACGATTTCAAAGTTTTCTGTACCAAACAATTTTTCCATCTGTTTGGTTAAGGCAATCTCATTTTCGTGCAGCTTTTCCGCACTGAGCAGCTGTCTTTCGGATTTTCGACCCGAGGGATCGCCAATTGTCCCCGTGCCGCCGCCGATAACAATTACAGGATGGTAACCAGCTAGCTGAAATCTCTTCAAAATCATAAACGGAATCAAGTGCCCAATATGCAGCGAATCACCCGTTGGGTCGGTACCGCAGTATAAAGCCAGATTATCATGATCCGTCAAATACTTGCGCAGGCCTTCTTCATCCGTCTGCTGGTTAATCGCACCCCGCCATTTTAAATCTTCTAAAATATCAAAATTAGCCATTTTTTCCTCCGTCAAAACAAAAACGTCCCTAGATTCCGAAGAATCTAGGGACGACCAAATTATTTTCTCTTAGCCGTGGTACCACCCACGTTTGCACCAAATGGTGCCTCATAATAGTTTTTACGGGAACAACCCCACAGTATTTCATTAACTTAACCTGCCTAGTTTCCAGCAACCACTAGTTTTCTTTAACACTGAGTTAAGCAACTACTCATTTATGATAATGATTATAGTATAACTAATCAAAGTTAGCAATCACAAATTGCAATCAGTAGTAATTAAAAATTACTTGTAAAAGCCCTTAGCCTTTAATCCATAAGCTTTCCCGGCAGTCATATCATACTGGATTAACTCATAATCTTTCAGAATCGCTTGTTGCTTCTTGGACAAACTCTTCGGATCGACAATCTCGCCCCGTTTATTAACCAGTTCAAAGCCCTTGCCGCCGTCAAAGTTAATTGTGATAGCTGGAAGCTTTTGGTGAATTTCCGTCAGCAAAGCTTGGTATGGCGTAACTTTCGAATTAGTCTGCTCAAGCATCATGGCAATGAAATCACTGGAATTAACGAACTCATTCTCTTTTGTTCCTAGTTTTTCCTTGGCACCATGTTCCCGTGCGTACTTGTTCGAATAAATAAAGTAACGCGTTGAGTGCATTTGTACCGGATATTCCGTGGTATAGCTCTGTGACAAAATACTTGGATAATGGTCGCCGTAAAAGACAAGCGTGATTGGTTTCTGAATTTTATCAATTTGTCCAATAAATTTCTTGACCGCCTGATCCGTGTACTGAGTTCCCTTCACATAGGTTTCCATCTGTGCCCGAACCGCTGCTGAATTAAACAATTTACCAGAGATCTTGCCCAGATATTCATTCTTCGGATACCAATCATTATATGGCATATGGTTCTGAATCGAGATCAGGTTGATAAACTGCCCGCCTTGACGCGCATTGATTTGCCGCAAACCGTTAGCATAAGTTGTAAAGTCGGAATTATACTCATTCTTTCCTAACTTCTTTTGGTCAATTATTTGATATTTTGAACCAACATAGACAAACTTATTAAACTTAAAGCGGTGATAGTCTTCCACCCGCGAGTAATAAGTCCCAATAAACGGGTGAATTGCTGACTTGTAATTAAAGTTCATTCCAATAGTTGGGTAAAAATCATAATTCGGAACAACTTGAACATAAGGTGTCAGGCTGGACTTAAACATCCCCATGTTAAAGCCTGTCAGAGTTTCCCACTCCATGTCGGCCGTGCCGCCGCCATAACCGGCACTGAGCATCGTTCCGTAAGTTGAACGTGGCTTCATCGACTGGATAAACTTAACCGGATTTGGCGCAGTTTTATCAATCCGAATCTCCGGGAAGGTGCTAGGATCAACAAAACTCTCACTCAAGTTAAAAATCACGGTCTGTTTAGCAACGTCATTGCTTCTCGTCTTATTAATCTGGGCAGCAACCCCCTGATATTTTTTATCCAAGCGATTAATTGCTGCCTTCGAATAATTGGTCGGCTTATCCATGACCTGTAGGTCTATATAATTCAAGAAGTTTAAAATTGGTCCGTTAACCTGAATGTCACGTTCCGGGTTTCTGAAGATCTGCTTATTGTCAAAGCCCCGGTTGATCCGGTAAATAATTCCGCTGTCATGGTTAAAGCGCAACGGCGTCATAAACAGCAGCAGGCTCAAAAGTGCCCAAATACCGCGTTTTTTCCACGAACCTTTCTTTGGAATTTTAACTTTCAACTCAAGGAAAACATCAATAGCAACCACAACCACTAGCGCCACTAAAATGATGATGACTAGTTTCTTGCCCACCATCGGCAAGAGCGTGCGCCAATTGACAATTTCACTGAGTTCTGAAGGATAGATTGGTTCTGCTCGCAGCGTCAGCTTAATTTTATTGGCAACGGCCCAGCCAATAGCCAAAATGCTGACAATGGTAGTAGAGGTCCAGTAGCGTGTCGTCACGAAGTACAGAATTGAGAACAAGGCATCAAGGAAAATTGCTGTTAAAATAATGGCAAAGAAGTGCGTGCCCAGCAGGTATACAATCGCGTTAATATTCTTATCCGTGCCGATCTGAATTCTAAAATTGTCCGATTCAATTAAGAACGAGGCAAAACTCAGAATGTAAAACCAGGCCCATGTGTAAAGATTAATTCGATGAGCTACCAGCCATTTCCAGACTTTGTTGGCAGCGACCTGTAAATCCTCAACCAGATTGTCATGGTGCTCTAAATAAGTCACAATCTGCGCAAACGGCTGCAGTTTAAACAAGTACTGGTGGCACAACAGCCCCCAGGCAATTGCAACAATCAGCAGCAGGATCATCATCAGCATTTTGTTGACAAGCGATGAACCTGTGAAGCGGAATGAGTTCATGAATGACGCTGAAATCGGCGCATCCATAAAGATAATTACTGGAATAAGGTAACGCAGCTGAACCTGATTAAAGCTGACGATAACTTTCTTGAAAACAAGAAAAACCGCAATAACCAGCAGCAACATAAATGGTGAAGACGGGTTATTCAAGAATTGATTATTCCAGTTACCGCCACTACCGGCAATAACTTGCGACCAATAGACGGCATCAAAACCCGATACCCCAATTACAACCACAACAAAGGAAATTAATCCGGCCAAAATTGAATATCTGACCAGCTTGCCGCTAACCTTAACATTTGCTAAAAACATGCCCCAAGCAAAGAACAAAATCAAATAGAAGCCATAAATTGAGTAAATAAAGGGAAGCGTGCCAGCACTGAGAGCAAAACCCAGCAGGCTGAGAGTGCTAAGTACCAATAAATTCTGCTTGGTTGTCAGCTTATGCTGCAGTTCAAGCAAAGACGGCTGCACCAACAGACTAAAAATCAAGCCTGACAAGAGAACCGAAGTGCTGGTGATAATCGGAAACAATGCCCCAAAAACACGCCACATATTAAAGTGCCACGGAGATTTCAAGAAAAAGAGCAGGTAATAGACAATTAACGTGACAAAGGCAATTGCCCAATACCTAAAGCTTTCACTTGGATGGACTTTTTTCTTGCTGAAAACCGCACCAAAGACCATGGGTACCAGAATTAAGGTCGCATTATGGGCCATCTGCGGCAAAAAGCGCAAAAACGCAAAATGTGCCTTACCTGCTGCTCCCCGAAAACTATACATTTGCAGCAGCATAAAGAAAGCCGCAGCGAGCAAACAAATAATTTGAATGACTGTTGATGATTTCTTATTTTTATTCATTTTCCTAGTTTATATCCCTACTAAAAATTGCTGTTTCACGATTGAGTCTTGCTGCCCCATCGTTTTTTGATTGTGGACAAAATATCAACTTTTTTGCCATGACCCGTAAAGAAAGCCACAAGGTCATGCCGAAATTGCCAGGCCATGATGATGGCAATCAAAGAAAAGACCACACCTGCTTCCTGCATCTTTACCAGTTCATAGCCACTAAACAAAATAATAAAGACCAGCGGCGGAATCGTCAAATTTTTCATAATAATTATTAAAAATAAAGCGATCAGCAAGGTGATAATTCCGGCCGGTAAATCATAAATCAGGGCGAGGAGGGCAGCAACCGCAACGCCCTTTCCGCCCTTAAAATCGTTTAAGACGGGAAAGCAGTGCCCAAGAACTACACCTAAGCCAGCATATGCTAAATTAATTTTCCCTGGCAAAAGGAAAAAGACAAGCAGCAAGGCCAGAAAGGTTTTTAAAAAATCGCCCAGACAGGTGATGACCCCCCATTTCTTGCCGTAAACGGCACCAATATTAGCGGTTCCAGGATTACCCGAACCCACTTTGGTCGGATCGCTGTGAAAAACAAACCGGCCAATAATCATTGCAAACAGGATATTGCCGAATAAGTAACCAATTAAAATTGACCACACCCGTGCCATTAATTATCACCCTCTTCAACATAATCATCGTAAATATTATAATTTTGTGCAGTTGGATTTTTAAAACTAAAGCCATTAGCAATATTGCGCTGATTTTGGTAAGTTTCATTATTATTCAGCAACTGCTTCTTAAGTCCTAATTCACCGCGTAAATAATCCGAAACACGCTGCAGCTCTGTAGTGGACTGAACTTGGTATGCACTTCCGTCAATTGTCACATTGCTGCCATGGAGATAGTCATTTTTAACTGTCCGGGCACAGCCGCGGTAATTAAGAACAATCTGCCGCAGCGCATCAAATGTTAGGTTGGTTTTCACGTTGCCGGCAATGGCTTCTAAAATTGCATCAATCTTGGACAGCGAATTCAGTGAGATGGTTTTTTCTACCAAAGTAGTAATTACCTGCCGCTGGCGCGCTTGCCGGCCATAATCACCATCAGGATCATCATAACGCATGCGGGAATAGGCCAAGGCGCTTGCGCCGCTCATATGGGTGAGCTGTCCCTTTTGAAAAGAATATCCGCCGTAGGCAAAAGTCAAAGTCGGTCTGATATCAATTCCGCCAACATAGTGGATAATCTTCATAATCCCCTCCATGTTGACAATCGCATAATATTTAACCGGTACTGCAAGCAGTTTGGAAACACTGGTCATTGCCATCTTGGCGCCGCCAATTGGGTATGCCGCGTTGATCTTTTCAGCCTGAAAATTTTTGGTTCCAACCATCTGCGCCATCGTGTCGCGCGGAACTGACATTAATGTGTAGCGTTTCTTCTGAGGATTGACTGCCGTTAAAATTATCGTATCGGTGTTGCCGATTTTTTCTTTGCGGTCAAACGCACCCGTATCCGTGCCCATTAATAACACTGCAAACTTATTTTTACCGTTAAATTCGCCGTCCCTTATTTCAACGCGATTGTTATTGTCATACACGCTGTCGGCTGTCTTTTTTGTTTTAAAATAAATATAAGCTGAATAAACAGCAGTCGCAGTAACAAGTGCTACCAGTACTGCCAGAATGCGAATTAAAACCCGATGCTTTACGCGGTAATCTTTCGCATGCAATTCAACTCGAGATTTCCCCGGATGGTTATCGTTATTCTTCATATTATTACCTGTGTGTCAATTGACAATGAACGTATTATAACAAAAAAAGCAAATCACTGCTGATTTGCTTTCGATATCTTATTAAAATCATTACATTCTTCAACTTAACATTAGGGTCAAAGTAAAACGCTGGTTGCTGTCGGCAGCCAAAGTCAAATTATCAGCCGCAGCAATTACACTTTTGTCTTTTACAGCCAAAGCAAAGTCTACGGATGCGAGCTTCAGCTGGTAGTCCTTCTTTTTGGTTAACGTAACCCCATTAATTTCGCCACTGCTGGTCCAGCCAGCAATAATTGGAACAATTGCTGTCAGCGAAAACGGCATCTCCTTATGTGAATTATTTCGTAAAAAGAAACCGACTTTCAGCTGATTGCCCTCAAGCTCATACGTAATCACAACTTCAAAATGATACGGAAAAACCTGATAGCTTTCTTTGGTATCAATCAAAGTAAGGCTGACATGGGTATCGCCCTTATCAACAACCGTCCATGGTAATAAAGCCGCCCAATCTTTTTCGCTGCTGATTGCTGGAAAAGCAATTGTTATTTTTTGCTGCGCATTATTATCCTTAAAATAATCAAATTGGGCGTTTTTTAAAACAAGATCTGTTATTTGTGCGCCATTTTCGGCAACAGATGCTTGCAGAAAGGAATTTTCAATTGTTTGCATATTTCACCCCAAACTTTCTCCCTCTATAAAAATAGCACTTTATAAGGGTGAGTGTCAATTTTTCTTAGCAATTCCATCACTTAACATCATGTTATATAACAAATAATTGCTAAAATTGGACTAAATCATTTAAACAGAATTATTGTAAATTTCCCTTTGTTATAATATACTTAACTTGTTCCTTAAGTATAATTGCTCTTGGAACAAGTTAATAAAAAATGGCATCCTAATGTTTAGGGTGTCTTTTTTTATTAAATTTGGTAATCCATGCGGTCACGTGATGCCTCTGTGAGGTCGGCAGAAACCGAAACCACAAACGAGCCATCATCAGCAAGTTCAATTTCATCAGGTACACTGCTTTTGGGCAGAGTCACCTTATTATATAATCTGCTTGCAAGGGTGTCTGCAGCCATTTTTAACGCATCTTTTAACCCTTGTCCCTCAGTAATCGCACCCTTAACATCTGGAAAACTAATAACATAAATATCATCTTCCAGCGGTTTAAAGATTGCTGGATAAGTTACAATTTTATGATTCAAGTTACTTCCCCCTTATTGTCACAAGTCTCAATATTAATGATACCGCTAAAATTCACAAAAAGAATATCAAATATCCTAAAATTTTACTTGCTTATTTTTCTGTAAGCGTTATACTATAGCTATAAACGAATAGGGATAGTTACAGGTAAAGCTGGCGTGGCCTACTAAATCATGATGGTTTGGTGGGCCTTTTTTCGTTTTTATTGTGAAAGGAGTAAGCAAATGACAGAAGGAGCTTGAAATGATTATCAAGAAAAAGTTAAACAATAATGCAGTTATTGCCTATGGTCAAGACGGGATTGATCAGATTCTAACTGGCAAGGGCATCGGTTTTAAAAAGAACAGAGGCGATAAAGTAGCAGAAGAAAAGCTGGAAAAAGTGTACAAGTTGAGTTCCGCGGAAAGACAAAATAAATTGATCAGCATAGTAGGAACTATTCCACTGCAATATTTGGATTTTACCGACCGCATAGTTAAAGAATTGACTATCAATTTAAACGAAAAGTTTGACGACAATATTTATATTGCTTTAACTGATCATATTTATTTTACGATTTCCCGCTATCGCAATAAGGAAAATGTAAATACTTCTCTTTTATGGGAAGTCAAAGATATTTATCCTAAAATTTACAAGGAATCACTGCGGATTGTCCACGAAATAAACGCGACATTTAACGTTAATCTTCCGCTGGAGGAAGCCCGTCTTTTAACATTTCATATTGCAGATAATCTAAAAACAAACCTGCAGAACTTCGACGTTGGTGAATCCATCCGGATGGTAACGGATATGCTCAATATTGTTAAATATTATTTCAACCTCGATTATGACGAAAATTCACTTGAGTACACTCGTTTTGTAATTCATTTGAAGTTTTTAACTAAACGGATATTAAGCAAGGAGAAGCAAACTTCGGAAGCAGTCTTTTTCTACTCCGAGTTACCGGAAAAAATGCCACAAGCATTCAAGTGTATGCAAAAAATAAAAGAATACATTCTCAAAACGCAGAATTTCTCATTGTCGATTGGCGAACAATCATATTTAACAATTCATATCCAACGAATAATTTTAAAGCAAAAGTAAAGAAGGAAATAAATTGAATAATCAAGAAATTGCCCAAAATCTATTAAATGATTTAGGCGGTGAAAGCAATGTCTTAACTTACACACATTGTGCAACTAGATTGCGTTTCACTTTGAAAGATGACAGTAAAGCTAAGACAGCAGAAATAGAAAAAATTCCTAGTGTGATTTCTGTTGTCCAAGCTGCCGGCCAATACCAAATTGTTTTTGGTCCCAAAGTAATTGATGTCTACAATGCAATGAAGGAAATATTGAATACAGATGCTGCCCCTAAAACAGAGGCCGAGCCTAAGCATAAAAATATTTTCAATGCATTAATTGACTTAGTATCCAGCATTTTTACGCCAATTTTGTATGTGTTAATTGGCTCAGGAATCATCAAAGGATTGTTGTCCATTTTTACTTCATTAAAATGGATGAGCACAACTTCAGGTACTTATGAAATATTTAATGCTGCAGGCGACAGTCTATACTACTTCCTGCCGATGATTCTAGCCATCACCTGTTCTAAAAAATTCAAAACCAATATCTTTGTTTCAGTCACCATTGGTGGTGCATTAGTTTACCCTAATATCGCTGCCCTCTATGGCAAGACCGTTCAATTCATGCACATTCCAATTGGTATTGCTACTTTTAAGAGCAGCGTTTTCCCAATTATCTTTGCAATTTTTACTCTGTCGTACTTGGAAAAGTTTCTAAAAAAGGTCATCCCCGCTTCGGTTGAAAGCATCTTTGAACCATTAATCTCACTCTTAATCCTAGTGCCTCTGACAATTATTGTCTTTGGTCCAATTGGTTCAGCACTCGCTGATTGGATTGCCAGCTTCTACATGTATCTTTACGGCTTAAGCAAAGTGATCGCCGGCGGCTTCATTGGTTTCTTTGCCCAGGCAATGGTTGTTTTCGGCATCCACTGGGGCTTATTCCCAATTATTTTTTCCAATATTCAAAAGTACGGCTTTGACACAATCCTGGCAGTTTTTGGCCCAAGTATTATTTCCCAATCGGGAGCCGCTTTAGGTATTTTCCTGAGAACCAAAGATGCCAATATGAAGAAAATTTCCTCTTCTGCTACCCTAATGGGTTTCTTCGGTATCTCCGAACCCGCAATTTACGGTGTAACATTAAAATATAAGCGGGCCTTCTTAATGGCTATGATCGGTGGCGGAGTTGGTGGTGCCATTGCTGGTGCTGCCGGCTCACGTGCTACTGCCGTCGCCGTTGCCAGTGTGCCAAGCTTCCCCGTTTACTTCGGACACGGCTTTTTGCAATTCGTAATTGGTTACTTTGCTGCCTTCTTTATTGCCGCAATTTTAACCTATCTTTTCGGTTATGACCCAAGTGTTGAAGCCAGTGCGCAATCTGCTACCACAAAGACAAGCAAGCAGACTGCAGTTCCTGCCAGCACTTCAAATACATCTAACGTTGAAGCTTGGAGCGACCAAGACATCATTGCACCGGTCACTGGAAAAGCTATTTCTTTAAAAAAAGTCGGCGATGAAGTATTTTCATCAGAATCACTCGGAAAAGGCATGGCTTTTTCTCCTGAATTAACTAAGCAAAATGTTATTGCACCAGTTGCAGGTGTTGTCACCGCAACCTATCCCACCAAACACGCATACGGAATTACCGGCAAGGATGGGCGGCAGTACCTTATCCACATTGGCATCAATACTGTTGATTTAAAAGGAAAATATTTTACCGACGCAATTGCCAAAGATAGTGCAGTAAATCAAGGTGATACACTCTGCAAAGTTGATTTTGCCGGTATTTCTTCTGAAGGCTACGACCCGACCGTGATCGTAACGTTAATTAATTCAACGGCAAACACCAGAGCTATAATTAATGAAAAAGACCAACTGCAGTCTGGGCAGCCGGCCCTAACCTTTTCTGAAAATTAGTTACGGAGATTAACAATGATTATTAAAGATTCAGCTTACGGCAACATTTGGGGGCGACTTGACCCGCAGGTTTTAGCGCGGACAAAGAAAAAGAAGGCTTTTTCCGACGGTGAAGCAAACCAGGTAATTGATGTGACACAAGTTGATTTTGCTCAAGCAAGAAAGGGGATGGGCTCTCCTAATAAAGACATGACCAGCACGCCAATCGATGTGAAAAGTATCCTGATTAAGTGTAAAAACAGGTACATTCCTGCACTAGTTTGTCATCCACATGACCTAAAAATGGTAACTAATGCCTGTCTTTATTTGCATGGCGGGGGCTTTATCGGTGGTGACAGTACAATTATGCTCAATCAATGCCGCTTAATTGCCGAAAAAGCAAACTGTACGGTGATCTCGCTTGATTACCGTTTGGCACCGGAAACACCTTTTCCAGGCGCATTAAACGACACAATTGAGACAATTACCTGGATTATTGAGCACCAACAATCTTTAGGTTTTACTAATTCAAAAATATTTGTTGCTGGCGATAGTGCAGGTGGGAACCTAGCTGTAGCCTGCGGCCTATTAGACAAACTCCACCAAATCAAGCAGGTCATTTCAATCTATGGTGCTCTTGATCTGCAAGAAGTAGACAAGACCATCTATCACTGGAATTATGAACTTTATCAGATGGCTAATGAGGAGCAAGAATACATTCATACTAGGCTAAACAAAATCATGTACATTACTAATTTGATGCGTCCCCTTTATAGCGAGAATGAAGATGTTACCAACCCTTTGATCAGCCCCGTCTACGCAACTGATTTCACCAACATCCCTCCTGTAATAATGATCGAAGCGGAGTTTGATTATTTTCTGCAGAGTAATAAATACTTTGCTAAATTGCTAAACGACAATGGAAAAGAAGCACAGGAAATTTTGTACAAGGGCCTTGACCATGGCTTCTTTGACCGTCTAGGCTATTTAAAGCAAACCGAACAGGTCTGCGATGATATTGCCAAAATAATTAATAAATAATATTTTCAACTCAGTCATACTGAGCAGATCAAAAAAGATTATCCCAAGCGATAATCTTTTTCTTTACACTAATTTACTTTAAAATTTGGCAACATCATAATGATACATGTCACCTGATTGAACAAATGTACAATTAATTTTATTATCAAAAATTTCAGGCAAATACTCAACCATATATTTCATGCCAAATTCTTCTAGATTAAAATGTCCAATTGTAACTAATGCTTTGTTTAATCCTAACATACTACTATCTCTTATATATTCACTTAAAGTAAAATCAATTGTTTCCATTTCTAAAACCAAATCGATATTCTCTTTATCAACTTTAGTAATAATATCTTTTGCATCTCCCAAATTATGTCCAGGTATAATTATATTTTTAACTTTTGTTTTGGGATTACCATAGATCTTTGTTCCATTTAAATTACCTACTTTTATTAATTTTTGAGATATATCAAAAGCAGTAGTTTCTGGGATAGTAAATTGTCGATATCTTGTTAACCCATATCTAGGACTGCTATCTTTTCCTTCAACAACATATTTATCCCAGCCAAGTAATTTAGCGACACCATAAAATATACCGTCAACCATTTTGCCATTGACTGGTATTCCCGCATAATGAACATGATCATGATCTCGCCAAACCGTTATTTTATGCTCGTTCAATAATTTTTTCTTTAATAAATAAGTCGCATTATCTTTATATTGAAGCCAATCAGTATGATCACCGTGATTCCAAAATAATGCTTCATGAGAAACTATCAGATTAGCTCCAAGCTTAATTGCTTTTTTTATAACATCAATACTAGCCCAGGTAGTTATAACAATTCCTGTACATTCCTCTTCAACATGGTTAAAAAGAACTTTATCTCTAGTAGTATTTTTATTTATATTGTTTTCAGTATGATATTCTTTTATTTTTTTAATTACTTCTGATACTTTCATTTGTTTACTTCCCTTTTTAAACTATTTGCTTAGTTATCTGCTGTAAATGCATAATCAAATACAATTTTTCAGAATTAGTCAACTTATATCCAAATTTTTTATTTAAATATTCTATAATTACAGCAATACAATTTTTTAATTTAGGATATAGTTTAGCCATCTCGAAATATAAAATTTTATCTTCATCAGAATCACTAAAATGTTCTTTTTTTTGAATCCTATCAATTAAAAATCTTAAATGAGTTGTTAATCTTCTACTATTGATTTTCCTATTATTTAAATCTATTCTTAGTTCTCGAGAAATTATTTGCTTAATTCTTATAATAGCTTGATCTTCTTGATCTAAAATAATCCTGTTATCATTTTTATCATCTTTTTTTTGATACTCATTTTCAATAAAATGGATAGTTAAAAAGCCTATTTCACTATCATTTAATTTGATATTAAATTCACGCTCAATCATCAATTTACTCACAATCGCTTGATTATATTCTTTCGGATATGCTTCTTTAATATCTTTCAAAGCAATATTATTATTTTCATTAGAACGTTGAACTGCAAAATAAATATGATCAGTCAAAGAAATCAATAAAAATGGATTGAATTTTACGTTTAATTTATTTTCTGCTTTTTTAACAATTTCTTTAGTTAACTCAAAATATGAAAGAGGAATTTCATCACTAAGCGAAATAAATGATCTTACCCATTCAGACTCAGATTCTTTAACAAACAGTGAATCTCCTTTATTTATCTCTATGTTTTCACCTTTAGATTTTTGAAACCCAACTCCTTTGCCCCAGAGAATACTTTCCTTGTCAGTTTCCTCATTTTTTACAAGAATTATATTATTATTGAAGATTCTTAATATTTTCATAAACATTCTCCAACAAAAAGCATTTCTTACTCATCATCATAATCGGCTTTATTTTGTTTTAAATAATTATTTACAAATACCAACTGCTTTCTTGCTTCTTTAACCATTTCTTCTATTTTTTTGTTAGAGACTTTTTCTTCAGGAAGTAATACTATCTCCAAAGCAATAGACAAGTTAATCCCAGTAATTAAATAAATATTTTTATCGATATATCTAGACGCATGTTGATTGACACTACCACCTAACATATCTGTTAAGATTATAATTTTATCTTCTGGTTTACTATTTTTTAATTCATCTGCTAACTGTTTTTCTGGAAAAACATTATTATCTTCATAAGCTGATATAGCAACAATTTGATCGTTTACTCCTGTAAAGAAATTAAGTGAGTCCTTAAATCCTTCTGCTAATGATTTATGCGTTACAATAATTACCTTTTTCAAAACAACTTTCCACCTTATTAAACTGTAAACAATCCAATTGCGGCTCCTAACATTGAAACCAAAATAACTAAAATAATTAAGGCTGACATCTTAACTTTCTTTTTTAATAAAACATATAAAGTAGCAACAAGTACAGCGGGCAACAAAGACGGACATATCTTATCAAGAATACTTTGTAAACTAATTTTCACACCGCCATTGCTAAAAACCCAACCGGTTTTAATGCTAACAGTTGATGAAACTATTGATCCAATCACCATTATTCCAAGTACAGAAATGGAATCAGTAAATGCTTCCATTTTATTTCCTAATTTATCAATTAAACTAGTTCCTGAATTATAGCCAAGAATATATACATAAGGTCTTAATAAGAAAAACATAAAGTAAACTAATAAGAATAACCACATTCCCAGTGGATTACCTTGTTTTCCCATTGACCCGGCAATTGATCCAAAGATAGTTGGCATCATTACCCAAATAATAGTATCACCTATTCCTGACAAAGGGCCCATTAATCCAGTTTTCAGGCTTTGAACTGCTTCGAGTGAATCAGTTCCATCTTTTTCCTCCATTGCAAGAGTAGCACCGGTAATTAATGGTGATAACCATGGATTACAATTATAATATTTAAAATGGTTATTCAATGAAGCAATTAAATCATCATCATTACTATAAATTTTTCTTAGTACAGGAAACATTTCCCAAACAAGGCTAGAAGCTATTCCCGTGTCATAATTAAACGTTCCCACACCTATAAAATGTCTAAAAGCAGTTCTTAAAAGATCTTTTTTTGTGATTTTATATTTATTATTCATCTTCCATATCCTCTTCTGTTAAAGAATTATTATTTCCATTGATAGCAACATTCTTGGAATTATTGTCAGAATTTTTATATTGATGAATAGCTGCAGCTATTCCAAGCAAGGCAACCCCTAATACAGGGACACTTAAAAACGCCGTAGCCACAAAACCAACTATTAACCAATATCCATATTTTTTCATTGGCATATAAACTAATAACATTGCAAATCCAACTGCTGGTAACATACCTCCAGCTACGTTTAATCCAACAGTAAACCACGCTGGCATAAAATTCAAAACGGCTTCAACAACTGCTTTTCCAAACACTACAGCTAGAAATACTGGTAAAGCAGCTTCTAAAGGAATTAAAAATGTTGAAATAGGAATGGTTCTTCGCATTTTCTTAAATTGACTTTTATTAGCATAATTTTGTGCTTTTTTAGCTATAGCTGAATTCAAAATTTGAAACATAACATCTAAATTCATTACTAACATTCCAACTGGAATTCCAATTGCTAGTCCAGCAGCCATACCCTTGCCAGTTGCAACAGCTATTGCGGCAGAAATAATTGCAGCTACTGGATAATCAGGCATAGAAGCACCACCTAAATTGGCTACACCTAATGACATTAATTGTAAAGTTGCACCAACTTCCAAACCTGTTTTAAAATCCCCTAATATCCAGCCAGTTAAGGCTCCATATAAAATAGTAATCTTACCTGCAATTTGTGTCGATTTTCTATCTAACTCATAAACATATGCTAGTAACGTAATTAAAATAGCTTGTGGAAATGTTAATCCCATTACAGTTCACGCTCCTTTTTATTTAATATTGTTGATACACTTATTGGCTTATCTTTAGTTGTATACATTGAATTGATTTGAACATTATTTTTTATTAATTCTTTATATACATTGATTTCTTCTTTTTTTATGTACGCACGCTTAGTTACTTGAATAGAATCTTCATAAGTTAAAGTCCCACCCAAAACTAATTCTTTAATTAAAACTCCCGCCTTAACCAAATCTAAAAATATTTTTGGTGTCTTAGCTAAAATATAGACTTTCTGTCGATCATATTTTCCGTTTTTAAAATTTTGTAATGCTACATCCTCCGTAATGACTGAAACTGCCATGCCAGCCGGCCTCCCAAGTTTCATAGCATTTTTTAACGCTGGATTTGTCGCAACCTCATTATCAATAATCATTACTCTTGTTGCCCCAGACTGAGGAGCCCAAGACGTTGCAACAACACCATGCAGTAATCGATTATCAATTCTTGCACCTACAACTGTCATAATCTTTCCTCCTATTTCAAATAATTAATTAGGATCATAACAAACAAAAAAACCAAAACTAATATAGTTCTCTATTGACTATATCAATTTTGGTTTTGCTCACATTACTTTTTATGTATGCGATTACAATCCTTAATTTAGATTTATCATAATCCTATGTTATAAGCTTGTCAAATTTTTTTATACTAATTTACTTTATGACTTTTGCAACTGCTTCATTAACAGCGTCTTTTTCTTCTCTAATCAAATCGACCTTGGTCGCAATCACCTTAGTATCCATTTGAATTTCACGACCCAAACCTGGCTGGTTAATTTTTGGTTCAAAGAAAGCCTTAAATTCGGCTAATCTTTCCGGCGTATGGAAAACGTTCGCGATCACCTTAATATAACTGGTGAATTCCATGTCGCCACCGACTGTTTTTTCAAGCCAGGACCATTCATCCCTGATCCAGTTCCAAGCAGCCTGCTCACCTTTTCTGTTTAACAAAACATTGTAGTACCAGGAAGTTAAATCTTGCGGCTTAATAAGATTGGCATTCTTAAAGTTAGCAATAATTTCGTTCAACTCAGCGGCATTTTCTGTATCGGTGATTGCCGCCAACAAATCATTTTTATAAGCTGGATCAACTGCTGTCTGATACTCGCCAACTAATTTAACCTGCAAATCATGACTACCAAAATGTTTAACCTCGTTCATTAAAACATAAGCACGAATATCTGCACTCAAACCATGAAGATCAGCTTCATTCTTCGTAAACAATTCATGCAGTGCTTTAATTGTTGCGGGATTTTCTGCATACAAACTAGCGGAAACTTCATTTGGTCTAATTTGTGTGTCCTCAATGTTTTCTCCTGCTTTGACTTGGAAACCTAAGCGTACAAGTTGCTTTTGTGACAGTTTATCAAACAAGTCCTTTAAATTCTTCTCCGCAGCAGAACCAGGTTCAACAAATTTCCGTAGTTTCCGCGCACTGCCAAACAAAGATTTAATGACAATATTTGATCTGGAATCAGCAAATTTCGGCAGCAATGGCACAATTTCGGCATAAGAAATCTGCTTACTGTCTGCCAAAAAGCCAAGATCTTGGAGCAGCTGCAAATGATCAACTGGCTTTAATTCGTTTAATTCATTCATAATATCAGTCATTAAAGTATCATCATACTTAACAATGAAGTGTGAATCGTTGCCAACATTCAAGCGCAAGGCATGACCAGCTTTAGCCCGCAATTCTTGATATGAACCTAAATCCACTTTCTTTTCGGACATAATCTGCGGTGCGTCAAAGTTGGCATTCAGCGGAATTGCCCAAGTTCTGCCAATATCTTTACCTTCACCAACAAAGAATTGCTTTTGACTTAAAATTAGATGTCCATTTTCAACCACTTTGGCACTAACAACGGGGTACCCCGGTTGATCAAGCCAAGTGTGCATAATTTTACCAATATCCAAATCCGTTGCTGTCGATAAAGCATTCCACAGGTCATCGCCAGTGGCATTGCTATAACTGTGCTGCTCAAAGTAGTATTTGAGACCCTTTCTTAGAGCGTCATCACCGAGCAAAGTCCGTACCATGACCAGCATCCGTGCACCCTTAGCATAAACTATTGAACTGTCAAAAATCGAATCGATGTCTGCCGGATCCTCAACTTGAACGTGAACTGGCTGGACGCCATCGGTTGCATCTCGGTTCAAGGCAGCCGGCACCTCACTGATTTGGAACATGTTATCCCAAATATGCCAATCTGGTTCCATCGCATCAACTGATAGATACATCATCATATTGGCAAAACTTTCGTTCAACCACAGATCGTCCCACCATTTCATCGTGACCAAATCGCCAAACCACTGGTGGGCTAATTCATGAGTAATAACTGTTGCAACATAAGCCTTTTGTTCGACTGTTGAGTTATCTGGATCAATCAAAATTGCTGCTTCACGGTAAGTTACAAGGCCCCAATTTTCCATTGCGCCGGCAGAAAAATCAGGTAAAGCCAATTGCCATGAATGCGGCAGCGGGTATTTAGTTTGATAAAAGTCTTCGTAAAATTCAATTGCCCGTTTAGCAATATCTAAAGCAAAATCTAATTCTTTGGCCTTATGAGCTTTAGTCGCAAAGACGCCAACTTTTACGCCATCTTTAGTTTCTGTCATCTTTGACTGCAAATCACCGAAGCCAAAAGCAATCAAGTAGCTGGACATCCGCACTGTTTTTTCAAAATAGTGCACACCATTTTCGACCTTAATTTCCGGCATATTGGCAATAGTGGTTTCACCTTCATGCTCATCATATTTAAGAGCTAACGAAAAAGTGGCTTTTGCTTCTGGCTCATCGACACACGGAAAAGCTTGACGCGCAGCGGTTGTCTCAAACTGGGTACCAATAATCTCTTTTTTGACCCCGTTAACTTGATAATACGAAGGGTAAATTCCCATCATGGTATCGGTCAGCGGTGCCTCGTAAGCAATCTTTAGTGTCACCTGTCCGGTCTTACCAAGGTTAATCTCAATTGCCTCATTTTTGTCATCAACTGTAAACGGCACATCGCTGCCATCACAAGTAACGGAAGAAATCTTCATGTATTTTTGATGAATTAAAACCGTCTTTTCCTGGGCCACACCAGTAATAGTCGACGTTCCCTTAATTGTTTTATTCTCACGATTCACATCAATGAACAAGTCGTAATGCTCTGGGTGAAAAGTTTCATAAAAATGCTTTTTTGTCATAGTTACCTCCTAATAATCTGTCGTTAACATAAATTTTAGCAAAGATAATCTTGATTAGGAAAAGAAATACTTTAAACGCGATTGTAAGAAGCACGTGTCACTTCTGTAACATCGCTGTCATATTTTTCATGTATTATAAAACCATAGCATTAGGAATTAATTAATGAGGAATGAATAAATTGAAAAAAATTAAATCTATTATTATCAAGTTAATCGCAGCTGCAGCCCTGGCGTTTGTCGCTATCTCTACAGCTCATACCTTTACTAATACCGATTCAACTACACAAACTGTTCAAGCTGCTAGAAGATTATCAAGCAGTGAGCGTGCCGCTAAAAATTGGGTGGCAATGCACGAATCGGGCGGCAATTATTACGCACGCAATGGTGTTTGTTACGGTAAGTACCAATTAAACATTGCTTACTTGCATGGTGACTATTCAAAGAGCAACCAAGATCGTGTTGCAGATAATTATGCGTACGGTCGTTACGGCTCATGGGCTAACGCCAAGAACTTTTGGCTTATTCATCACTGGTACTAAAAATAATTTTCAATTTTAATCTCTAACAAGAATAGACAGCTTAGTTAATCAACTAAGCTGTCTATTTGCTTTTGCTTTTAGTTAAAAAACTTATTCAAACTTATCCCGTTTAATAACGCGATAAATAGAAATTAGCAAGACCATGACGGCACAAGCCATTGCTACATAGGCCATTCCGCCGACAGAAACAGCATTTTGCGCATTCTGTTGTGTCATCTGATTTTCCACCGCATATTCAATCACCCACTTGCGCATCAAGTGCGGCGTCGAGATGAAGCTGACAGTAGAAATAATTGCCGCAATTAAGGTTGAATTTCGTGAATAAGGCTCGCGGAAAAACTGCGCCAAAACACAAAAGGCCGGAGCAATCATCAACAGTAAGACCCACATCACGATTAGCCTGCCGGAATTGCTATTCATCATCTGGGCACTATTAGCGGCGTAACGGTATGAGCCCCAAAGCTGTCCACCTGTTAAAGTATTAAGCAGACCTAAAATATAGGAACCCTGCTGCCCATAAACACCGCCGTGACTGGACAAAATTCCTTGAACAACCTGCAGACCATCGGTCGAGCCGGCGGAAGGAAAATTAACTGTCACAACCTGCTTCATATAGGTCGCCAAAAACATCACAATTGCCCCGCCAAATTCCAAGGCGCGTAACATACTCAGCTTTCTAGAAGCCTTCATCTTGAATTCAATGCTCAAAATGCGGTCAGGATGATGGCTGTGGGCAATAACAAAGATGCCAACAGCAACAATCACCGCTAGGACAAGTAACAGCCACCATAATTTTGCCATAATGAAAAAGAGTGCCAAAACTACAATGGCAACCGAAATATAGGGCCGATCAGAAAAAATTTTCCAAAAGTTTAACCTAACATGGGTATAGTCGGAGCGTGATTCCGAAACAGAATTTGCATCACTAAGAGCTGTTCGTTTAACCGTACGTTGCTTTGTGGGGGGATTAACCGGTTTCCCTTTTTGCTTAAGGTACCTTTGACGATAATCATGTCGCGAGATATGCGATTTTTTAGCCATAAATAGTCCTCCTCCAAGTTTACTATCCTACCATGTTTACCTTACTTGAACACCAATAAATAAAATCTTGATAGAATTTTTAGCAATTATAATATGTGCTAAAATAAAAAAGATGTTGTTTTAATTAAAAGGAAGTTTAAATTGATACAATCTAATAAATTACCTGCCGGCTGGCACAAGGCCTTCTACACTTTATGGCTAGGATCCTTTATTACTGGTATGGGCTATTCAATGACGATGCCCTTCATCTCATTATTTATTGCTGATTTAGGTCATTACAGTAAACTGCAAATCAACTTTTATTCTGGACTGGCATTCGCCGTTACTTTTATTGCCCAAGCGATTGTTTCTCCATACTGGGGCAATCTGGCTGACAGAAAAGGACGCAAATTAATGTGTATGCGGGCTTCCGGAGTCATGGCCCTGACAATTACCGCTACCGGTTTTGCCCCCAACGCAATCTATATTATCGTGATGCGATTTATTCAAGGCGCATTTTCTGGTTATATCAACAACGCTACTGCATTAATTGCTGGTGAGACACCTCATCAGCGCAGCGGCTGGGTCATGAGCCAAATGATGACCGCGGGAACCGCCGGCAACTTAGTTGGCCCGCTCCTGGGCGGCCTTCTTTCCAGTTTTTTCGGTAACTGGTTAGGCGGAGCCTGGGGTTATCGTATCCCCTTCTTTATCACCGGTTTCCTAATGTTCCTTGTCTTTTTAGGAACAACCCTTCTGGTTCACGAAAACTTTACACCAATTTCGCGTGCAGAAATGAAACCAATGAAAGAAATTATGCACGAGCTGCCCAATGTCAAATTGATTGTCGTCATGTTTGTCACAACTATGTTAGTTCAGGCCGCCAACATGTCAATTGACCCGATTGTTTCTTTATATGTCAAATCCATGATGCCGGGTAGCAAAAATATCGCGTTTGTTGCCGGAATTGTTGCCGCCACACCCGGCCTAGGCACCTTAATTGCCGCTTCCAAAATTGGTCATGAGATGGATGATATTGGTCCGCTGCGGGTACTGCGTGTCGGCCTGATTGTCGGTGCAATTTTATTTGTGCCCATGGCACTGACACATTCGCCGTGGATCTTGGCTGGTTTGCGTTTCTTACTCGGTATCGCTAGTGCCGCAATGCTACCGGCAGCCCAAACTGTTCTTACTTTGAATACACCAGCGGAAAGTTTTGGTCGTATCTTCAGTTACAACCAGTCTTTTCAAGCAGTCGGTTCTGTCCTTGGTTCGATGATGGGCTCAACAATTTCTGGCCTATATAACTACGCAACTGTTTTCTGGACCACTGGTACCACGTTATTAATTAATTTCATCATTGTGATCATCTTCGCCTGGGGTATTTCCTACCGGCGTAATCGGTAAAACATGGTCTCAACAACTAACCGTTCGGAAATGAACAGCCGCATTGCAAAATATTATTGTCAAAAAAAGCAATCTTCTCCTATCCACATGACCAAGAGGATTGCTTTTATCGTATGTTATACGCCTAATTAGAACCATTTTTCGTTTGGTACAAAAAGCTCTTGAGCTTACTGCATTTAGCTTTATACAAAACTAATTTTTATTGACTTACCAAAAGCTAAGCCTATTTTAGACATAGTGTCTATGCTAGTATTAGCACCACTTTCAATTCTAGCAACAGTTGATTGTGGTATACCAGCTTTATCGGCTAATTCTCTTTGTGTCCAACCGTACTCTTCTCTTTCCAGTCTGACGGCTAAAGCACTTTCCAATTTATTTGATTCAGATTCATATGCTTCTAAGAATTCAGGATCTTTCATATCTTTCGCAAAAATTTTATCTACGTCTACTAATGCATCTTTTCTCATAATTATCTTTCTCCCCTTTCTTGCCAGAACTCTGCTCTAATTACTTTAGCATGTTCAATTTCACGTTTAGGAGTTTTATTTGTTTTTTTGGTAAACCCATGAGTAATAATGTATTGTTCATCTTCAACATGAAAATATATAACTCTTTGAATGTTAGAACTAGTTTTAGTTCTAATTTCATAAAGATTTTTATCTATTTTTTTAATCCATTCCATTCTTGCAGCTATAGCTAATCCATATCTTTGAATTTTATCAATTAAAATGGCTAATTTCCCTCTATCCTTTTCAGACAACTTTTGATAAAACTCAATGAACTCATTATGTCCATTTAATCGCTTATAACTTTTAAATTTTGGATTTTTCATGCATCTACTATATCATATTATGAGCAAAAATCAATATATGCTATCAAAACTTTTGATGTCTTTTTTCATTCATGATCCAACTAACATATAATAAATATAAAAACATAATATCTAAATTTTACTAAGCACTAAAAAATCATTCTCGTTAATAAGAATGATTTTTTGCTTAATTATTTATTTTTATCCTAAGTCTTGACCATTTGAAGCAATCACCTGCTTGTACCAGTCAAAAGACTTCTTCTTGTAGCGCTTGAAACTGCCCTGTCCGTTATTGTCTTCATCAACATAGATAAAGCCATAACGCTTGGACATTTCTCCTGTTGATGCACTGACTAGGTCAATACAGCCCCAAGGAGTGTAACCCATCACATCAGCACCATCATCAATTGCCCCTGCAATTGCCTTAATATGCTCACGCAGGTAATCAATCCGGTAATCATCAGCAACATAGTGATTAGCATCAGGTCGGTCAACCGCGCCCAAACCATTCTCAACAATAAAAAGCGGCTTTTCATAACGGTCAGACAGCTGGTTCAACGCAATCCGCAAACCAGTCGGATCAATTTGCCAGCCCCAATCACTGGACTTCAGGAATGGATTCTTGACGCCGCCCATCAGATTGCCGTTAACCGTTTCGTGTTTTTCATGAGTCACATCAACAACCGATGACATGTAGTAACTAAAGCCAATATAGTCAACCGGATATTTAGCAAGCAGGTCTAATTCTTCTTGGGTGTAATCAAGATCGCTTAGTTGCACACCGTTGCGTGCAAGCAAGCTCTTGGTGTAAACCGGGTAATGTCCCCGCACTTGCACATCCGCACAGAAGAAGTTATTAGCTTGATTATCCTGCAATGCTGCCAATTGATTTTTAGGATCACAATCATAACTATACGTCGTCGCATACAAAATCATGCAGCCGATCTTCAGATGAGGATCTAATTCATGCCCAATTTTAACCGCCTTGGCGCTCCCAACAAACTGATTATGCCAAGCCTGATAAACATTCTTCTTATCATCAGCACCGTTGGCAGTAACAAGTCCCTGCCCCATTACTGGGAAATGCGCAGCACTGTTGATTTCATTGAAAGTCATCCAGTACTTAACTTTTTTGTAATAGCGCGTCAAGACAGTCCGGGCAAAGCGCTCATAAAAATCAATCAACTGCTTATTCTTCCAGCCGCCATATTTCTTAGCCAAAGTTAATGGCAATTCATAGTGCGAAATTGTAATAACCGGCTCAATCTGATACTTCAAACATTCATCGATTAATGCATCGTAGAATTTCAGGCCCTCTTCATTAGGCTCAGTTTCATCCCCGTTAGGATAAATACGTGACCAAGCAATTGAGAAACGATAGCACTTGAAGCCCATTTCGGCAAACAAGGCAATATCTTCTTTAAAATGATGATAATGGTCAATTCCAATATGATTCGGATAAAATTTTTTCGGATCAATTGAAAAATCAAAATCAGGTTTATTAACCAAATCAATCCGGTCACGGCCTTCAGGCAAAACATCGGCAATCGATAAACCTTTGCCGCCTTCTCGATATGCACCTTCTAATTGGTTGGCAGCCGTTGCGCCACCCCATAAAAAGCCATCAGGAAAGTCTATTGAACTCATTCTTATCTTCCGTCCCTTCTCAAAACGTTTACTGTAAATCTAAGAATTTATCACTTATCTTTATTTTACCAGAAGTCAGTACTTTTACATCATGGTAGTTCTTCATATTAGTGACAATTACCGGCGTGGTAACTTCATAGCCGGCTTCTTTAATTGCATCTAAATCAAATTCAATCAGCGGTTCGCCAGCTTTGACGGTCTGATCTTTTTTAACCAGCGTCTTGAAGCCTTTGCCGTCAAGTTCCACAGTATCCATCCCAATATGAATCATGATTTCAGCACCATTAACGGATCTCAAACCAATTGCGTGTCCGGTTGGGAAGACCATTGCAATCTGCCCATCAACCGGCGAGCAAACCTTGCCTTCGCTAGGTTCAATTGCAGCTCCTTTACCCATGGCGCCACTTGAGAAAACTTCATCTTTTACTTCACTTAAAGGAACAACTGTCCCAGATAATGGGGCAAGAACAACTTCTGCTTCATTGTATGAATCTGCAGCAGCATTTGACTTTTTAGAATCAGCAATCTCGGTAACTTCCGCATTGGCATTATTTTCAGCCGCAGCAACTGCGGGTGCTACTTCGCCCTCAAGCGGAGCATCAACACTATTCTTGCCAAAAATCATTTGAAAAGCAAAACCTAAAACAGTGGCAACAGCCATTGCAATAATCAAGCCGTATACGCGCATATCGATACCAGATTTACTAATAGCATCAGGAATGGAGAAAATACCCATGCCGGCCATGATATAAACCTTAGTACCAAAACCACCAATCAATGCACCACCAATTGCGGAAGCAATACAACTGAGAATAAACGGCTTTTTACGCGGTAACGTTACACCATAAATCGCTGGCTCAGTAACACCGAAGATTCCTGAAACAAATGCAGGAATCGCAATGCTGCGGGTCTTTTCATCTTTGGTTTGTAAAATAATAGCAGCAACAACACCAGTTTGCGCAAATGATGCAGCAAGGGATAAACCTAAAATCGGGTCATAACCCATTGCGGCAATATTGGTCATCATGACGGCAACAAAGCCCCAGTGAACACCAAAAATAACAAATACTTGCCAGAAGGCCCCCATTAATGCACCAGCTAAGATTGGACTGAAGTTGTAAACAGCAGAAACACCTGCAGCAATTGCATCACCAAGCCAAGTAGCGATTGGCCCAATAACGATAAAAGTTACTGGAATGGTAATTAATAAGACCATAAACGGTACTAAGAATGTCTTAACGACGTCCGGAATAATCTTGCGGGCTAATTTATTAACCTTTGAAGCAAACCAGATTGCCAAAATAATCGGGATAACCGATGAAGTATAATTCATCGAAATTACCGGAATCCCTAAGAAGGTCATGTGGATCGGTGCTTGGAAGATTGTTCCCTTAAACAAAGTATACAAAACGGTCTTACTGCTAGTCATTCCGACAATTGTTGGATAACAAAGCGCTGCACCAATTGTGGCACCAAGATAACCATTAATGCCGAATTTCTTGGCAGAAGAAATCCCCAAAATAACCGGCAAGAAGTAGAACAAACTGTCACCAATTGCATTTAAAACGATATAGGTACCTGAGGTTTGTGTTTCCCAGTTCAAAGCAACAAACATTGCATTGAAACCCTTGATCATTCCGGCGGCACACATTGGTCCTAAAATCGGGTTGAAAATGCCAGAGATCAGATCAATAAACCGGTCCATCAAACTCATATTGCTGGTATCAACGTAATCATCAGCAACTTCGCCGCCGTCTTGAAAGCCACCAACTTTCACCAGTGTATCGTAAACATCGGCCACATTATTGCCAATAACTACCTGATACTGTCCACCTGATTTAACAAGTGAAATAACGCCATCAGTTGCCTTCATGGCATCATCGTTAGCCTTCTTTTGGTCCTTCAACTTAAAGCGCAGCCGCGTCGTACAATGCACAACACTGGCTACATTATCCTTACCGCCGACATTGGCGATAATTGCCTTACTTAAATCTTCGTAAGCCACTTTGCTTCTCCCTCAATTTTTCAAAATAAAAACCCGCAAAGTACTAAAGGACGAGTAAAAACGTCCTTTATACTTCCGGGTTAATGCCTGCTTTACCAGTAACACGCCACTAGCATAAATAAACTAATAACTGTTAAACTTTATCAACTTTGTGTGTATTGTTATCACTCTGCCTGTGCGTTACCCGCCAAACATGCAGTGTCAAATACACTTCATCATCCGGCTGCAATTGCCAGCCGGCCTGTTCATGTAAATAAGTCCCGATCTTCAAAACCGTATCATAGGCTTTAGCATACTTGGATTTCATTAATTCCAGCAATGCCGAATCTAGTTCACTGCCCTTCTCATCTTCTTGGCCAATGATATGGCGTACCATGAAGGCCCGCAAATGGGTCATGAAACGGTTAAAATTAAATGATTCCGTGTCCAGCTGCAGACCGTATTGATACTCAATAATCGCAATTACGCCGCGGATTAATTTGGTAATCTTAATCGTATCCTGCAGCTTGGTCTGACCAGAACCAGCATTGATAAAGTGATAGGTCAAATAGACCGCTTCACCATTCGCTAAAGGCAGACCGCTTTTTTTCCTCATTAATCCCAGGGCTTCTTTTGCTACTGCAAATTCTTTCGGAAAAAGTTTTTTCATCTCCCAGCGAACGGTATCCTCACCAAGCTCAATCTGTTCATTGGCCCGTTTCAGCATAAAATCAATATGGTCTGCTAAAACTAAATACTGGTAATCAGAAAATTTAATTTGCAGCTCAGTCGAAGCCAGATCGATTACATCCGTCGTCAGCGATAACGTGCGCGCGTCAATATCCCTGACACTGTCAACCATCTTGATATTTTTCTCAACGGCAACAAAACGGTGTGTAATTTTTTCTTCATCAACGAGGTCGCCCGGCTTTTTGCCAAAACTGACACCATTACCAACGACCACCCACTTATGACCGGTTTCATCGGAGACTAAGGCAGCATTATTGTTAAAATTCTTGATAAATTTCACTCAGGCTGCCTCCTTAAATAAAAAAACCTACAAATAGCTAACAGCAAATATACCGTTATTGTCATTTATAGGTTTATGCCTGATCGAATCAGTAACACACTTATTTACATTTTATATTATAAATCAGTGCTAAAGCGATTTCAATCTTTATTTACAGAAATTTGGGCAGTAATTCACTAAATCTTTTTTATCAAAAATAAAACGCAACTCGGCAAATCGTGGTAAACTACTCTTAATTAAATATCTAAAAACTAGGGGTGCTGTCAAAAGCTGAGACTGGTGCAAAAGCCTAACCCTTGAACCTGTTAAGTTAGAACTTGCGTAGGGAAGTTTTTAAAGCTCTTTTATGGAAATCTTTTACTCATGCTAATTTAATGGGTAAAAGATTTTTTTCTGAAAGAGGTTTCTAATGAAAAATACCAAATTAAGCAGTTTATTTCTTTTGTGGTTCGGCACGGCGATTTCCATTGCCGAAATTGTTACTGGAACCTTAATGGCGCCGCTGGGCTGGGGCAAGGGGATCACCGCAGTCATTATCGGACACGTAATTGGCTGCTTTTTATTTTTGCTGCCAGCTGCTTATCTGTCAGCTATTCAAAAAAAGACGGCCATTACCGTTACCGGAAATATTTTTGGTAAAACCGGGGTTATTTTGTTTTCACTGCTAAATGCAATTCAGCTAATCGGCTGGACGGCGGTAATGATCGTTACCGCGCAGGTTGCCCTCAACAGCATGACCGGCAAACTTTTTCATTTTCAAAACTCGGTTTTAATGGCAATTATTGTTGCAGCCTTAATCATTGTGTGGCTGCTTTTCAACCATGATTGGCTTTTCAAAATCAACAATACGGTTGTCATATTATTAACCATTGGGGTAATAATTATTGCCTGGATTTTTACAACTAAACACTTTCCTATGGCTGGGACCTTCAGAGGCCATATCAGCTTTGGTAGCGCCGTTGAACTAAACGTGACGATGGCGCTTTCTTGGCTGCCAGTAATCGGTGATTACACGTGTCAGGAAAAGCAGCCTTTCAAAAGCAGTTTGGTCAGTGTCAGCGGTTATTTTCTTGGCAGCAGTGCAATGTTTATTTTAGGTTTGCTAACAGTAGTTAAAACCGGGCAAAGTAACTTTACAACTGCCTTAGCACAAACTAATTTAGGACTAGTTACATTATTGATTATTATTTTTTCAACTGTCACCACGACTTTTATGGATGCTTATTCCGCAGCGACCAGCCTTGACAATATCCTGCACCGCGGGCACGTTAATCTGCTGGCCATTCTAGCAACGATTATTGGTCTAGTTATCTCGCTAGCCGTCTCCCTTAATTACTACCAAAATTTTCTAAATGCGATTGGTGCTGTCTTTACCCCGCTCTTTGCCATTCTTTTTGTCAGTATCTTCATTATTAAGCGGAATTTGGGAACAATTATCAATTTTGGCTGGTGGTTAATCGGGGTAATCGCGTACTCCTTTTTACAGCGGTTAGATTTTGTTTGGGGAACAACCTTCCTATTGCTACTCTTTCTATTGATTGGCCTGCTCGTTACCAGCCTCTTTGTTCAGCGGCAAGTGAAGTAGTCACTGAAAAATTTGATAAAAATAAATAGGAAGCTTTTTGGAAAAAGCTCCCTATTTATTTTGCGCCGCAAGTGTATCTTTAAAAAGACGCGCCGTCTGATGGTCGTAGGCGCACATGGTAACCTGCATTTCATAGTCAGCATTATCAGTTAACCATTGCTTGATTGTCTCAAAGGCGATTCGACTGGCTGCCTTAGCCGGAAAACCATAGGCACCCGTCGAAATTGCTGGAAAAACAATACTATGCAAATTTCTTTGCTTAGCTAACTCCAAACAATTATGGTAACAAGCAGCAAGCAGCTCATTATCCTGCTTTATTCCCGAATAAACCGGTCCCACTGTGTGAATCACATATTTAGCGGGCAAATTATAGCCCTTAGTAATTTTAGCTTGACCTGTAGCACAGCCGTGAAGTGTGCGGCACTCTTCTAACAATTTTGGTCCTGCTGCCTGGTGAATTGCACCATCAACGCCTAAACCGCCTAACAGCGACTTATTAGCCGCATTGACAATTGCGTCCGCCTTTATTTTGGTGATGTCAGCTTGAATAATTGTTATTTTTGTCATTTCAAATACATCTGCCTTAAATGTGCTAAATCTTCTTGACTAAAGCCCAATTCCTTAACAAAAAAGCGGTCAAAATCACCCCAGCCGGCACGAATGGTCTCGGTAATCCCACGAATCGCAGTTCCCTCACCCTTGGTGACATTCATTTTTGCAACCATCTGGGTAATTTCATCGTTACTCGGCAGCTGCCGCGAAGCCGCAAAATCGTACAATTTATTGGTCAATAAATAATCACGTGCAATCGTATCATCGCTGACACCCAGCGCCAGTAAAATTAGGGCTGATACCATGCCTGTCCGGTCCTTGCCGGCACTGCAATGATAGACCAGTGCCTCATTTTCAGGCAAAACGAGCAGCTGAGCAAAAATTTTGGTAAATATTTCCTGGCTATGCGAATTAAGCAAAGTTTCCTGGTAAATTTGCCCAATAAAATTATTTTTCAGATCAGGAATGTGGTGAAGAAAACGGTAAATTTTATTACTGTGGTTGCCATCCCTGCTATCAGCATAAACTGGAACGTCAACATACTCAGCCTTGGGCCAAAGCAAATCCGGTGAAGCATTCTTTTCATAGGCCGAACGCAAATCGCAATCTACTGTAATCCTCAGCTTGGTCAATTTAACTTGATCCCTTGCTGACAAAGAACTCAGTGAATCTGAGCGGTAAATCTTATTCCATTTTACTGTTTGCCCAGACTCGTTCTGGTAACCGCCAACATCACGAAAATTTAACGGCCCATCTAGGCTGACAATGCGATCATGTGCCATTTTATTACCCTCCTGTTTAACAACAAGCTTTATTCCCCGTGAGCATAAACTTGTGTTGCCTTTACAGCACGCTTCCAGCCAGCGTATAATTTTTCACGCTCATTTTTAGCCATTTTGGCCTCAAAAGACTGCCCGATCAGTGAAATACTTTTCAACTCATCTATATCCTTCCAAAAGCCCACTGCCAGTCCAGCCAGAAAAGCCGCACCCATCGCCGTTGTTTCCAAGACTTTGGCTCGTTCAATTTTGGTACCCAAGATATCTGCCTGAAACTGCATCAAATAATTATTATTGGATGCACCGCCGTCAACACGCAATGTAGGAATTTCAATGCCAGAATCAATCTGCATCGTGTCAACAACATCCCGTGTTTGGTAAGCAAGCGACTGCAGGGTTGCCTTGATAAAATCATTCTTATTTGTGCCCCGTGTAAGACCATAAATTGCGCCCCGGGCTTCGGAATCCCAGTACGGTGCACCCAATCCGGTAAAGGCTGGTACGACATAAACTTCATTTTCAGAGTTTGATGCAAAAGCATCAGCTTCGGTTTCGGGCGCCGTTTTAATCATTTTCATTGAATCGCGCAGCCACTGAATAGCGCTGCCGGCAACAAAAATCGAACCCTCAAGGGCATAATTAATCTTCCCGTCCAGGCCGTAAGCAATTGTTGTCAACAGATTGTTATTAGATGTCGTCGGCTTTTCACCGGTATTCATCACGATAAAGGAACCCGTGCCATAGGTATTTTTAACCATGCCTTCCTTCAAAGCCAGCTGGCCAATCAAGGCTGCCTGCTGGTCACCGGCCATCCCGGCCAGCGGAATTTCGCCACCAAAAAAATTGTAAGGCTTGGTATAGCCGTAGACTTCAGAATTTGCCTTTACCTGGGGCAACATTTTTTCCGGAATATTCAATAATTTTAAAATATCCTGGTCCCATTTTAGATCGTGAATGTTAAACAGCATTGTCCGTGAGGCATTGGTATAATCCGTCACGTGCACCTCACCATCAGTCAGCTTCCAAACTAGCCAGCTGTCAATCGTGCCAAAAAGCAGTTCGCCTTTTTCAGCACGCTCCTGACTACCCGGAACATGATCAAGAATCCAGCGAATTTTGGTTGCGCTAAAATAAGGATCAATAATCAAGCCGGTTTTTGCCCGAATTGAATCACTGTACCCTTGCTTGATTAACTTTTCTGCTAGAGGCGTTGTCTGCCGTGACTGCCAAACAATTGCGTTATAGATTGGCTTCCCTGTTTCCTTATCCCAAATAACGGTCGTTTCCCGCTGATTTGTAATACCAATTCCAGCAATTTGGTCAGGGCGAATTCCCGAATCAATTAATGCGGTTGCCATCGTTGTCTGAACATTGTGCCAAATTTCTTCGGCATTATGCTCAACCCAGCCTGGCTGCGGGAAATATTGCGGAAATTCTTTCTGCGACGAAGCAACGGTTTTGCCTTGATGATCAATGATCATCGCACGCGTTGAGGTAGTTCCTTCATCAATTGCCATGATATATTTTTTAGTCATTATTTTTCCTTTCTTTGTGAAAGCGATTTATTATTTAAGATAATGATATTAATAAATGATACCCTTTACAAGCGGTAAATGTAACATTTAAACTATCTGTAAGTTATACTCTATTGTATAAATAAAGCTAACAGAAAGAAACAATTAATGAAAAAACAAATTATTGCCCTAATGGAAAAAGAACAATGACTACAGAAATGGGCCTGAATCACGAGCAATTATTATTGATCAAAGGTCATACCAAAACAATTGAAATCCGCTTAAATGATGAAAAACGGCGAAAGTTATGCGTCGCGGACACAATTAATTTTATTGATACAGAAACTGGTGAAACCCTTGCAGTTAAAATAAAGCAGCTGGAAACTTTCACTACTTTTGCTGCTCTTTTTACAAAATATAAGGGTGCAGAGGTCGGCAGTGCTCCGACTGACAGCCTGGACAAAATGGTTTCTGATATGTACAAAATATATTCTCCGGAACAAGAACACAAATACGGCGCTATGGCAATCACGGTTGCACCAATTTAATTCAGTTTACTTAAAAGGCAGGCACACAATGGCAGACACAACAATAAAAATCGCATATTTATACGAAGATTTGATGAACACCTACGGTGATTCCGGGGATGTCAAAATTTTACGTTTTTTCCTAAAAAAAGAGGGCTACACTACACAAATCGATAATGTTTCTCTGGGCGATCCCTTTAATGCTTTTGACTATGATTTTGTCTTTTTTGGCGGCGGGCAAGACTTTGAGCAAACCGTGGTTGCCAAAGATTTGCCGCGGCACAAAGAAACCCTGACAGAATACATCAATGCCGGCCACCCTATGCTCGGCGTCTGCGGCGGCTACCAGCTTGTCGGCACTTATTACAAAACCAATTCCGGTATCACGATCAAAGGCCTGGGTATTTTGCCTTTTCACACCGTCTTCAAGGCTGACAAACGAATGATTGGCAACACACATTACACGACGCAGTGGGGCGAGGTGCGCGCTTTTGAAAATCATTCGGGACAAACTTATTTTGATGATCAAGAAATGCTACAGCCCTTGGGTGACATGATTGAAGGCTACGGCAATAATCCGCAGGATAAAAAAGAAGGTCTGCGCTACCGCAATTTTATCGGCACCTATTCCCATGGGCCACTACTGCGCAATATCAATGTTGCCAAGGCAATCATGCAAATGATTTTGGAATGGCATGAAAAGCGGGTAACAGCGTAAATATAAAAAATGAGGTTCGATAATGAACTTCATTTTTTTCTTTATAGTTCCAAAATTGCGTTAAACACACTCTGCGGCAACTTGATATTATTTTGTGTTGCCCGCCGCTTATTCATGCTCTGCCGTCTTAATAAGGAAGCCTTTTTCGAAATACTCTTTTTTTCACCTGAAACTGCTGCATTCTTACGCAGTGGCGGTACGTCGACCCGGGCTAGGGCCTTGCCCTCAACAATTGCCTGCACCGGTGTTGGATAAAGCTGCCGCGGTACCGTCATCTTTAATTCACGCACCAGCTTTTGCGTCATCTGTGGCGCGTCCTGCCGGTGCACCACAAAGGCTAGTGAATCAACCGGTGCGTAGTTAATATCCACTTCTACTTTTACCAGGTCGCTTACTTCATAATCCGAAAACTCCGTGTTCAGGCTGGCATAGCCATGCGAAACTGACTTCAATTCCGAAAAGAAATGGTAGGCCACTTCCGACAACGGCATTTTACTAGTTACCAGAATCAGTTCGCCATTATTATCCATGTCTAACAGGCTGCCCTTATGTTGCTCAATCAGTTTTAAGACTGCGTTCAAATTATCGCTGGGAACCGTAATTTCTGCTTCGACAAATGGTTCCTCAACATAGTCAATTAAACCAAAAGCCGGAAATTGGGCCGGATTATTGATCTGCATCTTTTGCCCATTTTTCAGATAAACATAATAAGTTACGTTAGGTGCCGTCGTTAAGACATCTAGGCCGTATTCGTCATGCAGCCGCTCTCGGATAATCTGCAAGTGAAAGGCACCTAAGAAGCCGCAGCGGAAACCCACACCTAATGCCTCTGACCGCTCTTCGGTATACGAAAATGAAGTATCATTCAGACTCAACTTAGTAATTGCCTCTTTTAAGGCTGGAAAATCATTGTTCTTGGGATAAAGTCCAGCATAGACCATCTGCTTAGCCGTTTGGTAACCAGGCAAAGCTTCAGCAGTGGGGTTCTTCTTAGCGGTTAACGTGTCACCAACCCGCACTTCTTTAGGATCTTTAATGCCAGTCACCACATAGCCAACTTCCCCCGCTGACAGTTCTTTTTGTTCGTGCATGTTGGGACTAAAAATACCGATACTTTTTGCCAAAAAATCAAAATTTGTCTGCATAAACTGCAAGTTTTTGTCCTGACCGAGGTGTCCATCAAGCAGCCGCACATAGGCAACAACCCCTTGGTAGGGATCGTACAGAGAATCAAACACCAGGGCTTTTAACGGTTTAGCCGCATCCCCCTGAGGAGCGGGAATTCGCTCCTTAATCGCTTCCAGTACCTCTGGCACACCTTTGCCCGTTTTAGCTGAAATCATTAGAGTATTTTCCTTGGTAAAACTCTCATCCAGTTCATGCAGCTGCACTAGGGTCTGTTCAACATCGGCTGAAGCCACATCAATTTTATTGATTACCGGAATTAGAACCAGGTGATTTTTCTTAGCAATCCGATAATTAGCAATTGTCTGTGCCTGTACGCCTTGAGTTGCATCAACCAATAAGAGTGCACCCTCCGTGGCCGTTAAGCTTTTGGCAACCTCATAGCTGAAATCAACGTGACCCGGGGTGTCGATTAAATTATATTCGTATTCTTGCCCGTCACGTGCCTGATAATAGTTGCGGACCGTTCGCGCCTTAACTGTAACGCCGTGCTCCTGCTCCACTTCCATGTCATCAAGCAGTTGGTTGCTCTTCTCACGCTCACTCACGGTTTTAGTTAACTCCATTATCCGGTCGGCCAAGGTCGATTTGCCGTGATCAATGTGGGCAATAATTGCAAAATTACGAATTCTTGCTTGTTCCATTATTTTCATGCTCCTTTAAAAATTCGGTTAAATAATAACGCATCTGCCGCTGTGCCTCTGGTATTAAATCAATTTCAAAATCGGGATAAATAGTATTGATCTTCTGATGATTAAAACTCGACAATGATGACATATTCATTAAGCCGCTAATAATGCCACTCTGAATAATAAACAGGTGGCTGAACTGTCCCTGTGACAATAAATTTCCAGTTTTCTCTGTTAAATGCTGCCCTAAATCTTTACTAACTTGATACAGTTGGTTCCGTCGCAGTAGTGTTTCGTGCATATTGGCCTTACCTTCTAGCACAGGGCCGCGAATTGCGTTCAACCGTACCAAAACCGAATGACTCTTAATTAAATTTTTGGTCTGCTCTACCATTAACTGAACAAAATCATCTTTACTAATTAATTTCTGCTCGCTGACCCAGCTGCTAATCTTGCCTAAATAAACCTGATAATCTTCCAGCAGAATGCACATGAAGAGGTCCTCTTTAGTTGCAAAATAATTAAAAAGCGTGCCCTTGGAGCTGCCCGCCGCAGTAGCAATTTGCTGCATGGTGATATCCGCATAACTCTGCTTCGCAAATAAAGTAATTGCAGCCTGCATAATTTGCTGACGTTTAGCATTTTTCTGCTCGCTAGTATGAATATTAACCATTCTTGGCCTTCCTCTCACATAAGTTATAAAAATCATATAGCAAAATTGACTATCGGTCAATTTTAAAAGTAAAAAAACAAGTCACCTAAATTTTAGATGACTTATTTTTTATATTTTCGTTTTAACTTAAATTCAGTATTGAATCTTGCTAACCCAATTTGGTCTTTTGCAGTCAAATGCCCTATTTTCTTTACCTGCAAATTCTTATTCTTAAATTCATAAATATTTCCGATATCTATCCAAGATTGCTGCTTCAAGCCCGCTTCTGCCCAATCATGAACAGAATAATACTGCTGCTTAATGTATTCAGACTTATTTGCGTATTTAGTCGTCACTTTAAAAGCCATCAAACCTTGATTACTAATTTTTCTAACTATAACAGGTCGCCGTTTTCCGCCCTTTCCTTCTATGTAGCCAACATACAATGTAATTACATCATTAGTCTTCATCCGGATCGTCCAGCCAATCTTGCACCTCTTCATCGGTTGTAAAGGTAGTTACAGGTGTGTCTTCAGTTTCTTTTAAAAATTGTAAGGTAGCTTTTTCACTTGCACTCAAAGCTGGACGAAAAGGAAAAGCTCCATCTGCAGCTATCTGTTTATAAAGTAAGGTTATTGCGGTTGTAGGCGTCATCCCTAATTCATTTAAGATTTTTTCTGTATCATTTGCTAAATCCTTATCAACTTGTACTTGAATTCTCTTTTTCTCTTTAATCGGCATCATTTTCCTCCTTACTACTATTTTTATACTTATAATTATACTATCTTATAACCGAGGCAAAAAATAGAACACTTTTAGTTTCAGATGCTCTATTACTTAAATTTATTCAATTAAAGCATTACTACATTGAGTCAATCTTAGATTTCTTCTTGCGCGGCATAATATTTAACGCCATCGCCGCTAAAACCACCAAGATTGAGCCAACCCAGTCTAGCGGCTTCAACACCAAACCAAAACACAATACCGAACCAATTGTAGCTGAAAATGGTTCAAAGGCATCAAGCAAACTAGCAGTTGTTGGTTTAATAAAGCGCAATGAATTGGTCATCAATTGAAAAGGAATTAAGGTGCCGATAATAACAACCATGCTGACCGGAAAAATAATTTGACTGGGATGAGCTAAGTGCGGCATTTGCGGATGAACAATAATTAGACAGATGCCTGACGCTAACAAGCCCCAGCCAGTCACTACTAAGCTGGAAACCCGGTGCAAAATATTAATGGGGATCAGAGTATTAGTAGCAACACCCATTGCTGCTAACAAGCCCCACATCAACACCTCTGGCGTAATCGCCAAGTGACTGAAATCACCATGCGTTGCCAGCAAAACCACACCTATAAAAGCAGCAAAAGCGGCAATTAAATCCAGCCGCCGCAAAGTTTGCTTATGCGTCAGTGTCATGTAGGCCATCACAAAAAAGGGGCCAATAAATTGCAAGATGGTTGCAATCGACGCATTAGCCTTTTGCACGGTGATGAAATAAAAGAGCTGTACCGGCAGCAAGCCAAAAATGCCATAGGCAACAAGTGTCAGTGCATCATGCTTATTTTTCAGCGTTGCTAGCGGTTTTTGTCCCATAATTCCCGCAGAAATCAACAAGATAATGCCAGAAGTGACCATTCTCACCTGTGACAGCCAAATCGGTGTAATTTCCGAGCTATAATTAAACAAAGATTTAGCAAATAAGCCGGAAATCCCCCACATCACGCAGGCTAATCCTGCCAAAAATGCCCATAATTGTCTCTGCTTTTGCGTTACCATCAAACCGTTCTCCCTCTTAAAATTTTACCCTATCTATAATAACAAAAAGAAGCAATGAAATTCCAGATGGGAAAACACAATTTTATCTATTGCCTTTATTTGTTTTTGTTCCATAAAATAGATATAATATAGCTGATAACAATAACACGAGGGGTGCCTTTAAGCTGAGATGAAACAAAAGTTTCAGACCCTTTGAACCTGTGAGTTAGAACTCGCGTAGGAACGTGTCAAACAAATTGAACTTTGACACTTTTTATGTGGCAAAGTTTTTTATTTGTCTTCAATAAGTAAAGGTACACTTCTAATTTTTTAGGAGGTTTATATGCAATTAAAATTATTAGATCAGCTGCGGCAACAAAACCCGGTAGTTTTAAATATTTCCAATTTTGTCACCGTGCAAGATGTGGCCAACGGGCTAAACGCAATCGGCGCTTCACCAATTATGAGCCAGGAAATTGCCGAGGCAGAGCCAATGGTCAAAATGGCCGGTGCCGTACAATTAAATCTGGGTACTTTAACTAAAGTACAGATTGCGCAAACGCTGAAAGCGGGAGAATTAGCCAATCAGTTTCATAAGCCTATCGTTCTTGATCCGGTGGCAGTTGGTGCTGTTAACTACCGGTTAGAAGTTGCGCAAAAATGTTTAACTGCATTTCATGCCGATATTATTCGCGGTAATGCTGGCGAGGTTGCTGCTTTAGGCGGGTTTACCTGGAATGCCAAGGGAATTGACGCAGGTGAAGGCAGCGGTAATATTGATGAAATTGCTAAAGCTACGGCCCAGAAATATCACTGTGTGGTCATTTCCAGCGGAGCAACTGATACAATTACTGATGGCAAAAAAGTTGTTCATGTTAACAACGGCACACCGCTATTTCAAGTTCACGTTGGTTCCGGCGATATGCTTTCAAGTATCACGGCCGCTTTTGCCGCCATCAGTCCAGACAATTTATTCGAAGCAGCGCAAACTGCCACTTTAGTTTTCGGTGCGGTTGGTGAATTAGTTGCCCAAGAGCATCCTGAAGCTGGTCCTGGAACTTTTGCTGTCTATTTAATGGATTACTTAGCCAAAGCACAGGTTGCTGATTTAGAAAAAATCGTTTCTTACGATTAAGAGGAGCGCAAAAATGACTGAAGAAATTAATTCATTTCCGCAAGTTTTAACAATTGCGGGTACCGATTCCGGCGGCGGTGCCGGTATCATGGCGGACCTCAAGACTTTTCAGATGCAGCATGTTTTTGGCACAGCTGTGGTTGTGGCAGTAACCGCGCAAAACACACTGGGAGTTCAGGCCTCATATTTATTGCCACTCAAAATGATTGATCAGCAATGTTCATCCCTAGCCGCTGATTTCCATATCCGAGCATGTAAGACGGGCATGTTGGGCGATGCTGCTCACGTTCACCAAGTCGCATTAAATTTGCAAAAGTACGATTTTGGTTTCACAACAATTGATCCGGTTATGGTGGCAAAAGGCGGTGCCCCCCTTTTAAGTGAAGATGCAGTTACAGTTGTCAAAAAGGAACTTTTGCCTCTGGCAGATTTGGTCACTCCCAACCTGCCTGAAGCAGAAAAATTAACCGGACAAAAAGTGACCAAGCAAGAGCAATATCCAGACTTGGCAGCGCAATTGCAAAATTATGGCGTTAAAAATGTCATGATTAAGGGCGGCCACTTTCCTGATGAACAGGCAAAAGACTATATTTTGCTAGAAGACGGCAATTCGTTTTGGGTAAGCAGTCCGCGAACACATACCAAGCGAACTCATGGCACGGGCGATACGCTTGCATCATGCATTACAGCCCAAATTGCCTTAGGTAAAGATCTGCCAACAGCAATTAAACTAGCTAAAAAATACGTCACGGCAACAATCAAAGATACGATCCAAGTCGGTCACGGTCACGGGCCCCTGAACCACTGGGCAAAGGCAAGGTAATTACCAAATGAAAAAATTCAATGCAAAATTACTAGAAGCATATTTCATCTGCGGCACACAAGATTTGCAGCCAAAGGAAAATTTGCCAACAGTTCTTGAACAGGCTCTGAAAGCCGGAATTACCGCTTTTCAATTTCGTGATAAGGGGCAAAATTCTACTTTAGCCGTAAGTGAGCGCGTGCCAATGGCGCAAAAATTGCACCAGCTTTGTCAAAAACATCATGTACCATTCTTCGTTGATGACGACGTTGCGCTAGCCAAGGCTGTTGACGCAGAAGGAATTCATGTTGGTCAAAGCGACGAAGCCATCACTCAGGTGGTAACTGAGGTCGGACAAAAAATGATCGTTGGCTATTCTTGTTCTAATTTAGCAGAAATAGTCAAGGCTAACACAATTTCCGGCATTGACTATTACGGCTGTGGCCCCATTTTTGCCACGCAGTCAAAAGATGATGCGTCGCCAGTGATCGGCATTCCCGGTTTGCGGCAATTAGTGCAAAATAGTAATCGGCCCATCGTTGCAATCGGCGGTATTAAAGAAGAGGACCTGCCGGCTATCGCCCAAACCCAAGCGGCAGGCGCGGCAGTAATTTCCTTAATCGCTCAAAGCAGCAATTATCAACAAACCATTCAAGCGATACGCAATGCACCGTGGATAAATTAATTTTAATGACTTAAAGTCATACGTATTTCCTTAAACAAAACGATTCATACCTGCTATGTGCAAGCATGAATCGTTTTTATTTTAAGCAATTTTCTTTTCTTAATTTCACAAACGAAATTCAATAGGGAGAATTAAGATAGTATTTTTTATAACTTCTTAAAAAATTACCATGTTAAAATTCTTTGCGGATTATCCTTAACCATCTTTATAAAATCTTCTTCTGATATATACTTCAACAGCTCCTCTTTTAGTGTTGTAAGAATATATTTAAGGCCTGGCTTCCCGCCATATGATACGAAATATTTTTTCCGTCCCATGTCACCAGATAAGCATATCTGATCAGCATATCCATTCTGTACAAGTTTAACTATCATCTGTACTTTTAATTCATCATGATTGTCCAAATCTCTTCCAATGTGATCAAAACATACGGAAGCGCCAGTCTGACAAATTTGCTCAATGTATTTTTCATTTTCCATTAGGTCCACATGACTCAAACATATATGTGATAGATCAGCATTATTTTTTTCAAATAATGCTAACTGTTCTAACCCCATTGTTCCTTGGTCACAATGAGTTATTATAGGAATATGTAAGTCGTTTTGAACTTTAGATTCTATAATAATAATTCTTTTTTCATCATCTGTTATATTATTATAGCTTGTACCACATTTCATGCCAGCTGGTAAAAGATGCTGTGAAGTTACACCTGCAGTGATTTCATTAGTCAAAAAATTATAGATATCCGCATCAGTCATATCCTTAATCCAACTTGGTTGAAACTCTTGCTTATGAAAACCTGTTACAAACGCCACATTTATTCCAGCACTGCTTGCGATTTTCTTTAACAGCAATGGGCTACGCCCATAATTAATCGGTGTTAAATCAACAATCGTATTGCCACCAGCATCCTTAAAAGAAACTGCTTCAGCAATATTTTTATCTATATCATCCAATGTATAATCATAATACTTAGGCAACTCATTAGGTACTACATATAAATGTTCGTGAATATAAGTTATTCCCATAGAATTAACAGATATTTTACCATTAACCGTATTAATTTTTTTATTAGTATTTACCATTCAGCAATTGTCCCATCATAGTTTTCCCATGCAGGATTATTCCATATTAATCCTTCTTGAGCAACTTCCTTAATTTTATCTTCATCCATTTCAATTCCCAAGCCTGGCCCTTTAGGAATATCCACGAAGCTATCTTTATATTGAAAAATTTCTTTGTTTTTAACAAAGTCCAATAAGTCAAATCCTTGATTATAATGAATTCCTAAACTTTGTTCTTGAATGAACACATTTGGCGTGCAGGCATCAACTTGAAATGTGGCTGCTAATGCAACCGGACCATATGGTGCATGAGGTGCAACCGCCATATCATATGCTTCCGCCATTGCAGCTATCTTTCTTTCTTCTAAAAGACCGCCACAGAGGGAAATATCTGGTTGAACAATATCAACTGCACCTTGTTTAAAAATGTTTTTAAAACCCCAACGAGTATATACGCGCTCACCAGTAGCTATCGGTGTAGAAACTTCATTTGCAATTTGAGCAAAATATTCTTCATTCTCAGGTAAAACCGGTTCCTCAATAAACATCGGATGATATGGTTCCAAAGCCTTAGCTAAAACTTTAGCCATGGGCTTATGAACTCGGCCATGAAAATCGATTCCGATTGCCATTTCATTACCAAATTTTTCACGAATTGACGCTACACGTTTAACAGCGGCATCAACTTTATCAAGTGAATCAACATAATGCATTTCCGATGTGGCATTCATTTTAACTGCACGAAAGCCTTTATCCCAACGTTCTTGTGCCATTGCAACTACATCGGAGGGGCGGTCTCCTCCAATCCATGAATACACCTTAATACGATCCCGTGCGGCACCACCGAGTAATTCATATACCGGTAAGTTTAGCGCCTTACCTTTAATGTCCCATAGTGCCATCTCAATTCCAGAAACAACAGTACCATTAATAGGACCACCTCGGAAGAAAGAACGATGCAGCCTTTGCCAAATTCGCTCGATTTCAAACGGATTTTTACCAATTATTTTTTGGGCCATTTCTTTAGCACCGGCAACGACAGTTTCGGTTTTGGTTCCAGAAACCATCTCACCCCAGCCTGAAACACCTTCATCTGTATTAATTTTAATAAAAACCCAACGCGGCTTAACCTTATAAATAACAAAATTTGAAATTCTCATAAATTTCTCCTACATCCTACTAAAAAATAGCTTTTATAAGTGCAATTACCTTATAAATTAAGAACCCAATAATATGTGTACCTGCATCTTCAGTAGAAATGTAGTGCATACCTTGAGCTAACTTAAAGCCACCTGCTAAAGCCAATTGAGTATGAATCGGTGCTAAGTTAGTAGCAATTAATAATACACAACATGTAATAACAAAGGTCGACAACAACCCTCTAAAAATATTGCCTTTACCAAATGCTACTGGCCAAGCAGACAACCACATGGCTTGATAAGCTATATCTGAAATAGGTAGAAGTTTATTTCCTGGCAAAATTGCAGCTAAAATTAATGTAATAGGAACCATGATAATACCACATGCAATAACTGATGAATCTGCTACTGTTAAAGCCGCATCAACACCAATAGTAAATTTGTTACCTGGAAATTTCTTATTCAATAACTCTTTAATTGAATTCGCAAATGGAATAAGGCCTTCCATCAATATTTGCATCATTTTTGGTGTTAGCACCATGGTAGCTGCTGTACTCATACCAACTATTAAAATATTGCCCACTTTGTCTTCAGCTAAGATACCTATTAAAACACCGATCACAAAACCCATGAACAGTGGCTCACCAACAAAACCAAACTTTTTTTGAATTTTTTCAGGACGGGCATCAATATTTTTGATACCTGGAATAACACTCCATAACTTATTTAATAACCATGCAATCGGTGCCCAACCAACTGAGTTAGCAGTTGGAAAAGAAATGCCTTCTAATCCAAAATATTTTTGCGCAAGCGGAGCTGTCCAGTCTGCTAATTTAAAGCTAATTGCTGCATCTAAAGCAGCTGCCAATAAAGAAATACCTGCACTTTTTGTCAAATACCAAACAAGCGCACCGGTAAAAATGTAGTGATTATAACTCCAAAAATCCACCATTACCGTATTAGTCATTTTGGTAATTAGCATAAGTGCATTAATACCCAAAACTATAAAAACGACTACAGCTGCTAAAGGAAATGCCCAAGTTGCAGCAGCTCTTGCCGGCCAACCTACATCCATAATACTAGTTTGAATACCCCAATGAGAAACCATCGAATGAACAGAAGGACCAACTTGAGCCACAAACCAATTAATAACTATAGTTACTCCAGCAAAACCTACACCAATAGTCAATGATGATTTGATTAGTGTTGCAAACTTAACCCTAAATATTAGACCTAAAATAAAAATAATTATGGGCATCATTACCATAGGCCCTAATTGACTAATCCAATTTAATGCATTTATTACATATTGCATAACTATTACCTCCTCACATTAATTTTTTAATATTTCTGCAATTTTTTGTTCTGCCCCATCAACATTAACTCCAGTAATAAATGGTGTACCTAAAACCATAGGGACATTGCCCGTTACGTTTTCATTTAATCTACCTGTCGGGACAATCAAATCTACCTCATTCGTTTCTATGTTGCCTTGCACCTCAGAAAATTTGCATTGAATAATTCGAGGTTCTGGTGCCCCTATTTTTTTTGCAATATCTCTCACTTTACCGGCTGCAATAGTTGAAGTAATCATTGACGATGCACAACATACAATTACTGTTTTCTTTTTCATGATAAATTCTCCTCTTTATTATTAAAAAGTGATATTACCTCACTCGTTGAATTCTGTTTAAGTAAGTTTTTTAGAAAAACTTGATCTTGAATAATGTTCATAATTTGTTTAAGCATTAAAAGCTGTTTTTCAGGTTTATTAAATAAAATTAAAAAAATTATAGAAACTTCTATTTCATCAACTGGATTATCCATTTTTTTAAACTTTATTGGCTTACTCAATGTGGTTATAACCAACTGCGTAACATTTGATTGATTATAATCAGTATGTGGTATTGCCACTTTGATTTCTCCAGTATCTAAACCTGTAGGAAATTTAGATTCTCTTACTAAAATACTGTTTTTATATGTATCTTTAATTTTCCCCTCTTCAAGTAAAATATTAGTTATAAAATCATAAAATTGCTTTCTTGAACTAAATTCTTTATTTAAAAATATATCTTTTTTATCTATATTAATATTATTCATCCCATATTCTTTCCTATTCATAATCTTACAAATAAATATTTGAAATTTTAGATATAGGTAATTCGTTAGTATTCATCTATTTATTTTTTGTGAACTATATCGATTAAAGATGCATGCAGTCTTTCAATGTCTAGATTTTCAACATCTTTAGGTTTAAAAGCACCTGATCCTATTCCAATATAATCTGCTTTATTAGTTAAAAACTCATGGATATTAGAGCTGGAAATACCACCAACAGCCATCAATCGAAGATTGCCTAAAGGTGCTTTTATTGCTTTAAAGAATGCTGGGCCAACAGTAACTGCAGGAAAAATTTTAATAATATCAGCTCCATACTGATGCATTTTCCAGGCTTCACTTGGTGTCATTACACCTGGAACTGTAATCACTTTCTTCTTTTTAGCAAAAGACATCATTTCTTTAGTAAAAACACAAGAACTCAATAAAAACTGTGCTCCATTCTCAACCGCTTTTTTTTCACTTTCAAAATCAAGTACTGTACCAGCACCAATGATCAACTTTTCTCCAAATTCATCATTAAAGTTTTTAATCATATTAAACGCATTCGGAGTGTTCAATGTTATTTCTACTGCAAATTCATTTTCTAAACCCTTTAATGCTAATAAAATTGCATGAGCTTGTATTTGCGAATAATTACGCAAAATTATTGTAAATTTGGGATAATCTTCAACTTTCACCTTTATTTTTCCTTTCTATATATATTCTAATAACTTGATATGTTTGATCTGAAGACCGTGTATTAAGAATTTTTTGAATAATCGCTTTATTAGTAGCTAGGTCTGCCAATTGATTAATTGCTTTTAAATAACGATCTCTGTAAAAAAAAGCTATCGGTGCTAAAATTCTCACTTCTTTTCCATAAGGCAATTTAATAGGCCACCGAGATATTAAAAAACCAATTCCATCACCCTCTACACCATTTTCCGGTGAGGAATGTGGTATAGCCATATCTGTTCCCAAAAAGCTATAATTATTTCTATTGGATAGCTGTTTTATTAATTCAGTGTAATAATCATCGTTAACTATTTTTTCTCTAACTAAAGGTTGCAAAGCTTGAAATAAAGCGTCCTTCCAATTAATATTTTTTTGATTTATCACTTGAATATAATTAGGTTTTATATAATCTAATAGATCCGGAAACTTATTAATTTTTGTATTTTCATCATCAGTTATGTTTTGTTCTGATAGAAGGACTTTGGTTATACCTTGACGCAATTTACCAGCATCATTAATTTTTGCATATTTAGAGACAGTATTAATTAGGTTCTCAACTTGCTGATCAGTTTTTTCCAATCCTAAATCATTCAAGACACGATATTTTAAAGCAATTTTTTCTGAATAATTCATATTAGGTTTAACAACATAATTAGGTAAATTTGTTTCTAAAGGTATAGTTGAAAATACTACATCAAAGTTTTTTTCTGATTCTTTAAATTCCCTGTCTGACATCGAAAAAAGAAAATTTATTTCTGGAAAAATATTTTTCAGAATTCGTAATAAAATATTTGACATAATAATTCCGTTAGAGCAAACCACTACAGCTTTATATTGAATAATTTTTTTCTTATCTGTATTATTCCCTTTAACAAGCAAATACCCAAAATAATAAGTTAAAAGCTGTACCTCTTCATCCGAAAAATTTGTACCCAACCAACTTTCTAAAGGAGTAATTAACTCTCTAATAATATTTTCTAAAATTCGATGATTTGAAAACTTACCAATTGTAGAAAACTCAATACTAGGAAGATGATATCTCACACGAAAGCAAGCTGGTCTGAGATGATTTAATAACCTTTTTTCAAAATGTGATTGATCGTCTATATTAACTAAAGTTTTGCTTTTAAAGCCTTCCACAATCTGGTGAACAAAACCAAATAAAGCAATTTCATCAGAACTAATTTCAGAACCAGTTTTATCAAAAACATTAGCTGATAATATTTCTAATGCTATCCATTTAACGTGAGCATTATCTAGTTCTTTTAAAATTGGCATTTTGCGCAAATACTGATATTCTTTTGTCTGACCAATAAATGAATCAACATAATCATCTGTATTACTACCCCTCATACCTCGAGAAATGATAATCTGAATCATCATTTTTAAATTATTAAAATATTTATCAGAAAAAGATGCTTGAAATTTTTCTTCAACATTCATAATTAATAATATTGCTTGCTTAGAAACTTTTTGTTGCAATTTATCGGCATCTGCAGCTCGCTGAAATAGATTACTTGAATTGTTTTGAACCAAATTAGTTGCCAACCTAAAGACTTGCTCCTCATCTCCTTTTATAATATATCCATGCTTTCGATCATAATTTAGTTTTAAATTATATTCTCTAAGCATTCGAGATACTTCTTTTAAATTATTTACAATTGTCGTTTTGCTATAATCGAGAAGTAAAGCTAAATGATCCAGTGATGTATAATTTGGATAAAAAAGCAAATACATTACTATGATTACAGACCTATCTTTTACATTATATTCACCATTTTCTGACTCATAATTTGACAACAACTCTTTTATCCTTGATGAAAATGTAAAACTACCATCAGAATTTCGCTTTATTTTTTCAATTCCTTTATCAATTAACTTGTTGTTAATTAGGCTTATAGCGTAATTGACTTGCCGCCTTGTTAGTGTGAGTCTCTTCATCATCTCCCTTACTTTAATATCAGGATTTTCTAACAAAATGAAAATTATTTCTTGGATTCTAGTATTCATTTCTTCCACCTTGTAGCTTTATATTATTCCAAATTTTCTTAAGAAGTATTTGCTATTAAAGCAAAATTTGTACAGGATAATTGATCAGATATACATTTTATATACTTAAAAATACGAAAAGGCCGCAAGGTTTTGCCTAACGGTCTTTTACATATTTTTTAAAAGCAATTTTTCTAATATTGCTTGATCTTTTACAATTTTTATTATTTAGCATATTAAAAATATGAAACAAGCAGCCATGTTCAGCTCTAGACAAAAATATAATTAATAGCATTTCTTCCTTTGAATATCTATACAAATATTGCTTTAAACAATATTATATATTATTAGTAGCACAACATTTTAAAAATTTTTTTGTTTAACAAATTTTTATACTTATATAGCCTAAAAAATTTACAAATAAAAAGCAGTGAATCAATATTCTATCGAGTATCAGCCACTGCATGATTAGTATGTTTATTTATTTAAAAATTTAATTTATTAGCTCTTACATTAAACTCATAAGTTAAGACAGAAGTCTAGCCTTTATGCAACTTAAGTTATCAAGTGTTTGTAATATTTACTCATAACTGATTATAGTGATTTAAATATGATTTGTAGCAGCATTAAGCAAGATATAACAGCAATCACCGTGTTTCTGATTCATAGCTGCAAAAAATGATGCAAATAATTTATAAAAATCAATTTTTTAGCTGAATTGTTTTTTTATTGCACTAATCAGTCAATTCCTTTTTAAAGGTTTCGTAAACTGGGCACAAATCAAATGGTAGCAGACGGTAAAAGCGGGCAGCCAACTTGTCGGTTGAATCAAACTCACCGGCGAATTTGCTAAACCTGGTACGGCCCCAATTCAGCTGCACTTTCTGCAAAAGATCAAGATATTCCGGTTTGCCACCCATCCAGACAACAGAAAGTGTCTCTTTTTTATCTGCAAACAAAAAATTATAAGCTAAGATTTTAGCATTTCTAAGTATGAGCAGCGGCGCATCTTTCAAAAAATCAGTGAAAGTGATTGCATCCCACTTAGCAGCAGAATATGGCATTACAGGATTGGCCAAGTGATTTTGCCGGTAAACTTCATAATTTAGCCGTGAAAACTTTTTTAGCATGGCAGAATCGTCTGCAATTTCGTCAAAAGTCGCAATTCTGCAACCATCAGGAACAACTACTTGCTGCTGCGGAATTAAAGCAAAAGGCATTTCCGGCTCAATTGTCTTGCGAATCAATTTGAAACCGTGTTTTTGCGCTAAGTTGTTAAAAACCAGCTGTGGTGCATAATCTTTAGTTAACAAGGCACTGACTCCCTGTTTTGTAGCCGCTTGTTCCAGCTCTGTCAAAATCTGCGCAAAGATTTCTTCCTGCTTGGCTTCATTAAGCTCAGGTGTAATCCCAGCAGCAAATTCTAGCGCATACGGATGATAAGGATTCAGCCCGCAGGTACTGGCAGCCACTTTTTTGCCAGCTAAGTAATAGTAACGCTGCTGTTCATTATGATATTGCCACTGTGTCGGCAGCTGCCGCTCAGCTGGTAATTTTGTTAGATCAAACATATTTTTCCTCTAAAATTTAATTCTTATGATTTTCCACTAAAACAAAAACTATTTCCAAAATGAAGCAAAGATTCCAGTAGCCCAGTGAAACAACCGCAATGATGCCCCACACCATGTTTTTGCCGTAAAAAGCGTACACGATAAGACAAACAATCCCTATCAAAAAGATAAAGTTACGCAGCCATTTTAACGTCCGAGCGTCTGCTAAATGTTCAACTAAGTTATCGCGCTCATCGTCTTCAATAACTTTTTTGCCCTTTTTAAGATCTCGCCGGTCACTATCAAGACCAAAGGCAAGGAAAAAACTGACGAGGCAGGAAATAAAATCACCGATACTGCGCATCAGATCAGGCCAATTCCAAGCTGCAGAAGCAATGAAAGACACTCCCATCAGCAAAAAGCAGATTTCTGCAACACTCTTTTTCAAGTATTTCTTGTTCATTCCTTTTCTCCCGTATAATCTTTTAAGCAAAATAATGTTTCAATATCAGTGTCAAAAACGCAGGCGAGTTTATAAGCCAGCAGTAATGACGGTTTATATTTCTCTTTTTCAATTGAAATAATCGTCCGCTGCGTTACCCCAACCAGTTCTGCCAATTTTTCCTGAGTATACCCCTTTTGCTTGCGCAATTTTTTTACTAAATTCGGCATTTTTGCTCCTATAAAAATATGAAGTCGGCTTCACATGAAGTTAGCTTCATAATATCTAAAAAAACAAGTTTGTGCAAGCCCCATTTTGTTTGCTATTAATAATAATTATGATTATTTTGGAGAAAAATATGACTAAATTTGTTTCCTGCCAAACAGAATTGCAAAATTTAAATAAGCAAGCAATCTAAAGCATGAGGTAATCCCTACTTTAATTGAGCGTGCAAAATTAATTTCCAAAATCAAACAAACATACCTTTACTTTTTTGTTAAAGATGCCACAATTGAATTTATCAAGATGGCTAACAACTACAACATAACTGTGGTCAAATACGCTGACTTTTTTGATTAAAATAAGAAATAATCTAATGAATGCTAGCATTACTGAGAAAATATTTATTAACATGAAGAAAGGAACTAATTATGAAAAAATTTTACATAATAGGCGCAATCTTTGCCGCTGCTATATTAAACACTGCCGCACCATTTAACACTAAGCAAGTCTTTGCAGCCGGTCATTCTGCGGTTACGCCAAAGAAGAAAGCCAATAGATCTAAACGCTTTTTTGATCCACAACATCCAGATATTAACAAATCTGCTGCTGATATTAATACCAAAATAAACAGCAGTGTAAGCAAGCTATTTCCCAACACAAACAAAAATAAGCAGGTTCAATTAGCTGCTGACCTATACAGTGAAAAACCATACTATGATGGAATAACTGATAATGGCAATAAAACTTATACCTACACGGAACCTGATCTTCTTGGCGCTAGCAACGATCAAAATATTATTAAACTTGTTAATGATCAAAAATACTCTGGGAAAGCAAAGCAATTATTGAATTTTGAAAAAAAACAGATTACCAAAGAACTAGCTAAACAAGGTAAAAAATTTACTGATTTTAGTAATTACCAGATAGGTAGCTATGTGGTGCCTAAAACAAATAAGAAAAACTATGGAAAAGCGGTTATCTATCTGCTGCCTCCTAAAGCAACCTTGCCTGACCAGCAATTCGTTTATTTTGACCCCGTACAAACCAAGCTGTTTTATTGCATAAGCAGTTCTGCTGTTAACACTGAATTAAACAATGACGTAACTAGGCTCTTTCCAAAAACTATCAAAAATAAGCAAGTACAATTAGCTACAAATTTGGAATTTGGTAATTCAAGTTATACTACTGGAAATAACAATGATGAAGACGATGAGGGCCATCTTGATATTATTAACGATCTTTTAGGAATAAAGAAGCCTAACGATAAAAATTTAGTAGAGATATTTGCTTCCGATTTTTACAAAGGTGATATTAAAACTGACAGTACTAAAAGTGAATTATTTAATAGTATACAGCAGGCTTTAACGAAGGAACTAGCCAAAAAACATAAATCGTTTACTGACTTTAACAACTATAAAATTGGTGCTTCCGTCACATTAGATCCTGATAGTAACCGATTCTATTTATATATGTATTTAGTATCACCAAAGAAGAAACTACCAAAAATCAGCAAGTATACTTTTAGTGTTGACGATGTTCCTATAAATTAATTGAAACTGCAAAAATTATTTCTAAACCCACGATTTTTGATTAAATTGTGGTTTTTTTGTCCTGCATAACAAAAAGCCTAGTTATCACTTTGAAATATTCCATAATTGTTAGACATAGAACTAACAGTTAGGAGCACTTCATCTATCAACTAGACTTTTGCATTAAACCTGACATTATTAAATATTACTGGACACTTTATCCAGCATTACCTTTTTTTACACGAAACGCACACTGCTTAAACGTACTTAACCTCGATATCACCCAGCTTGCTGCTGCCCTGCAGGAGCAAAGTCGGGCCACCACCATTAGAAGTGCCGCTAATCTCCACCTCACCAAACATGGCCTGCAAGTTTTGATCATCAACTGTCCAAGACAGCGGCACATAAATGGTTACGCCGCTCATCGAAGAATTGAGCGTCACGGTCACAGTATCACCGGCTGGCTTTGCCTCATCAAGGTAAACGTTGACCTCACCCATCAGCGAATTAATGGTCACACTGCGTAGATTTTGCGAGTGAATATACCTTGATGCTTCCGACATTTTCTGACTAATCACAATATCTTCTGCGTCCTCATTTTTACTATTACTGGAAAAAATGGTATCGGCATGAAATTTCTTTTCCGTACCTAAATCGGACCAATCAGCATCGACCTTTTTATTATTAATATATACCTTAGGCCGCCATCTTTTCTTAAAAATTAGGTGCAAGCCTGCATCAACCAAAACTGCCGCAATCAAAATCGTCCATGGCACCAGTTTGGTAATTTTTAACGGTCCCGCGTAAATAATTAGTAGGAACGCAACTGCAAAAATTATTTCATCCAAACTGAAATCGAAAATTCCGTCAGCCAAAATAGCTATAAAAATAATGCTCCAGAATACTGTCCAAAATCCTAAATGAAAAGAGAGCATGTTCAACTGATTCAGCACTAAAAAGATTGCTGCAGCGAGTAACCCGATTCCCCAAAATATTTGCTTAATTTTATGCCTTCTCATTATGACAACCTTCTTTCATCTAACCTGTCACACAAATCGTGATAATAATGCCGCGAAACGTAAACCGTTTTATAAGAATCGTGAAATTGAACCTTGCAGTTGGAAATTGACCGCGATAGCGAATAGATCTGTCCAACATTCAGTAAAGTCGACTTCGATACCCGCATGAACTGTCCGCTTAACAAGTTCTCTAGTTCATACAACTTATATTCCACGGTGAACGCATCCTTGGCCGTATGTGCGACCACTTGCTTTTCTTCCGTTTCAAAAAATAAAATATCATTTAAATTCAAATAATAGGAGGCCTCGTCTTTTTCACCTTCAATTTGATCCGGATGCTTGCTGCTTTTTTGAATCTGCCGGTAGATCTGCTCAATCTCCGATGACATTTCCTTAGCATGGATTGTTATTACCGTTTCCGCTAAATCTGGGTCAATCTCAAGTTTTACTTTCACGACTCTCACCTGCCTCTCACATTTGTTAATTGTATTAAACTCTAATTTACTTTTCAAATCTAGTCTATTTGACTAAGTGGTCGATAACTGGAACCAAGTGGTCAAAAAAGACGCCCCATCTGGAGCGCCTTTAATCAACCAAAAGCTGAAATTAAAATTTTACGGCCGATATTTATAGCGTAAATAAGATGCAAGCAACATTAAAGCCACGCCTAGCACAAGAACTAAACCGCCAAGTGCAAAAATCAGAAGTGGAGCGTAAGACATTACCTTCATTGCTTGATCAGTAGGTGTACGTAAATTGCGAATGGCAAAATATGTTCCTAAAATGCAGTCAGTGACAAGAAGCAGCGCTGCTAGCAGTAACTGAAACTGCATCCCGTTTGTATAAAAATTAGCACTAACAAAAAATACAGCAACCAGATCCAATACACATTGAATGCCCAAATAGACCCAAGTCAAACCTTTGTAACGCATCATTCTACCCTCCGGGATTAACAAATACGAGCAAATTGGGCCAGCAGCTCCTGAAAGAAATTAAGCTGCGGATTGACCTTCAACTGACTATAAAGAGGATTGACAAAAACAACTGGTATTTGACCAGCAAAAGCATCAAAGCGAATATAATCACCTGCCGCAACTTTCGCTGTGTACTCACACTTATCAGCTAACGTTTCATAAATACATTGACCGTTTTTAATTACGTGCCACGTAACTGGCCGTTCGCCAAGTGCTTGAAAATGAACTAAGCCATTATATTCGCTTCCAGGCAGAACAGTCTGACCCCGTTCGTCCATGAGCGAGATTTTTGCCTGATAATTGCTTGCAACAATGACATGTCCGTGCCGCATACTTTCTAAAACAGCAGCGATTGAGCGCTGTTCAACATAAATTTTGTTTTGCGGAATTGCCATCGGATATTCCTGCTGGTAACTATTTTTATGAGCATCGCTGCCGCCAATACCAAACAGATAATGCCCTTCTTGCCATAAAAAGTCGAAAAAGCGAATTGCCTTTTTGTTATCAATGATATCTTCGGTAGCATACGGCGCAGAATTAATCACTTCCAGCAGATTGAAGTTTCTTATGTCAAAATCATGCTGTAAAGTCATGCCGTCAGCAAATGGATGATTAATTGACAAAAGATACTTTGCTTTTTTTAAATCCGCAAACATCGCGTTAATATTTTCATTTTTGGTTTGATGATTGTCAAAGTATTTCGGATAATCAATAAACTTGTTCAGACCATAAACGTTGTAATGAACTTCATTGTCTAAAGTCAATTCCGTTCCTGGCAAAAATAATTGGTTAATTTTAGGAAATTTAGTTGTGACAACCGAATGATCCGTTAAAGCAACTAAGTCAAGCTGTCTTTGTGTGGCCCAATTAGAAATATCAGCCAGGTTCACCCGGCCATCAGAATAATAACTGTGGCAGTGTAATTCGGCAGTCAACCAACCAGTCTTCCCTGGAGTTTCTTGTGTAAAATTCTGAGATAAAACGGCAAAAGTTTCCTCTTGGTCATTTATTTGCCGGTCAAAGCGAATTTCTAATTGAATTTTGCCCGTTACTCTTAAAGATGGCTTTAAAATCTCTAACGACCATATTCCCTTAGGAAACGGTCCCGGCAGTCCGCCATTTGTCGTTTCTTTCCAAGTAGGTCCAATAAAGTGGCTTTTAATGCGTGTTTTTAAACTGTACAATCCCCGAATTTGACCATGGGGATCACGGATAATAATCGGCGCGTGCTCGAAACAGCCATCAATAATATTCAGCTGCAGAACTTTTTGCCCAGAAATAACAAACTGGTACTTGAGTACTTCAACTTCCTTTTGGTCAATAAAAGTGTGAAAGAAAAGCATTAATAGCCACCTAATTTATCACGAACATCGACCGCAATTCCGGCAACCTTGGCACCATAAACAATCTGAATACCCTTATCAAGGTGGATTACTCCTAATGCTTCTAAATCGCGCTTCCAAACGGCATCATCGACCACTTTAGTCGGATCCTTCACAACTACTCTCAAACGCGAGATGCAGTTATCCAAATCTTCAATATTATCGGCACCACCTAGTCCGGCAATAATCCGTGCAGCCAAACTATTGTCAGCATCAGCACTTACCGTTTGCCCATTTTTAGCAGCTTTTTCTTGGTTAACTTTTTCATTGTATTCTTCTTTAGAATACAGCTTAACAGTTGCTTCATCTTCTTCACGACCTGGAGTTTTCACGTCAAACTTCAAAATCAAAAATTTAAATAAGAAAAAGACCACAACAAAGAAAATCGGCATTATGTAGAGATATGGCCACATATTTAATTTTTCCGGCCGCAAGAAGAACGGAATCCAGTCCTTCAGGTTACCCTGATAAATCGAAACCTTACAAAATTCTGTGACCACTTCTGCTAAACCGGCAATTGGTGCATAAACTAAGAAATACATCCACGGTGCAATAAATAAGAAAGTAAATAAAATTGGTTCAGTAATGCCAAAGAGCATTGTTGAAACTATCGTTGGAATCAGTAACCCGGCAACTTTCTTCTTATTTTGTGGCAGCGAAGTTTTGTACATAGCTAACGCAATTGCTGGGAAAATAGCGAAATCGATGACGCCCATCCCGGCCATAAAAGCACGAACCAGCAGCTTGCCAGAGCCTGGTGAAGCAAGCTGAGCCAGCTGAATTGCCGCATTACCAACAACTAACTTGCCGTCAACTACCATACGGCCGCCTAGATCCGACCATTCAATCGGCAGACCCAGCATCGGGTGCATTCCAAACGGTACTAATATTTCATAAACTGTCCGGTAAACGAATGTACCAAAGAGCCCTGACTGTTTGACAAATTCAGAGAACCCGCTGAACAGCATTCCGATTGTCGGCCAAACAAAGGAAAAGATAACTCCGACAACACCCCCAGAAAGCAGGGTTAAGATCGGCACCGTTCTTGTTCCTGAGAAGAAGGCCAGCGCTGTTGGCAGCTTAGTCTTATAAAAACGATTGTGCAGCCAAGCAGCAATTACGCCCATCAAAATACCACCAAAAATACCTGTGCGGTAGGTGAAAAAGCCCAGCTCTGTCGTATACAAAGCCGCTTCTTTAGAAGCAGCCAACGGACTCAGTCCACTTTTAATCAGCGCCTGAACAGTCGTGTTAGCGGCTGTTAGTCCGCGTGATGTTAATAAAGATGACATTGTGGCCAGCAAGGCCAAAAAGCCAACCAGCGAAGAAAAGGCAGCCCAACCCTTTTCTCGTTTAGCTAAGGAGAAAGCCACTCCGACAGCATATAGAACAGACAAATTGCCAAAAATTGCATCCCCTAGGGCCTTAATAACTTCAAAAAGTTTAAATATAAATGTAGTTGAGTAACTCGCCCAATTAATTCCCAGAGCCGCTACTGTTGCCTCATTAGTGAAGGCACCACCAACACCGAGGAGTAAGCCTCCTAAGGCAACCAGCGAAATGGGAACCAACATGGCTTTCCCAAATGTTTGCATTTTTTCTTTCATAATTCTTCACTCCCTCATTTCATAAAAAGTTTTTAGAGTTCAGATAACAAATTTTAAACAACTTACCTGCTAACGAAATTAGCAATTAATGCAGTTTCGGCCAATAATTCTTGTTGGCGACAATCAAAGCATCAAGCACCTGCTTGGCTTTATCAGCCGATGGTACAGCCAAATTCAAGGTGAAAGCTTGCAGCGCCTTTTGGTAGGAATGCTCAAAATAAGCATCAACCAGCAGTTTTTCAGCGGCGTCTTGTGCCTCCATCAAGCCTTTATGAAAGTTATTAATTGGCTCTTTCAGGGCAACGGGTTCGGCACCAATGCGGCCAACATAAGCCGGAACCTCAACTACCGCATCATGGCGCAAGTTGGAAATTGAACCCGTGTTTGGCAAAATCAACATGAACCGTTCATGGCTGTCATTCAAAATTGACGCAGCCATGTCGACAATATAATTACCGTGTTCACCGAAATCAAAGTCAAAATCAGCTCTTTGCCCTGCACGCAGCTCTTCAGCTAATTGGTGATTTTCTTTAACCCGCGTGTCCAGCACATAATTGGCCCGCGTATAATTGGAATCGCTAGACTTAACCACGACGTCTGGAAACAGGTAGTATTCGAGGTAATTATTAGGCAGATAATCGGGAAACAAGCGTAAATTTTCACTCAGCATATTCCAGGCATTCTGCCACGATTGATCATTGGCATTAAACGAGGCGACCTTCATTGGTTGCTTTTGCAATTTCTCAATGATTTCTGGCATTACTTCCCGTTTCAGCGACTTGTCATAAATTGAGGTGTACCAGCCAAAATGATTCAAACCATAATACTGGGCAATCCAATTTTTCCGGTCATAGCCAAAATTGCGGCAGATCGTTTCCTCAATTGAAATGGTCATGTCACAAGCATTAAGCATTTTGGCATGCGGGAACTTGCGTCTAACCGCCTCAGCAATCAAGCTTTCCGGATTGGTATAATTCAGAATCCATGCATCCGGTGCGTACTCTTGCACATATTCAACGATTTCTAACAAGCCCTTGATCGAACGTAAACCATAAGCAAAACCACCCGCACCACAGGTTTCCTGTCCGACCAAGCCATACTTGAGCGGAATCTTTTCATCTTTCTCCCGCATAGCTAAGTCACCGACACGAATCTGTGAGAACACAAAATCAACCTGCTTGAAACCTTCCTCAGGATCGGTTGTCTGTATTAGCTTAATGTTTTCCAATTTAAACGCCTTGAGCATTCCCTTAATAATGACGTACATATCATCGTTTTTCTGTTCGTCAATATCGTAAAGCCGAATTTCGGCTACCGGAAATTTTGCTTGACTCTCCAGCAGTGCCTGAATAATCCCCGGGGTGTGCGACGCACCACCGCCGGCAATTGTTACCTTAACTGCGTTTTCGTTCATTGATACCGCCTCCCAAAATATTTACTAACTATAGATAAGATAAAATATTTTTTATTATTTGTATATAAGCGCTTACATTAATGATAAAATAATAGTAAATAGAAAATATTTTCATTCATTAAAAATATTTTTACTTTTCATGGTGGCCTTAAATAATGAAAATCGAAGAATTAATTAATCAATATGCCGACGATCTAACAACAACAGATACACAAATTTTAGATTTTATGCTTAACAACAAAAAATTGGTTCGTTCCTTAACGATCACGGAACTGGCGAAAAAAACCTATACTTCACCTTCGAGCTTGACGAGGTTAGCAAAAAGATTACATTTTTCCGGTTTTTCCGAAATGAAATTTTGTTTTGAAAATGAAAAGCCTCAAGAAAAGGTGCTGTCGACGAATACTTACCAGATGCTGACACAAGATATTAACGCCACAATCAAGTCACTTGAACAAAAAAATTGGCAGCCAATCCTAAGCAAAATTCATGATGCACAAAATATCTACGTTTACGGCACTGACTGGGGTGAAAAAATTGCGGCACAGTTACTGGTCCGTAACTTTTTTGCCCAAAGACAAAATATGATTTTTATTCCTTCGATTACCGAATTAAAGTGGAAAGTACAGACAATTACTAAACAGGATCTAGTGTTTCTAATTTCTTACAGTGGCAAAAACGCTGAACTTAAAGGAATAATCCAGCTGCTGCAACTATCTAAGGCTTTTTCTGTTTCGATCACGCCAATTTCGCAAAATTGGTTGTCGTCCGCAACTGATTACAATATCTACTACTACATTCGCAACTTAAACCTCAACCGGGATAATACTTTAGAATTCAACCATTTTTCACCCCTCTACCTAACAATTGATCTTTTGTTCAGAAAATTTATTGACAGCCCCTACGCCAGTTAGACAAAAACGGCGCCTCCGATGCTCTTGCATGAGGTGCCGCTTTTATTTTCTATTAAAACTAATTATTTATATTCCAGTGTGCCAATCTTTTGTGAATGCTCACTTTCACCCAATTCAGGTTCAGGCAAAACCTTAATCTTATCCATATTAGTATAAACAATCACAACTGTTGGATCATATCCTGCTTCCCTAATCGCTACTACATCCATTGTCGAAATTTTAGTGTTTTGGTCAACTCTCTGTCCTACTTCAACCAAATTTTCAAACGAAGCGCCCTTTAATTCGACCGTATCTAGGCCCATATGGACTAATACCTCTAAGCCAGCCGCGGTGGTTATTCCCAAAGCATGTTTAGTAGGAAAAACGGTTGAAATTTCACCGGCAACAGGCGCATAAATTGCTATTTCTTCAGGTTCAACAGCAAATCCGTCGCCCATCATTTTTTCAGAAAAGACCGCATCTTTGACCTCTGTAATCGGAATTATCTTTCCCGTCACAGGTGTATAAATATCTTCTGTTTTTTTCTTCTTGCCAAATCCAAACATTATTTAATCATCTCCTTTTTCATAATCATACAATACCATCTCGGTCTAGTAAACGATTGCAAAAAAATAAACGTTCCGTTGGAAACGTCCATTTTATTCAAGTCCAACTTTTTTGAAAATTTCGTCAACATGCCGTAAATGATAATGATAGTCAAAGGCATCAGCCACATCTTCGTCAGACAAATAGTTCATAATCTCACTGTCTTCCACTAATTTTCTAAAAGATACCTGCTCGGTCCAGGCCTTGGCAGTTAATTTTTGCACTAAGTCATAGGCCGTTTCCCGGGCTAATCCCGCCTCGTCAATCAATTTTAATAGTAACCTTTGCGAATAGATCAAGCCATAGGTCTTGTCCATGTTCTTCAGCATTGTTTCCGGAAAAACATCTAAATTAGTTAAAATGCGGTTGAAGCGATCCAACATGTAGTCAATGCCAATCGTCGTATCCGGCAAAATAATCCGCTCGGCACTAGAATGCGAAATATCCCGTTCATGCCACAAAGTCACATCTTCATAGGCCGTAATGATATGACCGCGCAGCACCCGGGCCATCCCGCAAAGATTTTCCGAACCAATTGGGTTACGCTTGTGCGGCATTGCCGACGAGCCTTTTTGGCCTGCACGGAAATGCTCTTCAACCTCGTGAATTTCGGAACGCTGCAAGCTACGGATCTCCGTTGCCCAATTTTCAATGCTGGTGGCAATCAGCGCCAAAACCGCAATGTATTCCGCATGCAAGTCTCGCGGCAATACTTGACTGGTAATCGGCTGTTGCGTCAAGCCCAGCTGTTTCAGGACACTAGTCTCAACAGCTGGCGGCACATTGGCAAAAGTACCCACAGCACCGGAAATCTTACCGGATTCTACACCCTTAGCAGCGTGCTCAAAGCGGTCAATATCACGGTTAAGCTCGGCATACCAGCGGGCCAGTTTTAAGCCGAAAGTCGTTGGCTCCGCCTGTACCCCGTGTGTCCGACCCATTTCAACCGTATTTTTATATTTTAAGGCCTTTTGTCTGATCGTTTGTTTTAAATTTTTCAAATCTTGGCGAATAATTTTATCGGCCTGCTTCAAGATGTAGCCCTGGGCCGTGTCTACCACATCTGTTGATGTTAAGCCAAAGTGCACCCACTTCTTTTCGGAGCCAAGACTTTCCGACACCGCCCTAGTGAAGGCCACCACATCATGGTGCGTTACCTCTTCAAGCTCAGCAACTCGGTCAGCCGAAAAACTGGCATTACGAGCAATTTTAGCCGCATCATCTGTCGGGATCGCACCTAATTCTGCCCAGGCATTGGTTGCCGCAATCTCGACCTTAAGCCAAGCAGCATACTTATTTTCATCTGTCCAAATTTTGTCCATTTCGGGGCGTGTATAACGTTCTAACATTTACATTTTCCACGGATCTTGTAACACAATTGTTTGCTCACGGTCTGGCCCTACCGAAACTGTTACCAGTGGCACACCGACAATTTCTTCAACACGTTTTAAGAACTTTTGCGCGTTTTCTGGTAGATCCTGCCAAGTTTTTGCAGCGGTAATATCCTCTTGCCAGGCTGGCAATTCTTCATAGACCGGCTTACAGCGGTAAAGTTCCTTCAGGCTGGCCGGGTAATAATCAATTTTTTGACCATCTAATTCATATGCAGTTGCGATTTTTACTGTATCAAAGCCGCTAAAAATATCTAGCAGGTTCAGGCTTAAAGCGTTAATTCCGGCAACCCGTTTCGCGTGACGCAGGGCGACCGAATCAAACCACCCAATACGACGCGGGCGGCCTGTAACCGTGCCGTATTCATGCGCGATCTCGCGAATGCGGTCACCGGTTGCATCTAACAGCTCTGTTGGGAATGGACCCTCACCTACCCGCGTTGTATAAGCCTTGCAGACACCGATCACGGTCTTCAGGCGGTTGGCACCCACACCGATACCACTGGCAATACCTCCGGAAATAGTATTGGACGAAGTAACATAAGGATAAGTTCCCTCATCAATATCCAGCATCACACCCTGAGCGCCTTCAAACAAAACCTTTTCTTCATTATCAAGTGCGTCATTAACTAAAACCGAAGTATCAGTGACATACTGCCTCAGCTTTTGACCATATTCATAATATTTAGTAAAAATTTCGTCAAATTCAAGTGCCGGTTTACCATAAACCTTGGTAAACAACGCATTCTTTTCCTGTAAGTTAGTTCGTAATTTTTCTTCGAAAGTATCTTTTTCCAACAGATCACAGACCCGGATCCCAATTCTTGAAGCCTTATCCATGTAGGTAGGCCCAATTCCGTTCTTAGTCGTGCCTATCTTATTGGCACCTTTAAATTCTTCTTGGTATTCATCCTGATTGATGTCGTAAGGCATAATGATGTGCGCGCGGTTGGAAATCTTCAGATTGCTGGTATTAATCCCATTTTCTTCAAGATTTGCTAGTTCAGCCAGCAAAACTTCAGGATTAATTACTACGCCGTTGCCAATCACGGCGGCCTTATCTGCCGCAAAAATTCCGGACGGGATTAGGCGCATCTTAAACGCTTTGCCATCAATTTCGATAGTATGCCCTGCATTATTACCACCATTGGATCGGACCGCATAAGCGGCATCCCTACTCAAAAAGTCGGTAATCTTCCCTTTGCCTTCATCGCCCCATTGACTGCCAACAACTGCAACTGCTGTCATTATCTTTCACCTCATCAAAAATTTACAAATCTCACAATCATTAGTCTAGCAGTTTCTTTCCTAGTGGTCAATTAAAAAACGAATTATAAAAGTTTTATAACTATTTATAGTTCGACTTTTATATTGACAAAAAGTATTTTCTCTTTTATAGTAAATTCTGTTTGATAAATTAAAACAAATTAGGAGTTAAGCTACATGAGTAATTATTTTAGTATGGAAGCCTTTGATTATGATGACATCCAGCTTGTCCCCAATAAAGGGATTATTAAAAGTCGGCATGATGCAGATACCAACGTCAAGTTCGGAACCCGAACATTTAAAATTCCCGTTGTCCCAGCAAACATGGAAAGCGTGATTGATGATAATTTGGCAGTTTGGCTCGCCCAAAATGACTACTACTATGTAATGCATCGGTTTCATCCAGAAAATCGGATTGCCTTTATTAAAATGATGCATGAAAAAGGTCTTTTTGCTTCCATTTCGGTTGGTATTAAAGACAACGAATATGCTTTTATTGACCAGCTGGCGGAAGAAAAAATCATTCCGGAATACATCACAATCGATGTGGCTCATGGTCATTCGATTTTCGTCATTAAAATGATCCAGTACATTAAGAAAAAATTACCAAACACTTTTTTGACAGCCGGCAACATCGCAACACCGGAAGCAGTCCGGGAATTGGAAAATGCTGGGGCCGATGCAACCAAGGTCGGTGTCGGTCCTGGTAAAGCCTGCATTACCAAACTGAAAACCGGTTTTGGCACCGGTGGTTGGCAGCTGGCAGCGTTAAGAATGTGCAGCAAGGCGGCAAGCAAACCGATTATTGCTGACGGCGGCATCCGGCACAACGGCGACATTGCTAAGTCGATCCGTTTTGGCGCCACAATTGTGATGATCGGCTCAATGCTGGCGGGGCATGAGGAGTCCCCCGGGAATATTATCAAAATCAACGGCAAAACCTACAAGCAGTATTGGGGCTCAGCCTCCGAGGTGCAAAAGGGGGCCTATCATAACGTTGAGGGCAAGCAGATGCTGGTGCCTTACCGCGGTTCAATTAAAGATACACTGAAAGAAATGCAGGAAGACTTGCAGTCAGCAATTTCTTATGCGGGCGGAAAAACCGTTAATTCAATCAAATTAGTTGATTACGTTATTGTTAAAAGTTCCATTTTAAGCGGCGATAAATAACTTTTTCTTATAAATGTTTAAATCTATATGGAAACAAGGGCGTTTTTTCGCTAAAATAAAGTAGCCCCAGTATTGTTAGGTAGTCAGTACTGGGGTTTTTATTATGCCGTTTTTTAAATTAACAAATAAATTAAAAATTTTATCTATAGCAAAAAAGTGTTTCTCAGCACCAGATCACATCTATCTAGTAAGTGCGGAACACTTTTTGCTTGAATAACTATTTTTTAGGCTACTTTACAAAATTTAGTTGTTATCAGAGCAGGAATTGAGCAAACTAATTCCTTTGATAAACAAAGCCAGAATAGCGTTTTTGTTTATATTGCTGCGCTAATTCAGGAGTACGATATGCATGATAAACCACCCAGAATCCCGCACCTTCAGCGGTAGTCAAAACCTGATTGCCATTTATCCTGGAAACATTATAAGATATTCCATCACCTGCACCTTGATTCCATCCCATAATATTTAAGTAGTATCTACCTTTAATCCGGACCTTAGCCGAAATAAAATCCCAGTTACTGGTTCTCTTTTGATAAGCCTTACTCTCCTTTTCAGGATCATGTTTGATATACTTATGCAAAAAGTCCCCTACTTTTCTCCGACCATGTTCATAACTGCCGTCAATGTTATTATCAAAAAATATTACTTGGATTTTTTTCGAATATTGATCGTAATAATACCAGTTGCCTTGCATTAAGCTTGGATAAGTCGCTTGGGTAATTTGCACATTTGTAAATTCATCCATATTTTCTGCAACACGATCCTTCTTAGTATCCTTAGAATTAGAAGCGGCAGCACTTTTTCTAGCCTTGTCGTGCTTAGATGGTGTCCTCATAGATGACGAAGAAACTACGCGTGACTTATTTAAATGATGTGTAGGTGTACTATTAGTCTTTTTTTGATCGTTAGCGCACCCAACTAGTAAACAGGCAACAATACCAATTAATGAGCTGGCCAATGTTCTTTTGAATTTCATTTTTACTTCCCCCAAAAATTTCAATGCTTTTTATTTAACAAATTCTATTCGACCTGCTGCCCAGAATAAATATACAAACAATATCATGCAGACAACTAAATCAAGCAGATAACCCCACAGCAAGGCAGCAATTCTGCCAATGTGCAGCTTAGTCTGTAACAACGCAGCAAAATAATCGCCCGCATCTAGGAAGAAGAAGCACAGAACACCGACGCTCCAGTCAAACTTTTTAAACCAAGGTAGAATTAGTAAGATCAGCAGACCAATACCGCATACAGTTTTAACAAAGTTATACTCTGTATGCGTCATCCAAGGCAGATTATTTCTTTTTTTAAATTCTGTTTTAACTTCTTCCATATTTTGTCTCTCCTCAAATTAATTTGCGATAACAAGAATTAAAAATATTATCCTTACTATATTATGATCTACCAAATAACGCAATCAATATTATATTTTAAGATGTTTTTTAGCAAAAGTATAAAATAAAAAATATAAGTATATAGGAGTGCCCGACTTTGGCAAAAAACTATCTTTCTGTTTACCGTGACCGACTAAAAGACAAGCAGTTAATTGACACGCACATAAAGAGGCATTGTGACATTTATTTGCCATTTTTCAAAGACTTTATTTTCTGGTTTAGAGAAAATCATCTGCTGTAGATTAATCAGCAAACTTCTTTCGCATCTCTAAAAACGGGTAAACAGAATTGTTCGTTTCTTGTTGGTGCTCCTTAATTACTTTAAAGCCCAATTTTTGATAAACTTTCTGAGCCCGCACATTGAAAGCTGCAACGTCTAAAATAATTTCCTTAACAGAAAATTTATTTAATGTATATTCAATGATCGCTTCTAAAAATTTTTGCCCGCGACCGTGGCCTGTCAGTTCCGGCTTCATCCCTAAGCCAATTTCATAGAGTCCCTTATCTTCGGCAACTTTTTCTACCATAAAAAAGCCAACTAATTTTCCATTATCAAGTACCTGGTAATAATTAGTCCCACGCAAACTTGGTGTGCTTATTTCCTTGTAATCCTCCGGATCGGCTGTCATATCATAGAAAGAATATTTACCCGGATAATGCCATTCATCAGCAATGATCATGGCATTTTCTTGCGTTAACTGCGCAATCTTATATGTCATTTCCTTATTTCCTTTATACGCTAATATTAAAAACAAAATAATGATTATTTAAAAGTATACGCTAAAAGCTATTGACAAACTATTGCTTTTGCCCTATCGTTATAAACAAGTTAATAAATTCCAATGCAATAGAGGTCGCGACAAGCACGAATTTAGTCTGAGCACACGTAATCGCTATGATGACTAATGTAAGGATTGCCGCCGAAATCGAATTTTATACGTGTGAAATTTTGGTTGGGCTGCAGGAAAATATCCTGTAGACTGTCCTGGTTTTCCCCAGGGAGCGCTATACGATTAATTAAACCTCGTTGTAATCGCAGCGAGGTTTTTTATTTACGCTTTTATTGTATTGGCTTTGTTTGAAACATATTTATGGAGGTTTTCAAAATGAAGTCAAGATGTAAATGGATGGTGACTGCAGTAATTGCAGTGTTGCTCAGTTTAATCGTTGGTTTTACCGCCAACCAAAAAACTGAAGCCGCTAAAAAGGATCCTGGTGTATTAAAAATTGCGATGGAGGCCAATTATCAGCCCTACAACTGGACCCAGACAGACAGTTCAAACGGGGCCGTACCAATCGACGGCTCGAACACTTTTGCCAATGGTTACGATGTTAAAATCGCTAAAATTATCGGACAAAAATTGCACCGCAAAGTTGTGGTTGTCAAGACCGAATGGGACGGCCTGCTGCCAGCCTTAACCAGCGGCAAGGCCGACCTGATCATTGCCGGGATGAGCCCAACCCCCGAAAGAGAAAAGGCGATTAACTTTTCTAAACCATACCGGCACAGCACTTTTGTTGTTATAAGCAAAATCAATGGCAAGTATGCCAATGCCAAGACTTTAAAGGATTTTAAAGGGGCAAAATTAACGGCACAGCAAGGCACGTTCCACTACCAATTAATTAGCCAATTGACTGGGGCTCACCGTGAACCGGCAATGCGCGATTTCGCAGCAATGCGGCAAAGTTTGATTTCCGGAACAATCGATGGTTATGTTGCCGAAGACACGGAGGCCACTTCCTTCAAGTTAGTTGATCCCGACATTAAGGCTATTTCAATCAGCAAGATGCCCGGTTTTAAAGCTTCTAAGGAAGAATCAGTTACTTCCATTGGGATTGCCAAGCCTAATAAGAAGCTGTTAAAAGAAGTCAACCAAGTTTTAGCAACAATTCCTAATTCCGAACGTGCAAAGCTAATGACTGAGGCAGTTAAACAGCAGCCCAAGACTGACAACAAAGACAGCAAAGGCAAGCAGGAAAACTGGTTCGTTTCCATGTTCAAGCAATACGGCGGAATGATTGTCAGCGGAATCGGCATGACACTGCTTCTTGCTTTCGTCGGCACCGTTGCCGGATTTTTCATCGGCCTATTTGTCGGAATTATCAGAACAATTCCTACCCCAACGACTCGCGGCAAGAGATGGGTACTTAATTTTGTAAAATGGTTGCTATCTGTTTATATTGAAGTTTTCCGAGGCACACCAATGATGGTTCAAGCCGCCGTTATCTACTATGGTATTGCCCAGTTCTGGCACTTAAACATGGATCGAACACTCGCCGCCTTAATCATCGTGTCCATTAACACCGGGGCTTACCTAGCCGAAATTATCCGGGGCGGAATTATTTCAACACCGCAAGGACAATTTGAGGCAGCTAGTGCCTTAGGAATGACTCATAACCAAAGAATGTGGCACATCATTTTACCGCAGGCGATCAGAAATTGCCTGCCGTCAATTACCAACGAATTTATCGTGAACATCAAGGATACCTCGGTTTTAAGTATTATTTCCGTATCCGAGCTGTTCTTCGTCGGAACAACAATTGCCAGTCAGACGTTCAAGTTCTTCCCAACCTACCTGACAATTTCAGCTATTTACCTGATTTTAACTTTTACCATCACCCGGATTTTCAACTTAATTGAAAGACACCTCAATGGTAGTAAGAACTACAATCTCATGGCAAACCAAGTTCAAGTTGGAATAAAAAAAGATGTGGAGGCAAATAACTAATGACTGAAGCAAATAACACGATTTTATCGTTAAAGCATATAAAAAAATCATTTGGTGATCACCAAGTTCTGCGTGACATTTCCTTTGATATCAACAAAGGGGAAATTGCCACAATTATTGGTCCTTCCGGCGGTGGTAAATCAACCACTCTGCGTTGCATCAACTTGCTTGAAGAGCCGTCGGGCGGCAGCGTTGAATTTCATGGCAAAAATGTTTTGGATCCAAAATTCAACCGCAATATTTACCGGGCAAAAGTCGGCATGGTGTTCCAGCAGTTTGATCTTTTTACCAATAAAAACGTCTTGGGCAACTGCATGGTTGGTCAGCAATTGATTCTTAAACGCTCCAAAGAAGAAGCACATAGGATTGCCATGGAAAACTTGACTAAGGTCGGCATGGAACAATACATCAATGCCCGTCCCAACCAGTTATCTGGTGGTCAGCAGCAACGGGTGGCGATTGCCCGAGCAATCTGCATGGATCCTGAAATCCTCCTCTTTGATGAGCCAACAAGTGCACTTGACCCCGAAATGGTTGGTGAGGTATTAGACGTTATGAAGCAGCTGGCAACCACTGGATTAACAATGATTATCGTTACCCATGAAATGTCTTTTGCCAATGATGTTTCCGATCAGGTCTTCTTTATTGATGACGGTGTGGTCGCAGAACAAGGCACACCTAACGAGATTTTCAACCATACTAAAGAAGAAAAAACGAAGAAGTTCTTGCGCAACTTCCAGAAATAGTTACACAAGTCTATTTAGCTTAGAATGCGTTCCTAGATCAATTAAAACTAAGATTAATTCTTTAGCGTTCACGTCAAAATTGTAGATCAATAGCCAATCGTCATTATATTGTCTATCAATATGCATTTCGCGGAAATTTGCAAATAATTTATGATCTTTGTGCTTATGCAAAAAAATTTGGTCATTAGTTTGAATAGCTTGCAGACAATAACTTATTTTATCCATCGGATAATGCTTTTTAGAATAATATTTATATGATTTTTTAAAGCGTCTGGTCGGTTCAATTTTCATCGTTCATTGCTTTTGTGAAATCTTCAATTGAATCATAGCTGCCAACAAAATCATGATTCTGAGCTTCTTGAATTGCTTCATCAAGCTCAGTTACTGGACGTAATCTGAGAGGAATGCTTTTAGTATGTTGTACTTCCTTAAGGTACATTTTTATTCCGGTACTCAAATCTAGACCGTAATACTTGAAAATAGCTGTAACTTCCTTTTTATCTTTTTCAGCAATTTTAAAATTCACTTGACTAATTTTTTCCATGATAAAATCATCTCCATTTTTAATTTATTATAGATGGTTGATATATAAGAAGTAAAGCAAAATATATATTACTTAAATATTAGCCAATAAAAATGTGTCTGGGAAAAAACTCAAATCAAAAAGGAATGTTAGAATAAAAAAACTAACATTCCTTTTTTATACAATCTTTTGTCTAGATTACACAACAAAAAGTTACAAAATTTAAAGATATTTACAATAATATTCGACTTTAATAATTGCTCTTAAATAATATTTTTAAAAAGCATGGTTTTTCCCAGACACATTTTTTCTTATTCATCATTCTCCTGGTGCCACTGCTTGATCTGCTCCAGCCGTTTTTTAAAGCGGTCTTCATGGCCCTCAGTTGTTGGGTGATAATATTCGTGACCCGCAAGATTGGATGGCATTGTTTTCATATTAGTCAGCTTATCCTTAGCAGAATGGGCCAACTGGTAATCCTTGCCGTAACCTAAATTCTTCATCAGTTTGGTCGGAGCATTACGAATCTGCAGCGGCACGGGTTCATCACTAGTTTTTTTAACATCTTCCGCTGCAGCCAGCCGGGCCTTATAAACTGCGTTAGACTTGGGCGCAAGCGACAGATAGATCACAGCTTCAGTCAAATGAACGTCACATTCGGGCATCCCCAGAAACTGGCAGGCCTGAAAAACATTGACAGCAACGTTCAGAGCATTGGTGTCAGCAAGGCCGATATCCTCACTGGCAAAACGCACAAGCCGACGCGCAATGTACAGCGGATCTTCCCCGCCCTCAAGCATCCGGGAAAGCCAGTAAATTGCCGCATCAACATCGCTGTTGCGCATTGATTTATGCAGGGCGGAGATGATGTTATAGTGCTCCTCACCATTCTTATCATATAAAACCGACTTGCGTGTGATCAGCTGCGATAAATTTGCCAGCGTGACCTTGACCACGTTGTCTTTTTTAACACCATTCAAAACCGCCATTTCCAGTGTGTTCAAAGCTGTCCGGGCATCGCCGTTGGCAAACTTGGCAATAGCCTTAATTTCCTGGTCACCAATCTCAACTTTTAACTTGCCAAAACCGTTGGGATTGCGCAAGGCATTCTGGAGCAATTTAACAATATCCTTGACCTCAAGGGCCTTTAAGACAAAAACTTTGCAGCGCGACAATAAAGCCGAATTAACTTCAAAGGATAGATTTTCCGTTGTTGCCCCAATTAAGGTTATGCTGCCGGCTTCAACGTACGGCAAAAATGCATCCTGTTGAGCCTTATTGAAGCGGTGAATTTCGTCAACAAATACCAAGGTCTTCTGCCCGATTTCACGTTCTTCTTCGGCCTCTTTCATAATTTTGCGGATTTTGCTGATGCTGCTGTCAACAGCGCTGAAATTATAAAAACTAGCCTGTGTTTGCCTAGCAATAATCTTTGCCAGCGTGGTTTTACCGACACCGGGCGGGCCCCAAAAGATCATCGAAGAGACTTGATCGTTATCAATCATCTCCCGCAAAATTTTACCGGGGCCCAGTAACTGTTCTTGACCGACAAATTCTTTTAAACTAGTGGGCCGAACTCGGCTCGCAAGCGGCATGTTCTTCTCATTATCAGCAAACAGTGATTCTTGTTTCATTGTCCCATCTTCTTTTTTATCACTCTGAATCTCATTAAACCTTATTATAGTTTAATTTTAGTAACTTAGCCTAGTCAGCCAAAAACAAATGATTTTTAAATGAAAGGGAAATTGTAAAAGAACCATAAGCAGAGTAGAATAATTGATATAGTAACCAGAAATAAAAGGAGGCAAAAATGATTAGAACAGAATTGAAGCAAAATGCCAAAAATCAGCTGCGCGGTAACTGGACTTGGGCAATAGGTGTTACGCTGATTATCAGCATTGTTAACCTAGTTATTTCAATTGGTTATTTCCAGAAAGCAATTCACGGCACTTTACCTGGTGTTAATTATCAAATTGAAATACGAGCCATCTTACAAACGATTCTTTCAATATTTACCAATTTTTTTGCGCTAAGCTTTGCTATTAGTTTTTTAAACTTAACTGAAGGCAAGAAAGACAGTATTGGTAAGGCAGCTTTTTCAATGTTTTACAATAACTTATTTACCCCCGAGCTTTTAAATTATATAATGCAGCTTCTATTTGAATTCTTCTGGAGCCTGCTACTGATTATTCCCGGAATTATCAAATCCTATTCTTATGCGCTGACGCCGTATATTGTCAAAGACATGGTTGAAAGTGGGCAAAAAGTGACTTATACAACAGGAGTAACCGCCAGCAAAGAACTAATGCAGGGACACAAATGGGAGCTGTTTGTATTAGACTTGAGTTTCGCCGGTTGGTACTTGCTGCTAATTTTTTTAGGCGCAATTATTGGCGTAGTTATCGGTTCTGCTGTTCATTTTAACTTAACTTACATCGCAACTTGTTCAATTGTTGCCGGCATAGCTGCGGGAATTGGCAACCTATGGCTCACTCCATATGTCCAAACAACCAAGGCCAACTTTTATCGTCAACTGGCTGGGGACCAATTTCAGCACTAAAACAGAAAATTTATCTAAAAACAGAACTGATGCAAAATGATGCGTCAGTTCTATTTTTTGCTATTCAATTAATTGCCAACGTCCGCGGCCCCTTGAAAAAGAAAAACCGGAAAGTCATATAAACAGTGGTAAATCATTCCCACAAGAAGGGAATCGGTGTAAAGATAAATTGCAGCTAAAAACAGAGCTGAGCTACCAACCCCAAACATTTGGTACAAGGTTGCCGGCAGCGATTGAAATGATATATTAGATAAATGCCACATGCCGAAAATTAAGCCATCAAAAAATACGGCTAAAACAAGTTGCCACTTATTATTTTGAAAAATCTTCAGCAGTAGATTTAAAACACAATACCGCATTAACCATTCTTCAGCAATTCCTGCCTCCAACACCGTAAAAATCATTTTGAGGTTCAAATTAAACTCAAGGTTAAAACTATAAGTTTGCCACGTTGAATAAAGATAATCCCATGTAGGATTAGCCAAGATTCTCGGAAAAATTTGATAAAAAATATTCAATACCAGCAAACAAATTATTAAAAAAATAATGCCGACTGAAACTTTAGACCCAAATTTAAAATGCGGCGCGTGAAAGCCCCATTCATGCATTGCAAGCAAAGTAATAATAATCAGAGCAAAACAGCCGGCAAAACCTGAATCATAAGCAGCTTCAAGTGCGGCTGTATAGCCTAAATCGGCGGCAGCAATCTGTGCCGCCCCAACCGTATTATTAAAAATAATCAAAGCAAGAAGAATGATCCGGCCCCAGTTATTTTGCACTTTTGCTAACGCAAGTTTAGCCATCGGAATATACATAACTAATGTGTAGATTCCAACAATAATCATCCAAAAAGTTGGATTTAAAAAATTAAAACGCAGGATCAATTTGGAAATCAGGCGTAAGGATTCGGGCAAAGTATAAGTAATGGCAAGCACTTCAAGATAATGATTGATTTTTTGCCATCTTGTCGCCTGTTCACTTTCTGATTTTACCAAGGTAAATTCAAGCAAGCAAAAAACAAAGCAAATTAATAAACTCCATAATCCCCGCTTGTTGATGTTAGGTAATGTCAACAAGCTGTAAACAAGCAGAACAATAAGTTGAATTACGACTTGTCCTAAATGCCATAGGCGTAATCTTTTATCAGCAAACATTTTTTACCCTTCCATACTTAAGTTTAATTTTCGACATTATAACTCTCTTTGAAATATTATGTTAAAATTTTATTAATAATTAATTTTAATCGATTTAAACAAAGGAGGAACTTATTATGCAATCTATTATTTATCTATTCATTAAAGGGGAATTTTATGAGTTTATTCAATTATTTCAAAAGGACAAAGTTCCAATTCATTCTTGTTATTGTTTTAACAGTTATTAACGCTGGCTGGCAGACACTCGGCGGTATTTCCAGTGCCAACGCATTAAGTGCGGTTGCCCAAATGAACGGCAAACAGTTTTTTATCTGGGTAGGAATTATGACCCTTGCATATACCTTTTATGCAGTTTTCGGCAATTGGATTACGGTTAGCACGGCCTATCTCACACAGAATATCGACACACTAATCAGAACCGATGTCGCTAAACGGCTGGCAGCGGCCGATTATCATTATTTTCATGAACAAACAACGGCCACCTATACTTCCTGGCTGACCAACGATATCAACACGATTAATGAATTTGGCATCGGCGATTTGATGATGATTATCCAGCAAATCAGCGAAATCAGCATGAGCGCCGTCACTCTGGCTTACTTTCATTACAGCCTGCTGATTACTACCGCCATTTTGACAATCATTATGGCAATCGTGCCCAACCTGTTCACCAAGTTAATGGCCAAGCGTTCACTTTCCTTCACACATGCCAACGAACGGCTGGTTAATACCATTAATGATCTTTTGGACGGCTTCAACACATTATTCTTGGCAAATGCCGCCCAGGTAATCGTCAACAAAATTAATGATGCTTGCGGTGACGTTAAAAAGCATGCGGTTGCCTATAAAAAGGCAGCCGGTGCCAGCGCGTGGACAACCAACCTGATTTCTTTTGCCTGCCAGAGCATCCTGCCAGAGCATCCTGCTCGCCCAAGCCGGTTGGCTGATCCTGCAGCATCTGACACCGGTTGGGACAATCAGCGGCGCGCAATTTTTTGCCGGAACAATTTTCGCTGAACTCAGCGGTATCAGTTTTAACTGGCAGGAATTCAGATCGCTCAAGCCGATTATGGCAAAATTAGCCAGTGTCAAAACGATGCCATCTAAAAAAGAAATTCCATTTACTGCTAATAGCGACATTTCTTTAAATCATATTTCTTACACTTATCCGCAGAAAGACAAGACAACGCTTAACAATCTCGCTTTCAGCTTTAAGAATAAAGGCAAATATATCTTAACCGGGGATTCTGCCGCAGGTAAAAGTACGCTGCTAAACATCATCAGCGGCCTAATTAAAAATTATCACGGGAAAATTTTTCTTGGCAAGCAGGATTATCACGACTTATCCGACCGGCAGTTTCATCAGCAAATATCTTATGTGCTGCAAAATCCGTATATTTTCAACGCTTCTTTAAGGTGGAACCTGACATTAGGCGAAGATTTTTCTATTGCAGAACTTGATCGGGTGATCAAAAAATGCGACTTAACTGCAACCGTTGCTAAACTGCCGCAAGGTCTAAACACCATGCTCGACAGTAAAGGTTATTCTCTATCCGGTGGGCAAAAGCAGTGCATCGCGTTTGCCAGGGCACTGCTGCGCAAGACACCGATTTATCTGTTGGATGAGGCGACTTCATCATTAGATAAAGAAGCAAGCACACAATTAGAAAAACAAATTTTAACCGATCCCGGAAAAACCGTCATCATGGTTACCCATCATTTACAAAAAGATATAGCAAACTTGGCTGACCAAGTTGTCGATCTTCAAAAAATCAATTCATAAAATAAATAGGCTGGAAAAGAATCACCTCTTTTCCAACCTATTATTTTTTCGCTGTTTTACCCATCTTGGCCCAAAAATAATGGACCAAATAGCAAACTGCAACAAACGGCAGTGTGCAGTACAACGCAATCCGCTGCTTCGGGTCAAACCAAATTAACAGACAAGATAACGCGCTCATCAAGAAAGCAAAGTACGGTACTAATGGCCAGCATGGTGTCTTAAACTTTAATTCACTGAGACTATGACCTTCCTTTAAAAAGCGTTTGCGAAAGTTAATCTCACTCAGTGCAATCGCCATCCACACAAATACTACGGCTAGTCCCGAAATCGAAACCAGCACCAAGTAGACCGTATCCGCAGCTACGACACTGGAAATCAGGGCAAAAATCCCGCCAAGCATGCTGAAAGTCAACGCAACAATCGGCGAACCCTCGTGATTTGTTTTCGCAAAGAACTTCGGAATAGTGCCTTCATTTCCTAATGACCACAACATCCGCGCCGATGCGTATAAGCCAGAATTGGCCGCCGAAACGATTGCCGTCAGCACAACAAAATTCATTATGTCACCGGCAAACGGAATATTCATCTGCTTTAGCACGTAAACAAAAGGACTCTGGGTCACCCCCGCCACCTTATATGGTATTAATGCTGACAAAACTACGATACTGCCAACAAAGAAAATAATTAACCGCCACAAGGTAGTATGAATTGCCTGGGGAATTGTTTTCTCTGGATCCTTGGCCTCTCCAGCAGTAACCCCGATTAATTCTGTTCCGGAAAAAGCAAAGTTTACCGTCAGCATTGTTGTGAAAACACCGTGCCAGCCGTTCGGAAAGAGGCCATTCTTATATAAATTAGTCAGCCCCGGCGCATGATGCATCCCACGCAACGGGATAATCCCCACAATCGCTAAAACGCCAAGAATAATGAAGGCAACAATCGCAAACACCTTAATCGCCGCCAGCCAAAATTCGCTTTCGGCAAAAGTTTTGACGGAGAAATAGTTAACCGCAAAAATTAAAATCATGAAAACAAGACTCCAGCACCAAACCGGAATGGTGGGAAACCATTGCTGCATAATCAAACCAGCAGCCGTAAATTCAGACCCCAAAGCAATGGTCCAGGTCAGCCAGTATAAAATCGCGACAACAAAACCGGTAGCGGGACCAATATAGTTTTTGGCATAAACATGAAAAGAGCCGGTATAAGGCATGGCCACGGCTAATTCTCCAAGGCACAGCATGACTGTATAAACCAAAACCGCACCAATCAAATATGCGATTATTGTCCCAATTGGTCCTGCCTGGTGGATGGTATAGCCCGAGCTTAGAAATAGCCCTGTCCCAATTACACCGCCTAATGAAATCATCCGGATATGGCGCGATTCCATTTTACGGTTTAAATGCATCTTTTTTTCCATAAATTATGCCCCTTGTTTAGCTTGTAAATTATATTATAATTAAAATAATATTACTACAAGAAAAAATTAGCAACGTTAATTTAGGAGAAAAGTATGAATTTAATAGAAGCAATCAAAAACAGGGGCTTGGTTTTAGACGGTGCAATGTCTGACGAATTAGAAAGACAGGGGATCAAAACCAATAATCATCTGTGGACGGCATCCGCTTTAATTACCGATCCGAAAACCGTCTACCAGGCACATATGAATTATTTTCAAGCCGGGGCTCAACTGGTAATTACCGATACCTACCAAGCAAATGTCCCTGCTTTTACAGAATTAGGTTATTCGAATGCACAAGCACAGAATTTTATCGCTTCTGCTGTCAAAATTGCCAAGCAAGCTCGGGAAGATTACGAAAAGCAAACTGGTAAGCATAATTTCGTCGCTGGGACAATTGGCGCTTACGGTGCCTATCTCGCAGACGGTAATGAATATCGGGGCGACTACCATTTATCTTCAAAAGAGTATCTTGACTTTCATCTTCCGCGTCTAACAACGATCATCGCTGAAAAGCCAGATTGTCTGGCAATTGAGACTCAGCCTAAACTTGAAGAAGTTATTTGTTTATTGACTTGGCTCAAAGAACAGCAGCCACAAATCCCAGTTTATGTAAGTTTCACCTTGCAAGACAGCCAAACAATCAGTGACGGCACCAGTCTCAAGACCGCAGTTAATGCTGTCAATAACTTCCCGCAGGTTTTTGCTGTTGGTGTCAACTGTGTCAATCCGCACCTTGTTAGTTCAGCAATTACCTGTATTCAACAAGAAACTAGCAAAGAAATTGTCGTTTATCCTAATCAAGGTGCTTCCTATGATCCCGCCAGTAAAACCTGGCAGAAAATCGCACACCCAATTGATTTTTATCAGGCCACTAAAAAATGGTACAAGTTAGGCGCGCATTTAATCGGCAGTTGCTGCACTACAGGTCCTGCCCAAACCAAAGAAATTGCTCAGGCCTTTGAAGAAATAGTGAAATAGAACTGGCTTTTTTCTAAAAATTTAATGTATCTAACTTGTATGCAAAAAGAAAGAAAGTTAAAAATGCTGCAAAAGTAACGTAATTATCATGTTACATAGCTTAAATACTTAATTAACCTAGTATCAACCATTTTAATAATCTAAAATAAATAATTACATATTAAATATGCGCTATAATTAACTGGAGAATAAACATTTTTTGAGGTGTCATAATGAAATTATTTACCAAGTTAGGAGTTGGACTGACGGCAATCATACTTTCCGTCAGTCTAGTTTTACCCAATACTAACTATCTACAAACAGTTCAAGCAGCAAAAAAGAAAAAAAATACAATTCGCTTGTGGCAAGATGCCTATGTCTACAACAAACACGGTCATAAGATAAAAGAAAAAAAGCATTCAGCTGTATACACTCCCTCAAAACTTGAATCTATCGCTCAAGTTGACACTAATGGCTATCTTTATCTTGAAAACTCTGACCTTGATGATTGGACTTATTCTTGGACAAAGATTGCTACGATTAACGGACAAAAATATTATTATTTAGGAAACGGCGCTTATATAAATGCCGCATATGTCAGTCAAGTCAATGGTAGAAACAGCAAAAAAGGCAAACTAGTGCTCGACCATGCAGCACGTGTTTACCAAAAAAATGGTAAGAAAACCAATACCGTTCTGACTAAAAATACCATTATCAAGTACACTGGCAAAGTTAAATACACCAGTCGTTTGCCCAAATATTTTTACTATACAAAGAAAAATAAACAGGCATATTTGCCAACCCATAAGATTAAAGGTAAAAATTTCTATTCCTTAGGGCACAATCGTTATATCAATGCTTACAACGTTGGCAATATTAATGGTGAAATTGCCCGCTACAATGGTGTTACTTATGCAATTGTTAACAAAACTGCGTTCACACAAGATATTTCTAATGGTATAACCAAGCATAAACTCAAGAAAGGACAAAAAATCAAAATTGACCTTGCCGTTATACCTTGGTCAGAAGATTTTTATGATTATATTTTTCGTCTTCATGATTATCCTGACGAATACATTGAGGAATATCTAATTACCCCAAGAAAGCAGCTGCCTATAAGTGATTATGATAAGCTGTCTTACACTCATGTCAAAGCTCAACCGAATACTAATATTCAACTCTATGACGTTAATGGCAAAGCAAGTAATTATAGCATTAAGGGTACTAAAGAAAACGACAATATTACAGTTGATGGACTCTTCTATATCTACTTGCCCAATGAAAACAAAGCTGAACTATTTTACCACTATTTATATGATTCAGATGAGGAGCAAATTATTGATAAAACTGAACCAGCAACCACTAACGGTATTAACAAAAGTGATAAAATCGACCAAGATATTTTTTCAAACAGTTTCATTAAAGCTAGTGACGTTAAATACGACCGCGGTATTAAATTAGACCCACTTAATACTATCCAAAATGCACAAACAGATCAAAAGGTAGCGACAGCAGCTGACAAAAAAGAACTAAAAGATCTTTTTGCTAAAAGTCAAAACATTGCTGGTGCAGGATCAAGTTTAGCTTCACTTGAGCAAAATTATCATAATGCGATCATTAATGCCGCAACAATAATCAGAGATAAAACTGCAACCATAAATCAGGTAAATGAAGCAGTTTGGCTACTAAAATTAACTGAAAAGCAGCTCAGTACCCTTGATTTTGAACCTTGGAGCTAAAACAACAAAAGAGCAACTCAATCATGAGCTGCTCTTTTGCTACTTAAAAGTAAATTTAGCTTCTTTAGCAAATTGTGGCTTCTTGCCATTATACATTACATAAACTTCCTTAGGACTCTTTTTAGCTGAATGCCTATAAAGTTTAAGCAGTTGCTTAGCTGTATACTTTTTGCCTTGAGGATGTCTAATCGTGCCCTTACCTATTGCCTGAATGTGTTTATAGCCTTGCCCGATTCCACAGCTCTTGCGTAAGATATAATGTCCCAGTTTAACCGCAAATCCGTTAAAATTACCAGCATTATCAAAGATAGAACTGTTGTGGATATTAAAATGACTTAAATCCACCCCGCTAAGGTTAGGAGTATGCTTAAACATCATTGTTGTATCTTTAACTTTGGGCAACCTTAACTGACTTAAATTCAAATTAACAAGTTTTGAACAATTACGAAACATGCAACTAGCATTCACCACTTTTTTAGTATTCCAACCAGCAAGATTTAGTTCCTTCAAATTAGTATCATGATCAAACATATTATTTAACAAAGTGACATTGCTCATGTCGAAACCGCTTAAATCTAAGCTGGTTAAATTAATATCACCTTTAAACATTGCCCACATGTTAGTTACACTTTGTGTATTCCAGTTTTTTAAGTTAAGCTTTACCAATTTGGGATCAGCTTCAAACATATAATGCATGTCCTTAACTGCTTTAGTATTTAACTTGCTTACATTAAGCTCTACCAATTCAGGATCCATTTCAAACATATAGCTCATATTGGTAACTTTTGGAGTCTTAAAACCTGACAAATCAAACTTGGTTAATTTTTTATTTCTAGAAAATATTCCTTCCATATTTGTTACATTTTGTGTGTCCAATTTACTTAAATCTAACTTATCTAAATTATTAAATCCACTAAACATGTCTGACATATTAGTCACATGACTTGTATCTAATTGGGATAAGTCAATTTGTGCAATTTGTGCATCACCAAATAAGTCTGACATATCTGTCACGTGACTAGAGGCAAAATGATTCAACTTTACCTCTGCATATTTGGTGCCAGCAAACATTGCTCGCATATTAGTTACCTTATTTGCATCAAAATTAGTCAAATCTAATTTAGCACCGTTAACACCAGCACCTGTAAACATGTTTTGCATATTGATAACATTGCCCGTATCAAAATGACTCAAATCTAAACTAGCAAGATTTGTATTATCAAACATTGCTGACATATTCGTTACATGACTTGTAACAAAGTTGCTCAAGTCTAAGCTAGATACGTGCGTTAGGCCATCAAACATTGCTGACATATCAGTTACGTTGTGTGTATCTAAATTTTTCAAATCCAAGTTAGTTAAGCTTTCTGCACCACCAAACATACCGGCCATATTAGTAACGTTACTCGTATTAAAATTACTTAAATCTACCTGTTTCAGTGACTTTAAAGCAAATAATCCCCTCATATCAGTAACCTTGGCCGTGTCAAAATGACTAGTATCTAACTGTGCCAATTTTTCAGCATCAACAAAAAGATAACTCATATTAGTGACGTTACTCGTATCAACTTTATCTAACCCTTTAATATCAACCAAATTACTAAAACCACTAAATTTTCGGGCTGAATTTGCAGCCAGCGTAACCGGAGTAGTAAATACAAGATGCCTAATATCACTGGCCCATGGCAATTCTTTGTTGACGGGTGTACTTGAGAGCTGCGCACCAGTTTGACCACTAATTGTTAAGGTTTTAGACAAAACATCATAGCTCCAAGTGCAATCACCGTCCGCACCTGTCCACATTGCATTATCCCAAGCCCATGAATTTGCTGGTTCTGGAACAGTATTAGCTGCATATACATGCGAACTACCCTTTAAACACAGTAAGCCCAAACAAGCTATTAAACTTATACCCAATTTTTTAGTTTTTAAATTATTCAATTTCATTATTACCGCCTCTTTTACCTATATATAATAATTATAAATATTTTCTCAGCTAACAGGTTAAACTTCATTAAATAATATCAACTTTCTTTTGTTGTTGATCTAACTTCCAGCCAGTATTAAAATAATTTTCACGCAAGGCGCGCAATTTATCATAATCACTCTGCAATCTAACAATCTCATCATCTCTTGCTCGTCATGTGCTTGCAAGGTGTTACTAAATTAGCCTGAGCAATTTCTTTCAGAGATTGTGGTGGATTAACGAATATTAGGGAAGACAGTTTTAACTGTCCTCTTTTTTACCCTTTAAGCAAAAAATATCCTGTTAATAAGATACTCATCAACAGGATAAATTATACAGCCTATTTTTCTAACTAACTCGCGCTGGCCACTGATTGCGATTTCGGCGGCAAATGCTTTGGCCCGTCAGTCATCACATAAGTTGCCACTGGCCGTTTCTTATTATTCTTACGGTAAAGGTGTAACAGCTGTTTAACTGTATATTTTTTACCCTTAGGGTGGTTGATTGTTCCCTTGCCGACTGCCTGAATGTGCTTGTAGCCATACCCGATAAATGAATATTTATTCAGCGGATAATTGCCGAGCTTCACACTAAAACGTTTAGGACTGCCGGCTTGTGCTAATATACTATTATTATTTTTATTAAAATGGCTCAAATCAATCCTAGTTAATTGATAATCATACTGAAACATATTCATCGTATCTGTAACTCTAGGCAAATAAATTTTGCTTAAGTCCAGATTCGTCAAATTATTGCAATTTCTAAACATTTCAACTGTGCTAGTGACATTTTTGGTGTTCCAGCCCTGCAAATTTATTTTTTTCAGTTTAGTATCACCGTCAAACATCTGTCGCATATAAGTCACATGACTGGTATCAAAATTATGTAAATCTAAACTAGTCAGCTTGGAATCAAATTCGAACATATCACCCATATTCGTGACGTTTTCCGTATTAAAATGACTTAAATTCAAACCGGTTAGTTGATCATTCCACGAAAACATGCCGCTCATGTCGGTAACATGACTAGTATCTAGCTTTGAAAGATCAAGATTATTTAAATGAGCAAAATTAGTGAACATGCGCGCCATTGTGGTCACGTGACTGGTATTCAGCTTACTCAAATCAAGCTGCTCTAATGCGGCCCCTTCAAACATACTATGCATATCAGTGACATGGCTAGTATCCAAATTAGTAAAATCAAGTGACTTCACTTTACTAGTAGAAAACATGTCAGACATGTTAGTTACTTTACTGGTATTAAAGCTGCTTAAATCTAACGCACTAGCACTAGCTCCGTAAAACATGTATTTCATATCCGTCACATTTTTCGTGTCAAAATGACTCAGATCTAACTTGCCCTCTAGTTTCTTAGCATTCCAGAACATCCCATTCATATTGGTAACATGACTGGTATCAAAATTGTGTAAATCTAGCGTTTTAGCCGCAACACCAGAAAACATATTGTTCATATCGGTTACGTTGCTGGTATCAAAGTGACCCAAATCGAGGCTCGTCATGTTGCTTGATTCAAACATTCGAGACATGTTGGTCACCCTATTAGTATCAAAATGACTCAGATCGAGGCTCGTCATGCCGCTTGATTCAAACATCTGGGACATGTTGGTTACTTTACTGGTGTTAAAATTATGCAAATTCAAATCGGTCAAATTCTTATCACCAGAAAACATGCTGGACATGTTAACAACATTACCGGTATCAAGGCTGCTTAGATCTAGACTTGTTAAAGCAGGATTTTCAGAAAATAGGCCAGTCATATTGACGACCTTAGCAGAATTAACTTTATCAAAACCCGTAATTGTTTTCAGGCTCTCAAAATCGCTAAATTTACCACCGGAATTAATGGCTAATGTTACCGGTGTTGCAAAATTTATGTGCTCAACATTTCTGAAAGGAATCAACCGCGCCAGCGGCGTTGAGCTTAATTGCTGGCCCTTCGGGCCACTGCTGATTGTTAAAGTTCTGGTCAAAATGTCATAACTCCAGCTGCAATCACCGTCACTGCCTGTCCACAAGGCAGGAAAAGTATTGTCACTTGCCGCCGGAGCATCAGCAGAAGCCGCCGTGACCGCTTGGTTGTTAACCGCTAACATTGCTGACCCCAAAATGACTAGTACAAGGCCTACTTTTAATTGAAATTTGAAATTCTGATTTATTTTTTTCATCGTTATTGCCTCTTTTTACTTACTATCATTATATGCAATATCCTGATTTTAAAAACTAAATGATATCTCCTTTTTGCTTTTCCTGCGTCAGCTTCCAGCCAGTATTAAAATAATTTTCACGCAAGGAACGCAATTCATCATAATCACTCTGCAAGCTATCAATTGCATCCTGCAGCTTCTTATTCTGTTTGCGCATTTGGTTTAATTCCGGATCATTGACGATGCCCTTTAAGTGCGCTTTAGCCGCTAGTTCCCGTCTTTTCTGTTCAAACTCACCTTTCAAAGTTGCCAATGCATTTTCGTACTTAACCAGTTTGTGATTAACCTCTGGAATTTGCTTGTTTAACTTCATGAATAAAGCAAAGGGCATGTTGGACTTGATTCGGTTACATTCTTTACAAGATAAAATCAAGTTATCGAAATCATTATTGTGCGAAAGTGACACCGGATCTTTATGATCAACACTGCGACCACGGCGGCCGCAATACTGGCAGCGATATTGGTATTTAGCACGGATGCGTTCACGATCAATGTAGTCAACCTCATTTAATTGAAAATCGACATTCAAGCCCATGTTTTCCAGGTTTTCAGCAAAAGTTAGCTCTAGTTTAGGAACAAAAGCAATTTTGCCTGTTTCACTGGCAATTACAGCTTCATTAAAATCTTGGCGGTTCAGTTGCGCTTGGGCCAATTCATTGCCATCATAATCTTGGATAAAAGCCTCATAGCGTTTGCGCGCATCTTTATTTTTAATTAAAAAAGTAGTGTTATCAGCACCATTTTTTTGTCCAACAAAAGTATAGAGCAGGCTCTGCGCAAAGATATTGACCGCAATATTGGCAAAATTTTCTGCTTGTTCACCGCGCTGCTGGCACAGGTCACAAATGCTGGTCAGCTTAGGATTCATTAACCCCTCTTGTTTAAAATGTAGAGAATTCATGCGTAAACCGCAACTGCTGCACTGAAATTTCACTTTTATCTCCTTTGATTCACTAATTGTTACTTTAATTTTACTCAAATCAGAGCAAGAAAAAAAGGCAGATCGCCTTGACAATCTACCCTTTAATTTTATTAGAAACAGACTATTTGTTTTCGTCTGCCTTGGCCTTATTCAAGAAAGCAACAACTGCTGCTACATGGGCAACACGTCTCTTACCATTTTTCTTGTTCTTAGGTCTTTGGTTTGGCTCACAACCAGTGTTGTAGTTTTCACCTTTACGCATAGTACTATACTTCCTTTCAAGATTTTCGAAAATCTTATTTAGTTTACCACGCAAAGCCTTATGAATCAAGGCCGATCCTTGCCCTTGCTACTTGTGCTCGTTTTCTTGATGCCGGAAAGCAAATTCAAAAGCTTGAAGAAAAGAAAGCCTAGAATCGATCCTAAAGTGTTCAGCAAGATATCATTTACATCAAAAATTCTGTTTCCCAGATAAAAAATATTAAAAATCAGCTGCAGACTTTCGATTAAGAGCGAACTTAAAAACATTAATCGAAGATTATTGCCAAACTTTCTGTACCTTGTCTTAAAAATAGCTGCAAAAAACGATAGTGGGGCCAGTAGAATAAGATTACCGATTAGTTGCCGGGGTCTGTACATTGGAAAAACATAAAATATTAAATTGATAAAAAACTGCCGTCCTAAACCCAACTTAAATGGTCCTGAATTGGGCGGAAATAATAGAATTGGAAATAGTGTGATATCTAACAGCAGCCACAGATAAAGTAAAAAAAGAATAAGCAATAGGATGCGCTTCAGGCTAAAATGCTGCTGCTTTCGATATTGCTTGATCATTATGATAAGAAAGACTACTAGAAACACTGGAAGCATAATTGTTCCGTTAAGCTCAGTCGGAGCAACATACCATTTCCCAGAAATTAAAATCATGTTATTTAACCCTTACCTGCATTATTGAAAAACTGTCTGCAACTTTAGCAGGTACGATTTAGCATCCCGTTAACTACACCAGTTCAAAGCAATATTAATTTTTTAAAAATACATACATTGATCATAACATTATTAGGCCTTTTTTCATATTTAATCTGCGTAAGATTGCTAAAATTAAATAAAAAAACTAGTACCGACAGAATATCGGAAACTAGTCCTAAGTTAATAATTTAATAATCTATTTCTAAATTATGAAATTTAGATCATTTTAATAACGGCTTAATCTTATCTCATCAAAAATGCAGCTAACGGGTAGCCAATGACAGAAATAACAACAATTGCCATAATCATAAAAATAAAACCATACTTCATCATTTCTTTAGCATCTGTCCATCCTGAAGCACCAGCTATTGCAACATAAGGCATTGATGATGGCGCAGCTGAACCTGTTGCTGCAATTAAGCCAATTGTAGCTGTAATGGCAGCTGCACTAAGACTTCCAGAAGCTAAAGCTACTGGAACAGCAATTGAAGCTACCAATTGTTCAGTAACCATATGTGAAGATAAACTAGATTCAAGCGCTGCCCATGAAATAAACAGCAAGATTAATAAAACTGGTGATAATCCCTTAGTAATCGGTGCAATAGCTGAGGTCAGGAATTTTGTCAGTCCTACATTTTTATCAGTCATAGCTGCACCCAAAGATAAAGTTGCTGAAGCCATAATTAGAGCCGGCCAACTTACTCCTTTAACCATTGCTTCATTAATATTAATTAATGGTTTATGATCAATTTTGACTATAGCCATAATAATTACACCGATTAAAGGAGGCATTACTGTGCCATACTTACTAATTGCAAGTGCTATATTAGGCAACAAATTACTAATCAGTCCTGGAAGAACCCATAAAAGTACAACTGCAATGAAAATTATAACAGTTGTTTTTTCTCTTTTATCAGCTTTTTTAATTCCAAGATTAGAAAAATCTTGTTTGTTCATTGCTTTAAATTGAGTAAGATCAGGATTTAAAATAAATTTAAAAATCAGCATAGTCAAAATAAAGATAATTAATCCCGTTGGAATTGCGAATCCCATATATTGTGCATAACTAATTTCTTGGTGAGTTATAGATTGAAAGACTCCCATAGCTAAAACAGGAAAAACATGTGCAATAGGTGTCATACCTGATGACAAGCTAGTACATATAGCAAGACCAATCATTAATACTTTGGCAAAAGATTCGCCTTTCTTTAATCCTAATACTATATATATTTCTTCCAAAATGGGTAACATAATGAAAAATAAAACTGTTGGCGACATAATTAAACCAATAATCAAATCTGCTAACAAAAACGCAATAATTAAATGCCACGGCCCTTTTTGCGAAATCTTGCTAGTTACAAATGTAATAGCAATTCTTTTAATAAAGTTAGTTTGACTTAAAGCATACGTACACATAAATGTAAAAAGTAAAAAGGCAAAAGTACTATTCCCAAATGAATTTTTTAAAACATTATCAAAGCCAATTTCAGGTATAAATCCCAAGGCAGCAACACACAATAAACTTGGCCAGTCTATTCCTGTAGTAACCCACAAAAGTAGAACACCAATAAAAATACCAATAACTTGCATACCAGCTCGATTTAATCCCGTAGGCGTCGGAATAAACCAAGACACCAAAATAATTAAAGCGGCTATGCACAAATATATATACTTTTTTTGATCTTTTGTCATATTAATGCTCCTTGCCTTACTAATTCATTTTGTATTTTTTTAATATCGTAATGTTTCTGTCCTGAAGTTAAAGCGGCAGCTACACCTGCTGCATGTCCAGTTGCAAAACCAGTGCCCATTACTCGCACAGACCCTAATGCTAAAGAATCACACGAAATCATTCTTCCAGCAGCCCAAATATTGTCATAATCTTTTAGTTTTAATGTACCTAAAGGAATTGAAAAATATTCATAGTCAGCAATATGAGTAAATTCTAATTGAGTAGAATTTTTATGAATTTCAGGACTCCATCCTCCACGAGCGATACTGTCTGAGGTCTTAGGCGCTTCAATAATTTTAGTACCATATAATGTCTTTTCACCTTTAATTCTTCTCGCTTCACGAATTCCAAATGCAGGAGCAATGGCCATAATTTTAATATTTTCACAACCGGCTAAATTCCGTTGAAAAGTTGTCGTATATGCTTGACATTGTTGTCTAAGTTTAATTTCCGCAAAAGTCATTTCTTGAGCAGTTAAATTCTTAATTATCAAGCTAGGAATAGTACAGTAACCAAATGTTTCATTAGGCTTTTTTATAATCATTCCTTTTTCTGTTTCTAAATTCTTAATTCCTTGCTTTTTTCCAGCGATAATTGCCTGTGAAATGTCATCCGTGGATATTAACCTTTTAGGTAAATTCTCAAGTCTAAATGATAGAGAACTTTGCTGTACTTTACCATTTTCATTACCCCATAATGTTTCAATATGTGCTAAATTAATTAAATTCGCATTACCAGATGCATCTACAACAGACTTAGCCACAATATTGAAATGTCCTTCATCATCACAACAAGTAAGCTCAGTTATCCTTTTTTCTTCTAATGTAACATCTATTAAGGATGTATGTAAAAATAGGTCAACTTCACTATTTGCCATTAATTCATCTAATACTAGCTTCAATATTTCCGGATCAAATCTAATTGACGCATTACCTGTAGAAGGCGAAATCGTAGGTTTTGTATCTTGCCCATAAGCTTGCAGACCATCTAAAACCTTCTGACCAATCCCTTTAACTACTTGAATAGGCTTTGAACCTCTTGTATAAAATCCACAATATGAAGTAACAAAAGAATTAGTTGCCTGGCCTCCAAAGAAGCCATTTCGTTCAATTATTGCAGTCTTAGCCCCTGCTTGCGCCGCACCGAGTGCAGCAGCGACCCCCGCGGATCCACCACCAACTACAACAATATCGTATCTGTATTTCCTCATTAATATTCTCCTAAAATTTACAAGATTATATTGTCTTCATTTTTGATTTTACAAAAACCGCTTACATATGTACAATAGATATTAAGTTGTCTGCTTATAGGCGTAGGCTATTTCAGATAGGATTATTTGCCCCATGAGTATTAATCAAATATATTATGTAATCAAATTGTCAGAAACCAGAAACTTTACTAAAGCTGCAAACGAGCTTTTTATTGCTCAGCCTACCCTTTCTCAGCAAATAAAAAAGCTCGAAGACGAACTTAATGTAAAATTATTTATTCGTACCAAGAGCGAAGTAACTATAACTGAAGCAGGGAAATCTTTCGTATATTATGCTAAAAAAATTTTAAATAATATAGACGAGCTGAAAATATCATTAAACAAGTTTCGTTTACCAAAATCTAAATCAATAAAAGTAGGTCTTTTATGGCCTTTTGGTTATACGAAAGTTTTAGATTATATTAAATTATTCCAAAAAACTTATCCTAATATAGAAATTAAAGTTTTAATCGATGGCTCTGTATCGTTAATGACAAAACTTCAAAACCATAAAATTGATTTAGCATTCATAGTCGAGCCTCCTAAATATCAACGAAACTTAAATTTACTTTCTGTTGACACAAGCAGGATTGTTTGCGTAATGAATAATAATCATCCATTAGCAACATCAGAAAAAATTTTCCCTAAAGATCTTGATGGACAAAAAATTTTAATGATCTCTCATAATTCAAACGTATATTTGCCATTATATACTCTACTAGTTAAAAATAATGTTAAGCCAATAATAATAGGCGAAAGCTCTGAAGCAGATGTAGTTATTCAAATTGCACAAAGCAATATGGCAATTTCATTTTTATCAGAAGAAGTATTCAAAAAAATACGTCCAGAAAATGTTGTAGCAATTCCCCTATTTCCTAAAATTTATCGTAATATTTACTTGGCTTCAGTTGCTAATTTTCCACAGACTAATGTTATTAAAACTTTTATCAATTTCATTAAAAATGAAGAAAAAACAAGATAATTTGATTCAACTTATCAAGTAAGGTATAAAAGAATATATAAGCACAAGGTATAAATAGCATCATAAAATTTTAGATTATTTTACTATCTGTGAGCACCATGTAGGTTGATCATGAACTAAATCTAAAGTTTTCTTGATAATCTCAATAATAATGAAAACTAGTTAATCGAAATTTTACTCATTCTAGTAGTAACTTTGAGTGAATTTTTACTGCCAACATGCTTAGCAAATTTTCTTCCCTTTTGACTGCCCAAATATTTAATACTACCCATAACAGTAGAAAGATCATAATTGATTGTTGGTGCTTGACGCATTGTAAAATTACCTATGTTAGAGGAAAAGCGGTTGCTGCCAAATAATCGACTATTGTTAACTGCCACTGCCCACGCGACTTTTATAAGTAAAATTATTCAACTCTGAACGGGAAATAGATAATTTGCTAACATTGGCATTTATCTTACCCTGCTGCTTTATTTGAACATTGGTTAATTTGCAGCTGCCCGCATTAGTTTTAACATCAAGTTTTTGTAAAGACAGATTAGCCAGTTTAAATCTGCCTGTATTTTTCTCACCAGTAATTTCAGATAATGAATCCTTGGTTGGAATGGTAACTTCAATGGCAAACTTATGACCTCTATTGGCCCAACCATTTTTTCCAAAAGCCTGACCAATTCCATGTTCACCAATTTCTAACTCATCATGCTTAACTTTTGCCGTGATAGTTGCATCTTTGTTATCCGTGATTTTTACTTGGTATTTACTGCCAGTGTGAATACAGACATCGGCTGCCTTAATATTGTTTAACCTAACCTGATTAAACCTAACTGTATCAACAGTGCGTGATTTTGAAGTGGATTTTGTATAGCTACTAGCTTTGCTGTCATAATGATCAGGCAATCCATGATTAATACCACCAACAATAAGAAAAATTATGCCAATGATTACGGCCGTGATGCCGATTTTAAAAGATTTTTTTATTGTGAACTCCTGTTTTCTTGGTTGACTAGCGATTTACTTTTTTTCATAGCTTAGGATCTTCAAATGCTCTATAATCGCTAGATATTTTACTTGTTAGTCACTGCTACTTTTTCGTTTAAACAAATATGCCAAACCAAACAGTAGTATTCCAACTACAGCTAGACTTATCCAAGCAGTACCAATTCCGTAATGATCCGACAAATACCCGTTAATTGCCAAAATTACTACTGAAACTGCTGCTTCTAATGCGTTACTAACAGAAATAAGCGTAGCTCGCCTAGTTTCCGTTTCAATTGTCACTTGCAAAAAAGTATCTTGCGCGATCTGTTCAATCTTACCAAAGAAGTCATGAAGCAAGAATAACGCCAATGACAAATAATAAGCCTTTCTGGTAACAACAGTCAGACAAATTGTACCTGTCATCAATAAAACACAAATACTAATCAATCTCAATTCATGCTGTGGTTTTTGACTAAGCTTACGATAAACCAGTGAACCCAGCATTCCAACTAAACCCATTGCGAGCAAAATAATACCGCTCTTAATCTGCTTACCCTGCTGGAAATATAACTGCCATTGGTCTAACGGTCCAGCCGAAATAAAAGTAATCGGTAGTAATAGTAAAATCAACTTAAAAGTCGTCAATTCATGCTTAATAACTGTCTTTACATCGCTTACCAAATGAAATTGTACTTTAGGGTGCTTTTGCATTAAATTCTGACTATCATATTTCAACAAAGGCCACACTATCACCCCTGTAATAACTAATAAACCTGCACCGACTATTAATGGCAGCTTCAAATCAATATTTCCAAGTAACTGAGCGCCAATGAAGCCAAATACCATATTAATGGGTGTTGATAGCAAATTATAAAAAGAGTAAATTGCTCCCAATTTGTTTTTTTCTTTATTAACGACTGCTTTGTTGGCAATCCATGACGGTAATGTGCCCGACTGCAACGAGTCACCTAAAGCCGTCAAAATCCCACTAATTACTAAAACCCATAGGTGACACGCATTAAATGCCAAGACCAATAAACCAGCGGCTCGGATAAATCCACTGATTTGAATCGTTTTAAGATAACCTAGCCGATCAGCAATATAGCCAGAAGGGATTTCAGTGAAGAAAGTAATCAACCAAAATATGCTTAAAAAAAGATTGATTTGGCCATAAGTATAGCCAATTTGATGCATGAAGAGATAAATCGTGCCGCTCCATACGGCAAGACTTATGTCATATAGAGAGCTAATAAAATAAAAAATCCGTTTATACTTTTGCATTAGTATGCTCCCCGTAATATTAACTTTGATTTTTCAGTTAAACTATTTGCTATATTTAATTGATACCAACATTACCATAAGAAGCTGTAACTTTAAGTGTATTCTTATTACACGGAGCCGCTTCAGTAAGATGTACTTTCTTAAGACAATCGCCATCTTTTTTGTGATCAAATAATTTTAGTTTTCCACGAGTTGCTAACCGATAATTGATTTTTCTAGACGCTTGATGCATGGTGAAATTACCAAGATTAATCTTAACTAAATTGCTCCCCGCTAGCTTGCTATGATTAATAGTAATATTGCCATCCTTACTTTTGAAATTAAGATTATTTAGTTGTGAACTGGAAATTTTAATATCTCCATCATTGGTACTTACCCTGCCTTGCCGCTTTATTTGCATATTTAGCAATTTACAATCCCCTGCATCAGTATCAATAGCTAATTTTCGAAGCTGCAAATTTTCTACTTTAAAATTACCGGCATTATTCTTACTAGTAATTGCAATTAGAGAATCTTTATCAGGAACTGTAATATCAATTGCTAATGCACAATGGCGATTTGCCCAGCCCCTTTTTCCAAAAGGACGGCCTTGCCCGTGATCGCGAATTTTTAATGTTCCTTGATTATTTTCGGCTGAAATAGTTGCATATTTATTATCTGTTATCTTAACTTGGTACCTATCACCGGTATGGATGTGAACATCAGTCGCAGCCACATTGATGTCAATTTTATTAAACTTAGCTAGGGGAACAGTTCTGACCGGATTCTGCAGACTAGCTTTTTCTGCCCGGGCATGAACCTCATTTATACTGTTATGATTAGGTAAATACTCCACTAGCACCAAAGTTAAGCTGGTCATAATAATTGTGAACCAAAATTTAAAAGATTTTTTCATATCAAATATACTCCTAATAAAAATAATTATTCTCAATTGAATTATAATAATTATTTTATATACATTATACTCTTAATTCATCTATATATTACATAGATGAAAAAGTAGATAAAAGTAACAATAGACCTTTATCTACAACACAATTATAAAATTTTTCAAAGAAATTCTCTCACCTCTTAAACTTTCTAACAATAATTGTTAATTAATTTTCCTAAGCTTTTATTTGTAAACTCAAAATTTAATTTTCCACATTCATCAACTTCTTTAAAAACTTTTGAAGTATTTTATCTACAAACAATACTCTTATTGCTTTTCACATAATAGCAATGATGACTTATGCTACTTTTGTGGCGCTTGGCCGACCCATTATGTCTTGCTTTACGCTTTTGCAAAGCCAAAATTCGATTTCTCATCTTTTTCACCACCTTTAAAATATTTTTGCTGATAGCGGAATCGGTAAAAATGAATACCACTTGTCCGTGTCTATTCCTAGTAAAGCCAAAATTAAGCCGCTAGCACCAGTAGCTACATCCATCGAACATTTTAATCCCCGTTCACCAGACAAATAAATTTCATCTAAGCCATTAGAAAATAAATACATATTCATACCGTCCAATGTGTAGTTCAATAACCGATCATCCTTAAAGCTTAAGTTAATAAGATTGCCTAATATCAAAAATCCAGCATAACCATCAAATATTCCAGCTTCTACTGTTGAAGCCGAAAAAGTAGCACTGATTAAATCACGTAAAACTTTTTCTCTATTATTAGTAAGAAAAGATTCCTGATCCTGATAAATAATCAGCATAACAATCGCTATTCCTGCTGAACCATCGTTTAAATAAGGAATTAATCTATGAACCTTTCTACTAGTATCATTCACAAACAAATTACCATCCTGATCGTACTTGAGCTGATGTTTAATTATGTAATCAATGATATTAATAGCTAATTTTTTAAACTTTTGTGCTTGTGTCTTTTCTCCCAATTTATACAGAAATAATGCTTCTCCTGCCAACCCATTTAATAAACCAGTATCTTTTAATTCAGGCTTAACATCTGTTCTTTTTTCAAAATTAGCCTTTACTATGTCAGCAGCTTGATAACAGCTCTGCAAAAGTTCAGTATTACCTGTTATGAGATAACCTCCTAGAAATGCCAGCCCTATTCCCGAAACACCATTTAATAAAGAAACATTTCCAACATCTGCTAAATTAATTTTTTGCAAAAGTTTAGTCGCTTTATCCGCCTGTCCCAGATCATACAAGACAGAACTAATACCCGCTAGGCCATCAAACAGTCCGTAAGACGAGGATTTAACGAAATCATTTGATGAAATAATTGAATAATTCGGTAAAAACCAATTTTCTATGCTACTGACTATTTCATCATTAATCCCACCAGACCGCATTAGTGTCATTATGCCACCAAATGCACCATACTCAACAGAATATCTTGACGTAGTATCTTGATACTGTTTAACGTTACCCTTAATCAGACCTGAACTAGTGAAATCCAAATGGTTAGCAATTCCGTTTCTCAATTCCGTAATAAAGTACTGCTTATTTTTCTTGGTTAGTCTTTTACCAGGAAGCTTTAAAAATTTCTCCATAAATAAAGGAGCACCATCAACGTTCGTATGCCTAGATATCTCCAACATGACTTTTTTTAGAAATTTAATTGCCTTTTCACCAAATACTAGACTTATTCTTTCATCGTAAATCGATTTTATATCGGGAGAAAGGCTGCTATTAGCTGCTGATATAGGAATAAATAAATGATAAGCAATCTTACCAATAGCAAACCAATCTGCCTCTCCAAAAGTTTGTGCTTCACGACTAGCAAAGCCATCAGTTATCAAGCCTGAAGCAAACTTAGACTTGGGATTGGCAGCTTCTTCAAAGTCAATTAGGGTTATTTTTCGATCTGCTTCCGAAAAAATCACATTTCCCGGTTGTAAATCACCCATCGCAATCCCTTGTGCATGAATTGATTTAATCGCCTTGATTAATTCTTCAATAATCAAAATTGCATTATCTAAATACTTATTGCTTGTTTCGGGCTTACAAGTTATATTATTAAACGGAAAATTCGTTGCAATAAATTCATCTAAAGTTACTCCTGTAGCAAAATCTTCTACCAGATAGTTGTGCTTCCAAGCTGTAAAGTAATTACTAACATTTACCACATAAGTATTGTCCTTTAATCTAACTAAAGTGCGATATTCCAACAAGATCCGGTAAAAGCCATCATTATTATTACCATCTAGGCCGGCCTTGGGCCGCCCCTCTTTCAAAACACATTGTTTATCGGCAATCCTTGCTTTATAAATACCGCCAGCATTGCTAAAGGTAATGGGATAAGTTATTTGATACTTGTCAAATTCACTTAGTTCCGTATCATTCAATGCTTGATCCTGTTCCTCAGCCTGAATAATTGCCGGTTCTGTGACAAACTCAGGTAAATAATAATATGGCACCCTTTTATCTGGAATTAGCTTACCATTGGGATCCTTGATCGCATCAATTTTCTCACCATTCTGTTTTAATATCATTTCTTTAAAGCCACCATAGCGAAAGAAAACGTTGCCTTCTTTCCATTGCTTATCATTCAATATATATGGCCCAGAAGTAAAGAAATGCGTTAACTTATCTAACTTATCCAGTAATTGTACAAATGTGGTTTCATCATGTGGGTAAATTGTTATAAATTTGCCTGAAGAACTTCTATCGGCAGTTTTAGAATTTTTTTCAATTAGTTTAACAACCGTTGGCACAAATTTAAATGAAACTCCCCGTGTCAGCAAATAATCAGCTACCACGTATAATAATTCCTGTGCTTCTTCAGGAACTGCGGTTAAGTGAATTTTCCATCCTTGATCTGGTGAATCTTTCTCATCTTTATTCATCACATATATCCAATCATTACTAACCGAATAAAACCAATGTTTGAACGAAAAATCGGGAATTACAAATCTGTCAGCTTTTTTATCTATTTGGTTTGGATCTTGATCAAATAAACCACTATCATTTTTATTAAATTCTATATATTTGCTCTCCAACACTCATGCTCCTTTCCTGTTCAACTATCAACTCCATTTATCCGATGACTATTCGACGGTAAAATTTGTTCTTTAACAAAACGCCGATATTTAGGCACCTTTTTCAGTAATTCTTCGTGATTTCCTGAACCAACGATCGTCTTATTATCCAAAAAATAAATTCGATCGGAATCGGTAATTGTGGCTAAGCGATGGGCAATCGTTATGATTGTCCTGCCCTGCATAACGTGCTTTAGAGCCTGCGAAACTTCTGCTTCAGAATTTGCATCTAGATTGGAAGTAGCCTCATCAAGGATTAAAAAACGTGGATTCCTCAAGTAAGCTTGGGCAATTTGGATTTTTTGCCGCTGCCCACCTGAGAGCTTAATGCCCTGTTCACCAACAACTTCGGCTATACCGTGTTTTAAACCAGCAATAAATTCTGCTAGATTCGCGATGGCAATAGCTTCATTAAGGCTACTAGCCGATGGCTGCTGTTGCAGCCCAAAAACTAAATTATCGTAAATAGTTCCCGAAATAATATAATTTTCCTGTGAAACTACGCCAAACAGACTGCGCCAATCTTCCAAAGCAAATTCATTACTATTAATTTCATTAAGCTTAATCGCTCCCGATGTCGGATTATACAGCCTAGTAATCAAATTAATTAATGTCGATTTACCTGCACCTGTAGGACCAACAATTGCAATTTTCTTTTCAGTCGGAAACTGCATGTTGATCCTTTCTAAAACCTTTTTTTGACCATAAGCAAAGGAAAGATTGCTAATAGTTAAATTATATGGTTCATTTACTTTTACATTAAGGCTACGACAATGATATTTTTCAGTACTTTTACCAAGAATGTCACTGATTTTTGAAACTGCACCCTTCATTTGTTTACAATCCGTGTAAAACGAGGCAAGAACGTTAATTGGATTAACGATTTGAAAAAAGTAAATCAAAAATGATGTCAAAGCACCAACAGTCAAAGTGCTAGTTTGTACACGATAGCCACCATAAAACAGAACCGAAACGATTAACACAAAGGAAACCATATCTTGAATTGGTGACAAAACTGCAAACACTGCATCATTTTTAATTGACAGTTTATATAATCTTTTTAGCTTAGCAACGAACTTGGCCAAAATGCCTGTTTCTGCGCCATTTAACTTAACTGCTCGAATATTACGTAAACTTTCAGTAGTAATACCCGATAAATCACTCAGACTCTTTTGCGTATCAATTGTTAGTTTCTCCTCAAAGTTTCCCAATGGAATAGTAAACGCCGCATCCAATGGGAAAATCGTAAAGATTACCAGCGTTAACTTCCAATCTAAGGTAAATAAAACTGCAAAAGTCCCGACAACTGTAATCAAACTGGTAATAAAACTAGGAATGGTTTCCGTAATAAAGTCCTTCACCAAAATCGAATCATTAATAATCCGACTTGCAAGCTTGCCGCTATCTTGCTCATCAAAAAAGCTAACTGGCAGTTCAAGAAGATGTGACTCTAATAACTGTCTAATATTAACTATTTGCCGTTCTCCTTCACGACTAATTAAAAAATCTCCTCCTGAACTGAGAATAGTTTGCACAACTAGCACAACAGCCAACTTAGCTATAAAAGATAAAGACAATGCCGATTTAAATATATTTTTTAAATCAATTAAATCTTTTATATACAGAGGAACAACTATACCTAAAGCACTACCAGCCATCACACAAAGTAAGCCTAGCCAGAAAAACTTGTTTAATTTAACAAGTTTTAGTATTTTTGAATTATTTTTAAAAATTACTTCTACCCCTTTCTGGTTTACTTACCATATATTAAAATTTGTATAATTAACTTCTTCTACCTACAAGAATTGGCCTATCACCTCTTACGTATATATCCAAGTAAGTTGATATTTGCTAAAATATTCATATTAGCTTCTTATTTACGAATTATACAAGAATGATTACTGATTTTTTAAAGAGTTTCTAACTTAGAACATCAAAGGTTATGTATATGAAACACATTGGAGAAAATATTAAAGACATTAGACTTTCTCGTAAACTTAAACAGACTGATTTAGCAGATCACTTATTTACCAGAACCGCTATTTCTAAAATTGAACATAATAGTCAAAAACCATCTTATGAAGACTGTATTCAACTGATTACTCGACTTGGTGTCTCACCTACAGAATTTGAATACATTAGAAATAATTATTCTTTTACCCCTAAGCAAGAGATTATTTATTGCTTTATTAATGTTGCTTATAGCACACAAACCACTATTATTAATAAACTTCTTGAAAAATGTTCATTGCTTGATCGCGATCCTGACATTGCAAGAATTGAAAAAATTTTACTAGCATTTAAAACCGGAAAAGAACAAATAGGTCTAACTAAAGCTAAAAAAATAATCATGCCACTTTGGCACGACTATTATTCTAAAATTGACACTTGGACAATCTTGGATCTATACACGCTTAACATGATTTTCTTTATCTTTGATAATGAAACAATGAACCAAATATCAAACAAAGCAATCAAAATGATTGAAACTGATTATCCCTTCCTAAAATCATTAGAAACCAGCTTTTTATTGAACAAAGCGATTATATTCATACGTGCAAAGGACTTTACTGAGGCGCTTGCAGCACTGAACAAAGCTCTGCCCCTGTGCAATGAAACTCTCCGATATGACAAGCTGGCAATTACCAAATTCAGAATTGCAATCTGTAACAAGGATAAAAAGGAAGCCCTGCATTATTTAAAAGTCCTAGAAGAAATGGGTGCTACAGAATTAGTAGAAAATTTTGCGCTTGAACTGAAAATGTTTGATTATTTATTTGCATGAGGAAACAATAACTATGAATGAGAAAAAACAAGATGACCTAATTCATTTTATGAAGAAAGGCATCAAGGATAGGAAAGCAGTTTGCCTTGAGCAAACTGAAAAGTCTACCTCGCGATGATATCTTCACCATTAGCTAGTAGTTCCATTACGATTTAGTACAACGGATTTGCTGTTCCACTAGTTATTCCCCATGCCAAACGCACCCAAAAACAAAAACCCGAGAAATCGGGCTTTTTAATGCTATACGGTCAATCTTTCACAAGCAACTGATTTTACTAGCGGCCAAATGCTTGTCTAGCAGCAATTCTTGTTAAACTTTGGATTATGTTAAGTTGACATTGGCATAATTTGATTTTTATTATCTAAAAATTTTAAATATTGCTCGTATAAAAAATTATCTTTACTAATAATATCTAATGCAAGTATCTGTTTTATTTCAATTTTATCATTTTGCTTAATTGATATCTCATCCATGTCCCAATCTGTATAGTATTTAATTTGATCTAAAATTACATAGTCATCATTAGCGCTTATTACTTGACCTCCTCTAGAAGATTCATAGGCAGTACAGCTAAGCATAACTACGTTTTTATGTTGACAACAAAATTTAAGCATACTTGAAATATCTTTTTTAGGTATAAAATCGTATTGCTTTTTTAAATTAAAAAGATCATAACTATTTCTTGCTTTTTGTTGCTTAACATAGTTCTTGTAAATATTTGTATAACTGAAACTTGAAAGCTAGAAATTACGCAAAAAGAGCGTGATTTCTAGCTTTTTTAGTACAAAAATAAAAACGCAAGACCTCCCTGCGTTATACTTTAAGTGTCAAAATCAAAGTTAAAGGAGATCTCACGCTATGAAAAGTATATCGCAAATCAATCAAGAAAAGGATACTTGTTCTTTAATTTCTGCTTTTGCTAAACTAATTGGTCTAGCTGATCTGAGCAAGAAAGTTAACTTTAAACGTCATTCCTTAGTTAGCCTGCTCATGGTGATTAATTGGATGATCCAATCACGCTTTGCCAGAAAGTCTCTGTATCGTTTCGATCAACCTGCAGAATTTACTTCTAAAACTGGCAGAAATGTTCTCAATGATGGTCGCATCAACTGGCAAAAACTGCTTTGCTTAGCTGCTGTCAATTTGATTACTGCGCTCAAACCCGCAATTGATAAGCGTAGAAGATTAGCCTTGATCGTTGATGATACTTTGATGTCACGTTCCTATTCTAAGAAAACGGAATTGCTTGCTAGAGTTTATGATCATAATGAGCATGAATATGTTAATGGTTACCGTGGCCTAACTGTTGGCTGGAGTGATGGCAATACTTTTTGCCAGTAAATTTTGCTTTAATGTCAACTAAGAACAAACAAAACATGATTGGCAGTAAAGCCATTACTACTGATAAACGTTCCATTGCAGGCAGAAGAAGAAATCAAGCTCAAAGACAGATGAATGATGTTACAGTTGAATTAATCAAACAAGCTTTAAACGAAGGCATTCCAGCGGACTATGTGCTGTTTGACAGTTGGTTTGCATCACCCAAAATGTTCTGGCGGTTAAAACAACTAGGATTAAACAGCGTATCTATGCTTAAATTAAGCAAAAAAGTATACTATCGATATCGTGGCCGGCTCTATGATGTAAAAAGTCTGTACGAAAGATTGACGGCATCAAAGATAAAGTTGAAAGACGATTACCTTTATAGCTGCGTGGTAGAAGCTGAATATCAAGGACATAGCTTTCCGCTCAGATTAGTATACGTTACTAAGCGCGGTAACAAGAGAAAATACTTGGTTTTGGCTACTACAAGATACCAGTTGCAGCCAAAAGAGATTATTCAGCTTTATGGCCGTAGATGGCAGATAGAGACTTTCTTTAAAGCAACCAAGCAGTATCTGGCTTTAGATAAATCACAGATCCAAAACTATGACGGACAAAGTGGCTATTTTGCCATCACTGCCTTAACTTATGAGCTGCTAGCTTGGCAGGAAAGACAAGCAGTTGATGAGCGAACAATTGGAGATTTGTTTTACTTAATGAATGACGCGTTGCCAGATTTAGCTTTCGAAAAAGCATTGGTCTACCTGTTATCGGCATTGAAAGAAGTCAAGGAGCAAATTACAGAAGAGGTAGACCAAATAATAAGCAAATTTATTAAGCTATTACCTAGCTTCATTCAAAAATATTTGGCGTGAACCAAATAAAACACAAGTGGGCATTAAAAAAGTCAGAGCCCACAAGGAATCTGACTAGTTTTATTGCTTTCAAGTTTCAGTTGTATAATTTGTATCGGTAATAATATCTGCAATATCTGATTTAGCTAGGAGGGTATATCCATCTAGTGCACCATATTCGTCAATACTTTGAAATATTAAATATGAACCCATAGTTTCCATAAAGTATCCTAATAAGAAAGTATCATCATTACGATATTTTGAATAAACTTGTAATAAATTTTCTGTATTTAGATATTTATTTGCTGTAGTTAATGTCGACTTTTCCATCCTGATTTCCCCTTCTTCTTTTCATAGCCTCTGGAACGATGCCCGGTATGTTTGTCCCAATGGCTTTTACTCTTATTGCTTGCATATGGCTTGGCATTATTAAATTTATCTTTTATAGTGCTGTAAAGCCAAGAACCAACTTCTACAACAACGTTACCTACTAAAAAAACACCAGCGATTGTTAATATAACTTCGCCAATTCCTGGAATGAAACCTATTGCTACAATTGCTGAGGCAAACCTTGTCATAAGACCAATTTTACTAGTATTATTGAGGATATCATCTAAATTATCATCCTCATAGGAAATTGTCATGTCGTTTAACTTATCAAGTAGTTCAGCTTGATTACAATCTTGACATGACAAGAATTGAAAAAATTTTAACAGCATTCAAAATCGGAAAGGAACAAGTAAACTTACCTGAAGTAAAAAAAATCAGGCTGCTTTGGCACGATTATTATTCTAAAATTGATACTTGGACAATCTTGGATCTATACACGCTCAATATGATTTTCTTTATCTTTGATAATGAAACAATGAACCAAATATCAAACCAGGCAATCCATACGATTGAAACCAACTATTCTTTTCTTAAAATCACTAAAAACCAGCTTCTTATTGAACTGCTCATGCGTACGCAAAGCTTTCCTAAAGCACTTACCCTTACCGCATTGAACAATTCCTTAATTCTTTGCAATGAAATCCTTCAATATGATAAACTGCAAATTACCAAATTCAAAATTGCAATCTGTAACAAGGACAAAAATAAAGCCCTGCATTATTTAAAAGTCCTAGAAGAAATGGGTGCTACAGAATTGGCAAAAAATTTCGCACTTGAACTGAAAATGTTTGATTATTTATTTGCATGAGGAAACAATAACTATGAATGAGAAAAAACAAGATGACCTAATACAATTTATGAAGGAAGGTATCAAAGACATGTACGAATACAAGTGCGAAAAGCAGCCAAAATTTGGATGTTTGTACATTGTTACGTTTTCTAAAAAAGGTGTTTATGATATTATCGTTAATTTATTTGGTACTATTGGCGCATATTTCACACTTGGCAAGACTGAAGATTATGATGATCAGCATAAAGTTGCCTATGAAATTACCGTTACCGATTACGGCCTTGATCTGAGTAAATATATTTAACAATGACAAAAAGGCTGACGAAAAATTTTTTCATCAGCCTTTTTTATTACCATATTAAGCTTTAAAACTTAGCAGGTTTTGCCTTCCTGCATATCCTTCGCAGTTACGCTTGATGGTTCATAGTCGCTGATTGTGACACCACCATCGATCACGCCGCTGTCATCAGACAAACTCAGGGTTGCATTTCTCGAATTAACAACCAAATTGCTGCTCAAAAAGCCCATCTCCGGTTCAGCCGTGTAAAGAGCAAGTCCTGCATTATTGGCAATTTTGATATTATATTTGGGATCTTTTTGCCCCAAAACAACAAACTGGAAATTTGCACCGATTGTACATGTTCCGCCCATTTTCGAATATTTATTTGAGCCATCATTTAACGCTAATAGAACGACCTGACCATCATGAACACGGCTCTTAATCTTTTCTGCTGCTTCTGGCTTAATATTCATTACAACTTTTTCTGTATCAACCATTGGAAATCTCCTCTTTGTTGCTCATCTAACTTACTAAAGTATAGTATACTGCCTGAAAGTAATGCAAAATTTACGCCTACTAGCCTAACTTTTAACTAACTGATAAATTTATCATTGCGTATAACGGAAAAAAAGCACAGAATAGAATAAAACACTTTAGATGATTGTAATATGTGGGGGGGAACATTTTATGACCGTCTTAAAAAAGATTTTTAAAGACAAAATTTTGCAGATTACTATCTTTGTGACAATAATCAGCCTTTTTTTTGCGAGGCCGCGATTCGAAGACATCAACTTTCACACCTTGGGATCGGTTGCTTCAATGCTCACAATTATTCAAATTTATGCCTACCTGCATATTCTGGATGTGCTGGCATACAAGCTGACAAGTGTCGCTAGCAATACCCGCAAACTAAATATTGTATTTACATTATTGGCAATTATTTCGGGAATGTTTTTGGGCAACGACATTACGGTTTTAACCCTGATACCCTTATACCTAAATATTGCTAAAAAATACGATCTACCGCAAATCCTGCCAGTGACCTTAATTGGCATGGGAGCCAATGTGGGCGCGGCTTTCACGCCTTGGGGCAATCCGCACAACATTTTCTTAGTAAGCAAGTACGACGTCGACTTTTTCAAATTTTTCTCTTGGGCAATTCCGTTTTTGCTGATTTCCTTACTAATTTTGCTGGTCGTGTTCTACTTTATTCCGCGCAAAGAAATTCCTGTACAAAAAACTGAGAATATTCAAATAAATGTTCGACTGACTGTAATCACAACCGCTGTTTTTATTTTCTTCTTTCTCGGTGTCTTTAGAGTTGTTAATATTATCTGGCCGCTGCTAGCTTCATTGGCCTTGGCAATTCTGATTAATCCGCGGATTTTATTAAAAATTGACTATGCATTGTTACTGACTTTCACCTGCTTCTTCATTTTTATCAGTGACATTCAGCAAATTCCAGCAGTTGTTGCTGTCATCCACACGATGGTCAACTCCGAAACTTCGACCTACTTTACATCAATTCTTTCTAGCCAGGTAATGAGTAATGTTCCGTCAACCATTTTGGTTGGTAAGTTTACGGTCTACGCCCAGGCACTTTATCTTGGCTCCAATATTGGTGGTTTCGGCTCACCGATTGGTTCAATGGCCAACATGCTGGTGCTTAAGACTTTTACCGAGAATGCCAGCGTCAGCAAGGCTAAGTTTTTCAAGAAATGGACAGTTATGCAGTTTATCGGCTTAATCATTCTCACCCTTGTGGGTTGGGCACTTTTAATTTTTAAATTATAAATCTTTAGGGATACGCACAGTATCTTTTTTTTATTGCCGTTGACTAGCAGAATCAGTTATAATTAAACAAACGCATTAGGAGGTTAACCAATGTCACCATTACTATGGATAATTTTAATTATTGTCATTTTACTTGTAGTGATTTACATTTCACTCTATAACGGCTTGCAAAAAGCCAAGGTTTACACCGACGAATCCTGGAGCCAAATTGACGTGCAGCTAAAGCGGCGCAACGATCTGATTCCTAATTTGGTAGAAACCACTAAGGGCTATGCCAAACATGAAAAAAGTACTTTGGAAGAAGTGGTTAAATTGCGCAACCAATTAACCACAATTCCGGCTGGCGATCATCAAGAAACAATTAAGGTTTCCAACCAAATTTCCGATGCCTTGAAGTCAATCTTTGCCTTATCGGAAAATTATCCTGATTTAAAGGCCAACCAGACCTTCATGAAATTGCAGGAGGAATTGACTAATACGGAAAACAAGATTGCCTATTCACGGCAGCTCTATAACTCATCGGCAGCCTTGTTTGACCAAAAACTACTCACTTTCCCTTCCAATCTTGTTGCTAAAATTCATGGTTTCAAGAAGGTCGACTATTTAGAAACACCTGAAGCCGAAAAAGAAGTTCCAAAAGTTAAATTTTAAGGTCTAAATTATGTTATTTGAACAAATTGCCCGCAATAAGCGGAAAACTGTCGTTGTGATGGTGCTTTTTGTCGTCATTTTAACTTTAGTTGGAGCGGGCTTAGGCTACATTTTTGATAATGAACCATGGTCCGGAATTATTATCGCCTTGATTGGCAGTCTAATCTACATGCTGATTGTGCTCAGCAATCCTGCCAACATGGTCATGAGCCTCAACCATGGGCAAGAAATTCACGAGCAGGACAATCCTGAACTGTGGCACATCGTGCAGGATATGGCCATGGTCGCCCGCGTTCCCATGCCGCGGGTTTTCATCATCCCTGATAAAAGTCCCAACGCATTTGCAACGGGACGCGATCCTAAACACAGCGCGGTTGCTGTTACTCAAGGATTATTAGACATGATGAATCGTGAGGAACTAGAAGGCGTTTTAGGCCACGAAATTTCGCACATCAAAAATTATGATATTTTGCTTTCAACTGTTGCGGCTGTTTTAGTCGGCGTTATTTCCTATCTTTCAGGGATCGCCAGCCGCTATATTTGGTGGTTTGATGATGATCACGATGATGACCATGACAGCAATAATGCCGTCGTCATGGTCATCAAATTAATCGCAATCATTTTCGTTTTGATTCTGGGCCCCATCTGTGCCAGTTTAGCTCAAATGGCGTTGTCCCGAAACCGAGAATACCTTGCTGATGCCTCTTCGGTCGACCTAACCAGAAATCCTCAGGGGTTAATTTCTGCTTTGGAAAAAATTGACGGCAGTCAGCCAATGAAAAAAGCCGATCCCAGTAGTGCCGGCATGTATATTGAGGATCCATTTCATAAGAAACGCGGCCTGACGCACTTATTTGACACCCACCCGGCAACGGCAGACCGGATTGTTCGTTTAGAAAAAATGTAAACAAAAAAAGAGGAACATTGTCACCTGATGATGTTTCTCTTTTATTTACATTGGATTTACAAAACAGCCAAAATTGCCTTGCGTAATTCTTTCGTCGTTTTCACCGGATCTTCTGCCTGCATAATTTCTGAAACCACTGCGACTCCAGCGACATGGGCCGGTTTAATCGTCGCAACATTATGAGTTTTGAGGCCACCGATAGCATAAACAGGAATTGCAACTTCCTGCCTAATTTGTGTTAGCGTTGCAACGCTGGTGTGAACAGTTTTAACATGAGTTTGAGTTGGAAAAATGGCACCAACTCCCAGATAATCGGCACTCGCAGTTTCAGCAATTCGCGCTTGCTCCAGTGTCTTAGTTGTCGCGCCAATAATCTTATCTGGGCCTAAAATCTGCCGCGCCGCACTCACAGGTAAGTCGCTTTGACCCAGGTGCACACCAGAAGCATCTACTGCCAAAGCAATATCTACTCGGTCATCAATTAACAACGGCAAATGATAGCGATCCGTTATTTGTTTAACTCGCTGTGCCAGCCGGTAATATTCACGACTACTAATCTCCTTTTCTCTAAGCTGGACCATGTCAACACCAGATTGACACGCTTTTTCAATCACTGCAAAAAACTGCTTTTCCGTTAGATTCTTGCGGTCTGTAACTAAATATAACGGCCTATTTTTAACTAACATTTTTAGTCCCCTTGTAATTTTGATAAACTTGCCGATTTAAGCCATTTGTGGACGCAGCTACCCCGACCGCAGTGACTGTATCGCCGACAACATTGGCAACCGCGCGAAACATCCCAACAAACCAGTCAATCCCTGCAAACAGGGCTATCGCACTGGTCGGAAAACCCAAAGCAGGAACAACAATGCTTAAAGCAACCAACCCGCCGCCTGGAACAACCACGGTTCCCAAACAAGACAAAACTGCCAGCAAAATTATTTTTAATAACATAATTGGTGTCGCTGTCAGCCCGTAAAGCTGCATCAAGGTAACGCAAACTAAGGCTAAGTAGAGAGCCAAGCCATTGCTGTTTAATGCCATTCCCAGTGGTAAAACCAACTGGCTAACCGATTTAGCCACCCCCAGTTTTTCTTCCGCGTCAACCATTTCAATTGGCAGCGTCACAGCCGAAGAGGTGGTCGTAAACGCAACAAGAATAATTCTGCTTAAGCCCTTGAGTAGACTCAAAAATGATACCCGTGCATACAGGCTGACAAACACAAACAATAAAGTCAAAAAGGCAACTGTGGTTGCTGCGTACAACAATAAAAAGTACAGTAAAGGTAGAAAAATTTGCTTGCCGTTAGCGGCAATTGTGCCCGCAAACAAGCAGGCAATGCCCAGCGGTGCCGCCTTGATTACCAGCATAACCAGCTTAACCACTAATTGATTGAGCTGCTTTATCAGCTGTAGGATCTGCTTAAATTGCCCCTGTTCATTTGCTTGACTCAGCACAATACCAAAGAAAATCGCAAAGACAATTACCTGAATATCGTCTCCTTTGGCCAGCGCTGCAAAAATATTATCAGGGAAAAAATTTAAAATCGTTTGGTGCCAATTGATACCAGTACCCACATGAACGTTATTGAGCAGCTTGGCTGGATGAATTATTTTACCCGGCTTAAATATCAGACCACAAATTAGGCCGACAATTGCCGCAATAATTGTTGTCAGACTAAACCAAATTCCTGTTTTTAATCCTAAACGACCTAGTTCCTGAATTTTCAGACTGCCTAGGGCTTCGATGACTGAACCCAAAATCAGCAGAACCACCGCCATTTGCAGTAAACGTAGAAAAACATCGCCAACAATTTTACCAGCATGTGCCCAATCCTTGAAAAAAATGCCAACAATGGCACCGATAAACATGCCGATAGTAATTTGCACTGTTAAGCTGAGTTTATGCATGTTCTAGTAAGCCTCCCGGTGTAATGCAGCAGCCAGGAAGCGCACGCCGCGGGCCAGGTCCTCTTTTTTCGTTGCCTCTGCTGGCGCATGACTGATGCCTTTAATGCTGGGTACAAAAATCATCGTCGTTGGTACACGCTGACTCATGATGGCACTATCGTGGCCGGCACCCGAGACCATGGTCATTGTTTGGTAGCCCATTTTCTGTGCTAACCGCTGATTGGCTGCAAGCAGCTTTTGATCAAGAATAACTGGCTGGTCGTGCACCCAGTTTTCAATTCGCACTTTAATTTCCGGATCAGCAATCTCAGTGGCTGCATTACGCATTAATTTTTCAAATATATTCAAAACCTGCTCATCTGGATAACGACAATCAAGCGAAAACTCAACTTTTCCCGGAATAACATTCGAGGTATTGGGCCAAACCGCAAAACTGCCGATTGTAAAGGTAAGATTAGGATTAACTGCCTGAGCCAGCTGCTGTAGCCGGCTAATCAGCTGTATTGCGTTCAACAAGGCATCATGACGCTCACTCATTAATGTTGTGCCCGCATGATTGGTAATTCCCGTTACGAGCAGTTGATAACGCCGCTGACCAGTGATTCCAGACACTAGGCCTAAAGATAGGCCCTGTTTTTCGAGACGCATCCCCTGTTCAATGTGCAGTTCAGTAAAACTTTCCGGTAACTGCGGCAGCTTTCTAATAACGCCGCTAAGCTGTTGCAGTTTCGTTACTGCCTGCGCCCGCGCTTCTTCGATTCTTATGCCATAGTCATCAACCAAGTCCGTGGTTTCACTCACACCCGTATAATGTTTTGAGCCGCTAAAAGTTGCATTGAACCGGCTGCCTTCTTCTTCGCAAAAGGAAATCAGACGCAGGGTTTTAACCGGCTGACCATATTTTTGCTGCAAATCAAGAATGGCTTGCAAGCCGCCCAAGACGCCGTATAAACCATCTAAGCGGCCGCCATTTTTCACCGTATCCATATGCGAACCAGTCGCAATAACTTGGTCAGCTTGTGTGCCAACCAGGTCTAAATAAACACTGCCATAGTCATCAACAGCAACTTGCAAATTTGCCTGCAGGGCAAACTTAATCAATAATTCCTGTCCTTTAAGCCAAGCAGCCGAATACACTAAACGATTTTGCCCTGACTTGGTACTAGGAAAATTGGTAATCTGTTGAAACAAATCGGCAACGGTATTTTGTTCTTGGATCATTATTACTTGCTGACGCCGGTTAACGGTGATGAAGCAACGGCGCCATGTTCGATTACCCGCCCCGGGCCGGCAAGATAAGCTTTCCGGCCACCTTCAACTGCTAAACGAAATGCCTCAGCCATCAGCGGAATATTTTTGGCGGTGGCCATTGATGTATTAGCCATGATTGCATCAGCCCCCATCTCCATTGCTTCAGCAGCCTGGCTCGGACGACCAATTCCGGCATCGACGATAATCGGCACGTCAATTTCATCAATCAAAATTTGAATCAGTTCTTTGGTTGCCAAGCCTTTGTTGGTTCCAATCGGAGCAGCAAGCGGCATAACAGTTGCTGCTCCCGCAGCTACTAACTGGTGAGCGGTATTTAGGTCTGGTAAAATATACGGCATAACAATAAAGCCTTCTCCAGCCAAAACTTTTGTTGCCTTGACCGTTTCAGCGTTGTCCGGCAGCAAATATTTTTTATCGGGAACGACTTCCAGCTTGATAAAATCGCTGCCGCTTAATTCTCGGGCCAGCCTGGCAGTCCGAATTGCTTCTTCGGCGTTTGTTGATCCCGAGGTATTCGGCAGAATCGTCACACCTTTAGGAATATAATTTAAAATATTTTCTTTAGCTGTGCTGGTCCGCCGCAGGGCCATTGTGATAATCTGTGCCTTAGCATGTTTAACGGCGGCGTCGATTAAATCATAAGAATACTTTCCCGAACCTAAAATAAAACGGGACGAAAAAGTATGTCCGGCAATTGTCAATAAATCTTCTTTTTTCTCATCTGTCATAATTTTTTCTCCAAATTCTTTTTAAAATTATTAAAGTTCAGCTACACCTAAAAGCAGCTGCACAATCACATTGGCTTCATGTCCCGCACAAATCATGACGCGCGGAGCCATCAACCCCTCACTACCTAACGATACCCGATCACCAGCTAAATAAACGTTGGGAGCAATTTTGCTTGTTTTAATCGCATTGGCGCTGTGGATTCCAGCCATACCCGAGCCCATTACTAGGGGTTTATGCGGAAAAATTGTCTGGGCAGTTTCTAAAAGCATCGCCTTAGCTGCGGGATCGTCAAAGGCCTCACAGATAATATCGGCATTTTCAAACAGCCGCTGTACATTATCCTGCATAATTTTTTCCTGCACTGCCATGACATCCACAAACGGATTGACTTCCTGCAAATTTTGCTTCATTGCCGCTACTTTGGGCATCCCCACCTGGCTAAACTTAAACTGTTGACGATTGAGGTTGCTTAATTCAACCGTATCAAAATCAATCAATGTCAAATGCCCGACACCAATACGGGTTAATGCAAGTGCAATATTGGTGCCCAAACCGCCGCAACCTGCAATCACAACATGAGCTTGCGCGAGCTTGGCCGTTGACCCTGCAACGTTTCTGTCTTTCATCTCCGCATACACATCTTCAAGCGGGATTCCCTGCAGCGTAATTTCTGTTATTTTCTTCATCGCCTAACCACCACCAACAAAGGAAATTACCTCAACCTTATCATTTTCACGCAAAAAAACTTGGTCAAAACTAGCTCGGTGAACAATTTTGCCATTGAGTTCAACAACCAAATTATCAATCGGTGCTTTGCGGTCAGATAAAAAAGCAGCAACTGATTTGCCAGCCAAATTTTTTTCCTGCTTACCATTAACAGTAACCAAAAAATAACCCCCTTCTTCGCTTACTGAAGAAAGAGGCTATTACGTTTTTATCTTTTAACTAAAATAGGCTATCCTTAGTTAAAGGATAGCCCGAAATTAAAATCAATTAACAGTCGCTCTTCCTTCGGTAGTACAAACTACATCAGGTTCGATGGGTATAATCTCAGTCAATTATGACACCCCAGACGAACTTTAAATATTTAACTAAAGTAGGTATAACAAATTATTTATCAACTGTCAACAACAAAATAAGCGATTTCTTTGATAGCGGTATTTACTCTTTTGACTAAAATACAGAAACAGTTTGTTAAAACTGCTTGCAAACAGTAACTATATATCAAGTTATTGATAGTAATTCCTTTACACAGTTACTTTCTGTCATTGCAAATAGTGAGACTTTTTCGCTATAATTAACTTGCAGAAGTTTAGAGGGCGGTGGCTGTTTTCTAGAAAGGAAGAGATGCTTATGGCACGAAATCTGTTTAGAAAGAGTCCCCTGCTTGTCTGTTTACCAGGCCATCAGCTTAATGCTGGATTTTGGCACGTTGCTTATAGCCCTTGTCGTTTTGTTCGACAAGCACAACAAGAAGTAGACATGAAAAGACCGTCCCACTTTATAACTTTGGCGAGTTATAGGACGGCCTTTTCAGTCTAATATAATTGCCACCGCCTTTTAAGCGGCTGCTAAAGAGGTTGCGGCTTTTATATTGCCGGACCTCTTTTCATTTACAAGTATAACATGATTGTGAAGAAAACCAAGCAAAACTTCCTTCTTAACATCAGAATAACTAATATTGATCTTATCATCACCAACAGTTAAAAAACAAATATTTTTATAAAGTGAATTCTTAGTAATTTTGCTATTAAGTATATTAACATTAAGCTGACCTGCTATCTCATACAGATAACTTTCGAACTTTACTCTGTAAAAAATTATTTTTTGTAAATGTAACACTAGCAATGCAAAAATTTTACTTCAAATTAATATTAGCCTGACGAAACAGTTCTCGCCGCATCTCTGCCGGAGTTTGGTGGTAGTATTCATTGAATTTTTTATAAAAAAACGATTTGCTTGAATATCCTACCCGGCTGATAATTTCCTTCAAAGAAATATTGGGCTGAGCCAATAGATTGCGTGCTTCCTGCATCCGGCGTTCATCAACGTGTTCGACAAAACTTTTTCCCGTTTTCTGCTTAACCAGATTGGAAAAATAGTTAGGATTAAGCGCAAAATAATTAGCCGCCTGCGTCAGCGTCACGTCTCTAAAATGCACATCAAGATAGTGATCAAGGGCAGTTCCGGCAAATTTATTATGGCTGAGAGCAATTGAACTAAGCAGGCTCTGTTCCTGCAACGAAAGAATCACCACAGTCGTAACTTCGGCAACAATCAAGCTGCGAACAAACACTTCGTCATTCAAATAATCGTTAAGCAGTTTCTGCATTAATTGGGATGGCTGTGAAACCTGCGTATTTTTAAACAGCAACAAGCCATCCTGATTTAACTTGGTCAGCAGTTTGGCAATAATTTCATCTTCGCGTGCACTTTGATAAACTAAATTTTCCAAAAAACTCTGATAATTAAAACTGGGCTTAAACTTTATTTTGGCTAAAATTGTTGCCGCCGGTTGCTTAACCACCTCATATTCTTGGCGCGGATTAAACAGCAGCAAATTGCCCGCCCCTAAAGTGAGAATTTTGCCATTTACCTTAATATTAGCAGTCCCCTGCACCTGATAGAAAAGGGTGGCAGTATTAGCACGATACCGATGAATCCCAGCGTTATGATTTTCAAGGTAGACGCTGAACCAGTCAAAGGCTCGCGTTCCAGCGAGCAGGCGCAGCTCATTGACATCATTACTTGCCTTTAAAACGCTTGTCAGATATTGGTTCAGATTTGTCATCGGTTTGGGCCATCTCCCTATTTTTCGTCAATTCTATTTTCCTTATTATATTACAAATTAGGCGATGCGTACGCTTTCTTCATAAATAGACAAACTAAAATGTTTCATGTAGAATTAAGGCAACATAGCGGGGTGCTGATACGGCTGAGAGATACCCATTGAACCTGATTTTGGGCAATGCCAAACGAAGGGAAAAATGATTGAACTTCTACGCCGTCAAGCAGCCCTTGACGGTTTTTTATTTGGTAAAGAAAATGGCAGTAATAACTAGTAAGAACTTAACTTTTTCGTATGATGACAAAACTAACATTTTAGACAACCTGACCCTCAGCATCCCCAGCGGCAAGTTTTCCCTTTTAATTGGGCCGACCGGCTGCGGCAAATCGACCTTTTTAAAATTGCTAGCAGGACTTTACCCCAAATACGCCGGGAAGGTTAGCGGCAAGATCGATGTTGGTGGTCTAACACACGCGATGATGTTTCAAAATGCTGGCGAACAGTTTACGATGCGGACGCCGCGTGAAGAAATAATTTTTGCATTAGAAAATTTACGGGTTTCTAAAGAAGATTATCAAAAACGCCTTATCCAAGCCGTTTCTTTCGCCCAGATTGACGACCTGCTTGATCAAGCAATTGTCACCCTTTCCGGCGGGCAGCAGCAAAAGGTTGCCTTAGCGGTTTTAATGGCAATGGATGTCGACCTTTTTTTACTGGACGAACCCTTTGCCAGCTGTGATAATGCATCAAGAAAATTTTTAATCAGTAAACTCGCGAAACTGCGTGATCAAGGCAAAACGATCATCATCAGCGATCATATTCTCAGCGATTACCAGAACGTCTGCGATGCAATTTTTAAATTTACCGGACAAAAAATTGTACCGGTAGACGCGAAAGAACAGCAGCACCTGCTTCAATCGAGTACTGCAAAAGTTACTGGCACTTTTGCTCTGCCGACCGTAAATCTGCCTGCTGCTTTCAGCTTCACCAATACCGCAATCAGGCAAAATCATCTTCTGCTGCAGCAAGAAAAGCTGACAATCGTTCAAGGGAAGGCTATCTTGCTGACGGGACCAAACGGTGTTGGCAAAACTTCTCTATTTAAAGCCTTAACTAAGATGCTGCCCTACACCGGCAGCCTGACATACCAGGATAAAGAAATCAGCAAATTGTCCGACCGCAAGTACCTGCTGCACGTTGCCCAGATTTTTCAAAATGCCACCGATCAATTTCTCAGTGTAACCGTGGAAGATGAACTCAATTTAAGCAAAAAAAACTGTAAGAATTCTTTTTTTACCGACAAAAAAATCACGCAGGCATTAGAATATCTGGATTTAGACCGCTGTCTTGACCAAATAGTCTACTCTCTTTCCGGTGGCCAGAAAAAGAAGCTGCAAATTTTGCTGATGCTGCTTTCGGATCAAGACGTGCTCTTAATTGATGAACCCCTGAGTGGGTTAGACCACGAATCGAGCAAGAAAATTATTCACCTGCTGCAGGAAAGTCAAAAGGAGCGCGGGCAAACAATCCTGCTTATCAGTCATGAATTAACACCCGAACTCTGTGACTGGTGCGACTACCACCTTGAATTTAACCAGCAAAAATTAACGTATACAAAGGAGGCCGCAGAATGAATCCCAGCCTAAAATTTCTGTTGGCATTTATTATTTCCTTAGAAGTATCATTGAAAACCAGCCTGACAACGAACATTCTGATCATTCTGTTTTCAATCAGCTACCTAATTTTCAAACGGATCAAATTGAAAACTTTGCTGCTGCTTTTAGTCGTGCCCTTCATTGCAGCCTTCACAATTTTTGCCACCCTGTTCTGGTTTGCACCCACACCCAATCTTTATTATGCCCTGAGTTTGTCTAGCCGGGTCTATGTGTACACTTTGACCATCTCCTGTGTCACAATCAACACGGATGCCACCACTTTTGCTCGCTCACTGGAACAGAACCTCCACTTGCCGAGCAAATTCGCTTACGGTGTCCTTGCTGCACTCAATATTGTGCCCCACATGAAATTAGCCATCAAGCAAATTAGAACGGCTGGAATGATGCGCGGCGTCTACCTCAGCTTCTGGTCGCCTGTACTCTATTTTAAGGCAATAATAGTTGCCCTTAATTCTGCTGAAAATCTGGCTCAAGGCATGGAATCACATGGCTACGTTGAAGACCAGCCGCGATTTACAATCATTACAATCCCGCTAAAAAAGAGCGATTGGTTTGTTACAATTGGTCTGCTGCTTGTCGTCACAACCTGCTTATTCATCTTCAAGTAAAAAACGCTGTTTCCAACTGGAAGCGCGTTTTTTATTTATGATAAGGACTGCCGCTGTTAATCATAAAAGCGCGATAAATTTGTTCAAGCAGCACTACCCGCATCAACTGATGAGGCATGGTTAACTTGCCAAAACTAATAAGGTCATCGGCCCGCTTGTTAACAGCCGGACTTGTTCCCAGACTGCCGCCAATCACAAAGGTAATATCCGAATGGCCATAGGTCGTCAGTTCTTTGATTTCCTGTGCAAACTCTTCACTGCTTCTTTCCTTGCCCAAAATTGCCGTAACGTAAACATATTCCTTTTCTTTGATTTTGCTCAAAATGCGCTGGCCTTCAATTTCTTTGACCTGCTCCTGCTGGGCCCTGCTAAACTTTTCCGGTGCTTTTTCATCTGGAACCTGAATTATCTGAACCTTGGCAAAACGACCTAATCTTTTCTCATATTCGGCAATGGCATCCCTGAAATACTTTTCCTTCAGCTTGCCGACACATACAATCTTGATCTTCATACTTTTATTTTATCCCCTGCTGTCCACCGTTTCCACCCCACTTTTCCACATCTGTGTAAAAGCAAAGCCCATATTTTGGGGCGAATAAACATTCTACCCATACAAAATGTGGTTGCTCTTTTTATTCAATTTTTTCTCAAAAACTTAAACACAATTAGCTTCTAGATCCGATAATTTCACAAACTTTTTACCACAAATGCTGTTATACCAACTTGAACAGTTGTTTGCTCACGAAAATCTTCACTAGTATTTACACACAATTAACAGGTTATCCACAAATGATTCTTCTGATTTTATTTAGTTTATGCACAATCCACAAAGTTATCCACAGTTATCAACATCCTAGCGGCTTTTAGCAAAAACTTGACAAACATTATTTACGAACTATTTAGTGTTACTCAGTTATAAAGTTAAGAAAAAGGCGATACTTGCAAGTTAAATTGCATAATATCGCCTTTTTTAGTTGTTAACAATGAATATTCCCCAAGTTAATCACCTTGAAGTGTAACCCGGATGTCCATAATCTTACCATTACGATTAACCGTTAACTCGACGGTATCACCGATTTTATGATTATACAAAATGCTGTGTAACGAAGCAACATCCGAGACTGACTTCTTGTCAACCTTAATTATGACATCGCCGGTTTTGATTCCGGCCTTAGCCGCTGCATCGCCTCTAACTACCGAAGCAACGTAGATTCCATCTTTCAGTGTAGACTTAATGCCAAGCCGCTTACGGTAGCTTGCCGGAATTCCTTGAAGCGCAATAACCTTAACCCCCAGCTGCGGCCGCGTAATCTTACCGTTTTTGACCAATTGGTTAACAATTGTTACCACCTCGTTAGACGGAATGGCAAAGCCCATCCCTTCAACCGAAGTTCCATCACTCGATTGTGCCAGCTTCATCGAATTAATTCCGATTACTTGGCCAGCAGAATTGACTAGGGCACCACCAGAGTTGCCCGGATTAATGGCCGCGTCAGTCTGAATAACGGTTTGTTCATTGGCAGCCGACGTGGTGATATTTCTGCTTGGTGCTGAAATAATTCCCTGTGTGACCGTTGAGGCGTAGGCACTGCCTAAGGGCGAACCAACCGCAATCACAGTTTGTCCGGCCTGCAGGCTCTTAGAATCGCCAAATTCGGCGGTTTGGGTAACGTACTTGGAATCAATTGCTAAAACAGCCAGGTCAGTTGTGCTGTCGGTGCCGATTGTCTTAGCATTGACTGTTTTGCCATTAGCCAGCATTACTTGAACCTTATCGCTGCCGGTAACAACGTGATTGTTGGTCACTATGTAACCCTTGCTGCCCGACTTCATGTAAATAACACCGGATCCCTCACTGTAAGTCTGCAATTTACCCTTTTTACTATTGCTGCCATTATCATCGCCGTTATCGCCAAAAATATCGTAAAGCGAATTACCGCTGGTCGTTTCACGTTTCATGTTGATCACCGACACAACAGCACCCTTAACATCATTATAGGCAGGTGTCATTGCTCCACTGTTTTTGGCACTGTCTTTAGAGGTCTTGGCGCTAGTGGAGCTGATACTTGTTTGCGCGTTGCTGTTATTATTTGCGTTATTCACCTGATCAAGCGCGGCATAAGAAACGCCGCCGCCGAGTAAACCGGCAACCACGCCAATAACTGCAGTTTTGACAAAAATACCTTTATTAGAAGTTTGTTTTTCTACCATACTTTAATTTTTCTCCTTTGGTTTTTAATATACTAAGAAAATTTGAAAAAATCATGAACAGTGTTGTTAAATTTTAATTAAGTTTGTCGGCTCTCCAGCGCTGGTGCTGATAATCTGCACATCACTGTCTAAGTTGGCGTCCCCATCAACCAGCATCTGATGGGCCGTTTGGTAGGCCAGCAGCTTGGTGTTATTGTGCTCGCTGCGGTGAGCCAAAAAAATATGCTTGGTCCTTGGTGAAACCACGTCAAGCAAAGCCTGCCCCGCTTCCTCATTAGACAGATGGCCGACATCCGACAATATCCGTTCCTTCAGCGGCCAAGAATACGGGCCGTTACGCAGCATCATTGTGTCGTAATTAAACTCCATCAAATAGGCATCTGCATCCTTAATTGTGCCACGAACAACTTCCGAAACATAGCCAGTATCTGTTAGAAAAGCCATCCGCTTGCCGCTGCTGGTAAAAACATAGTACTGCGGTTCGGCTGCATCATGACTGGTAGCAAAAGCAGTGACGTCAAGATCGCCAAAAGTTTTGGTCTGGCCCGGCTCAATTAGATTGACCTGGTCTGGCGGGATCTTACCAATCTTATCCGTATCACGCAGATACTGCCAGGTCCCGCTGTTGGCAAAGGCATTGAGCTGGGGATAACGCCGCATCAAAACACCAAGCCCGCCGCTGTGGTCAGTATGGTCGTGACTTAAAAATACCATATCAATATCGGTGATCGCCACACCTACCTGTTCCAACAGCTTTTTTGTTTTTTTACCGGATAAGCCGGCATCCATTAATATTTTGTGTTCATTAGTCTCAAGCAGACTGGTATTGCCACTTGATCCGCTTGCCAACACCGAAACCCGCATTAGCCATAACCTTTCTAATCGTTTCCCATATCATACGAATTATTCGTCTGCAGCACCTGCGCTGTAAAGGCGTTAACCCGCTTCAGTGTAATATTCTTGGTTGTCTTATTCTCAACCCAGATCAGCCAGCTCGGCAGCAAGATTGTGTTACCGCGTACCTGCGTTAATTTTGAATAACCCAATTTGATCTGCATTACCTTGGAATTATTACCAATCTCCCGATCAGTGTACATCGCGCTGACCGCACGCCAAGCACTAATGATCAACTGCGGCTCGCGCACGGAATTGACCGGCCCCATGTAGGAAATTGTATAATTGTCGATTTGCTTGTTATGAACCGTAACAAGCAATTGGGCGCCATTATCGTAAACCGCGCCATAGTTAGAATTCTGCACAAAACAATAGCTATCATTGCCTGACATGCTCGCTTCATACTTAAATTTTTTCCCATAAGGCACGTTCTTGGGATCATTCTTGAAGTCAATAATCTGCTGCAGAATGTCCTTGCTATTGCCATTTAATAAAACCGCCGTCTTAGGCGTAGCGGTTAAGTTGTTATTGCTTTTTGAATAATGGGCATTCACCTGGCTCAAACTGCTGATTTTCCCGGAAAGATAGTCACGATTCTTGGCAGCCAAATAGTAGCCCGATTGCTGCTTATGGGAAATCTTACCCGGTAAGTCAATGCCATCAGCCCGCATCTCAATCCGAATATTTGTCGCACTGCTGGTGTTAGTATCGGCGTTGCTCAGGCTGACTGGTGAACGCAAAATTTCCAGTGCCAGATAAATATCAATTAGGGCAAAAATAATTAAGAAAAGCCATTCAATTCGTTTTCGATCCATGATTATTTCACCCCATTTACTCGCTGCGGACTTTTTTCTAATAGCGAAAAGTCCTGCTTTTCCCATTCGGCAAGACTACGCCACTGGCCGGCGATTTTTAAGTAGTAAGTCGGCAGCAGATTAACTAAGTCGCTGCGGCTGCTGTCTTTCTCAACACCACAGCCCACGATAATCCGCTGAATATCCGATCGTTTCAAGCCCTTGGCAGTCAACTGATCCACCACGCTTTCGGTTGACGGCAGCGTTCTAGTCTGGCCGTCGAAAGGAATGGGAATCTGCAGGTTGACACTGTTAAAGGCTACAAGCACAGACTCGGCTGAAAAGTCAGTCCGTACCTGCACATCGTGCCGGTTCAAAAAAACGGGAATACCCTCAACATAGTTGGTATAACTGACAACCCCGCTGTCAGCATCGAAAAAGCGCAGATCCTGCTCACTTAAGCCAATACGGTGAACATAATAGACACTATTCACCAGATAATCAGCAGGCGCAAGCGATCGTACCTTTTCATAACGTGTGTATAAAAAATTATTACTGTCATTATTAGCAGCAGGAACCCGCAGCTTATTGTAATAATTTAGGGAATAGGTTGTCCATTTATTCTTAGTCGTCCGGCCGGCCACCTTGGCCGTACCCAGCAGCCGCGAAACAAAGTAAGAATCTGATTGTGTATTGGTCAGATAACTGTAAATATGCCAGTGCGTTGGTTCAAGGTAAAATTCGGAATAGCCGCTTTTCAGACGAACAAATTTGATCGGTGTTTTATTTTTGGCATTCTTAGCATACCGCCGCAGAGTTGAAAAATCAGCCTTCTTTAAGCCAATCCGGTAAATTGTATTGGTTTTATCATTAGCGGCGTAAAACCATTTATTGCTCGCTGAAATAAAAATACGGCGAAACTCATGGTTTTTATTTTTGGTATTTTCACTGTTAAACAGGTCGACGGTAATCTCATCAGGATAGGCCAGCTGCAAAAAGTTGGGATTATTCAGCAGACGATCATATTTTGCTGGACTCGTACTGACCTTTTTAAAAGAAGAAAACTTGACGTTTCTTATCTCTCTAGTAAATTCCAGCGACAAGTTATTCTTGGAATCATAGAGCCGGCACAGCTGGCCCTTTTCAAATTGATAAGAACTTGTTGGCATGTAAAGATCATACACGGACTTGTTGCGCCGGCCACGGATCTGGTGCTGGGTGACATTATTGGCCTGGTTAATATGACTAAAGTATTGGTCATTGCTCATGACGAACACCCAGAGAACAATTGACAAAATGAAGACCGAGAGTGTGGCAACAAGCAGCAGTGCATCCCTGAATTTAAATTTAAACTTCATCCCAGTCATCCTCCTCACTCATTGGCTCATACGGCAGCGAAATATAAAAGACCGACCCTTTGCCTTCCTTGCTGCTGGCCCAAATTTTACCATGATGAGCGGTCACGATTTCCTTAGCGATCGCTAAACCCAAGCCGGTACCGCCCTGAGCACGCGAGCGTGCCTTATCAACCCGGTAAAAGCGGTCAAAGATTTTATTTAAATCCTCGTGCGGAATGCCTAAACCTTGGTCGGCAATGCTCAACACCACACTCCGCTGTTCCTGCTCCAGCTTCACCGTAATCACGCCGCCATCTGGGGAGTACTTGATAGCATTGTTCATAATATTATCGATTACCTGAATCATTTTATCGGTATCGATTTCCACCCACAAGGCCTGTGGGCTCAATTTGCGCCTGATCGTGTATTTCTTCTTGCCCTGTTTTTCGTCATTTTTCACAATCATGTCAAAGCGGTCCAAAATATGGGTGACAAAATCATTGAGGTTGACCCATTCAAAGTCAATCTTGGAAACACCGCGGTCCATGCGTGACAGGCTGAGCAGATCATTAATCATGCGGATCATCCGCTCAGTTTCCTCCTGGGTTACCTCCAAAAACTCCGGAGCAACATTGGGATCCTTCCACGCCCCCTCGTTCAAAGTTTCAATGTAGGCATGCATACTAGTCAGCGGGGTTCGCAATTCGTGCGACACATTGGAAACAAACTGCTTCTGCGAATTCTCATTTTTCTGCTGTTCAGTAATATCGTGCAGAACACAAACACTACCGGAAACAAAGCCGGTCACCCGCTTAATGAGCGAAAAGCTGGCATGCAAAATCACTTCATCGCGACTGTTCTTATTAAGGGTTAAAACAATCCCTTTTTGACTGGAAAGCAGATCTTGCGAGCTTTCTTTTAATCCCAAAACCTCGGCAATCGGCTTATTCAGGACCGCACTCTTAACGGTACCCAAAAAATCTAGGGCCATCTGGTTAACCACATTGACATTGCCGTGCCGGTCGGTTGCTAGCACCCCGTCACTCATGTGGGACAAAACACTGTCCAACCGCCTCTGTTCACTTTCGGATTCTTCCTGCGAACGCTCAATTCGTACCGACAAGGTATTAAAGGCTTGGCCTAATTTCCCCAGCTCGTCATTAGAATAAATTTTCACCTGGCTGGAGTAATCGCCGTCGGCAATACTAAGAGCCTGCCCCTGCATCTCCTCAATTGGCCTAGTGATGGCGTGCGAAACGACTAAGGACAGAACCGCTCCCAAAACCGCAGCCACCAGCGACGTAACCAGGAACATCACAGAAATATTGCGCAGGTTATTAAAAACCCCCTGCATCGAGGCCCGCACGTAAATCGCACCTACGGTGTTGGCAGACCCGGTTCCAGAATTGAGCGGCGTCACCTGAATCATATAATCACCATTATTATTGATAATCTTGGTGGCCTGCTGACCCGTTGACGTCACCTGTTTGACGGTAATATTGTTAACCCGCTGGCCAATCCGGCCCTTGTCGTTAAGGCTGGAAACAGCACGGATGATGTCCTTATTGTCAACAACAATAATCTCACTGATTGTGTTAGTACCATTGTTATAGTCGCTAACAATTCGATTCAAGTTATAGTTAGTCCTTTTCCCGTCGTGCGTTAACTGATCGGTCAACTGGTTGGTGACGATCGGCGGCACCTGAATTGACGACTGAAAGTTATCGATGCTGTTTTGTTCAAGCTGCCGGGTAAAATACGCACCAATTACTTCAATTGTGGCAATAATCATCAGCATAAAGACAACCGCCAATGTGGTGTTAATCGAAATAAATGAATGCTTTAACTTATTTTTTATTTTCTTTATCATTTTCAATCTCAATACAAAAAAGCCATCATGCTAAACAGTTTGATGGCTTCCTTTATTATTCTTCGTTCGGCTGCTTTACGTAATAGCCAACACCACGCCGCGTCAACAAAATTTTCGCCTGAACAGGATTATCTTCAATCTTCTCCCGCAACCGGTGCACCGTTACGTCGACCGTGCGAACATCACCAAAGTAGTCATAACCCCAAACGGTCTGCAGCAAATGCTCCCTAGTCATCACCTGCCCCATATGCTGGGCCAAATAATAAAGAAGCTCAAATTCACGGTGGGTTAATTCAATCTTTTTACCATTTTTTTCTACTATATAAGCATCCGGCATGATCACTAAGTTACCAATTGTAATATTTTTATTCATTTGTTCCTGATTGGTTTCCTCTACCTTTTTAACAATATCGCGGCGACGCAAATTTGCTTTCACACGCGCGACAAGTTCACGGTTAGAGAAAGGCTTAGTAACGTAGTCATCGGCACCCATTTCCAAGCCCAAAACCTTATCAATTTCTGTGTCTTTTGCAGTTACCATGATGATTGGCATATCGTGGGTCTGCCGTACCTCACGGGCGACCTCCAGACCATCTTTTTTCGGCAACATCAGATCTAGAATCATCAGATCAGGATTATACTCGTCTACTTTTTTTACGGCTTCTTCACCGTCATAGGCAGTGTCAACGTCGAAGCCCTCTTTCGTCAAATTAAATTTAATAATATCAGATATCGGTTTCTCGTCATCAACGACAAGGATTTTTTTTGGCATCGAATTGCCTCCTTTGCTTTATATTATACTGATTTTTATAGTATTAGCCAAAAAATCGGATAATTTTAATAAAAAAACTTGCTTTTTTCCTAAGATAATCGCATAATAATTACTGGTTCTTTACCATTAAGTTAAAAATTTAAAAATACGGGTGGCTAGCTCAGCTGGCAGAGCAACGGACTCTTAATCCGTGGGTCCAGGGTTCGAACCCCTGGCCACCCATAAAGATGATGGATAGCGCTGAAGAAAGTAGGCGCTATTTTTTTGCAAAAAATAGAAGCCGCAAGATAACAAAGTTCGTTATTTTACAGCTTGTACTTTAGGACCCATTTGACCTTTATTTAACCAAGTAACTTATTTTTGATTATTTAGTATTTTTGCATGCCCTTTCAACTTCAGCATCACTTAAATAATTTAAACTAAACGGTTTATCAGTTATAAAAATTCCATAGCAGTGCTGACCAGCTGCTGCACCGTGACGCATAACCTGACCCTTGGGACCGAAAACAAATGAACCGGGACCATAATACTTTTCCGTTTGATCATATTGTGACTGATTACAATAAACACCATTTAAAACATACATCCCGTGTGAAAAAGTATGATTATGCCATTCAGTAATATGCGTTTCAGGGTAATCAATCAAATAAACACAGCCGCCAATTTGTTCTGGCGTAAGTATATCTTTCAAATACAAATGGATATGCCCATTTTCTTTATATGGATACCAAATCTGCTGCTCATGCTTTGAAATTACTGTTTTATCCAGCCCAGTAGTATTTTCTTTAATAAGTATTAGAGCATGGATTGATGACTTAGAGTCAACAATAAAGCTGGTGCTTAAGCCAGCTGGAGCAACAATACTAGTATTGTCACCACAAGTTGTGGCGTTAACCCGGAGCTTTCCACTAAACAAAATGATAATTAAGTTGTTTTTCTTATTCTGCCATTTGAATGTTTTATTAGCAGGAATAACTACATCATAGATGCCAATTTTATATTGGTCAAAGTTAACATATTCGCTTTGATAAATGCTCGTATTAAGTAAGTTTGATTGGTACAGTAATTCCTTTTTACCTGAAGTAATTGTTTTAATCATTATTATTTTTCCCTTCACTAATTTAACACCGTGCCATCTTTGGAAGCGACAAAAGCGGCATTGATATCATTAAAATCAAAAAACTTAACTAACTTATCAAAAGGAAATTGTCCTTTTTGATAATACTTGATCAATTTTGGAATAAACAATTGTGAGATCGCATCTCCCCGTCAACTACACCGGAAATCTTTTTGGATTCTGGCAAAAAATCGCCTATTAAATCAAATTCAATCTTACCACCGATTCCGATCAAAAGACATTCGCCAGCAGTCTTCAAAATATGGACCGCATTTTTAATACCTGCAGAAACACCGGTAGTATCGATCGCATAATCTGCAAATGATAATTGTCCGAAAAAGACTGACATATCGTCCTGTCAACGCATTAAAACAATTGTCGATTATTCATTATAGTAATGAATAACCTTAAAAATATCTGAATCTAATTAAGGTATACCGTGTTATTTCTTATGAGCAAATGCTCATGGAAACCGATAAAGCTGTTTCTTTACCCACCAATAAAACTGATCAAAGTAGTTGCCAGTAAAAATGATAATATTAAATACTTCTCGCTAGAAGAAGAGATTTTTTAAATTTAAATTGATCTATCCAAAAATTAATCCCAATCCAATTATTCATGCCTTAATTTACTAATCATTGACTAGTTAATAATTCTTGTTCTCTTCTACTTATTAGCTAAATATAGAAATTTATTTTATAAAATTGCTTGTAATATTAATTATTCATGATAAAATGCTTGTTATAAAATAAATCTGAGGAAGCAGAGTAATTGCTTAGTTATCTTTAAAGAGAATCGGCGCTGTGGTGAAAGACGATAGATAACGGTAATGAACATGGGCTTTTGGAAGAAGACTGCTGGTAAATATTCAGCTGGCAGCGGAGTTGCATCCGTTATTAATGCAGGCTATTGATTGATAGCCAGTGAGGTTTATCGCGTGAGTGATAAACAAATTAAAGGTGGTAACGCGAGCACTCGTCCTTAGTTAAGAGGATGAGTGCTTTTTTTGTAGGTGAATTTGGAGGTATGTGATGAGTAAAACAGTTTTCACCAATTTTAATTTATTTGACGGTGCCGATAATAAAATTACGGCAAACAGCTACCTGCTGGTTGACGATGAAACCGGTAAAATTACCAAAGTCGGCTCCGGCACGGTGCCTAAAGCAGAGCAAACGGTTGATTTAAAAGGTAAATACGTCATGCCAGGCTTGATGAACTGTCACACACACATTGTCAATGACCCGCTGACCCCTGATGGTGATCCTCAGGCAGGTGTGGTTGAATCTACGCTGCGGGCAGTTCAGCACCTGCATGACCTATTAAAATCCGGCGTAACCTACATTCGTGAATGTGGCAGCACTTATGAAATTGACATTGCTTTAACCGAGCTGATCAAGAAAGGCAAATTAACTAATGTCCCAGAAATTCTGCCTTCTGGACATCCCTTCTCAATGACCGGTGGACACGGCGATGAAGCTAATTTTGGCCGCTTAGTTGATTCCCCTGATGAGATGCGTAAAGGTGTACGTGAAGAAATTAGGGCAGGTGCCAGAGCAATCAAGCTAATGGCAACCGGCGGCGTGATGACCGAAAATGATGCACTGGATCAGCCGCAGCTGAGTACGGCCGAAATGCGCGTTGCTGTTGAGGAAGCACACCATAAAGGCTTTCCGGTTGCGGCCCACGCCGAAGGCAGTGCCGGAATTTTAAACGCAATCAAAGCCGGAGTTGACAGCATTGAACATGGCTTCTATGTCAACGACGAAGAAATTGCGTTGATGCTGAAGCAGGGAACCTACCTGACACCAACTATCGTTGGCGCGTGGGCATTTATCGAATATGCTCCCGGTAAAATTCCCGAATGGGAAATGGCCAAAATTTCTGCAGCATGGAAAGATTTACGCGGTAACATCACAAAGGCTAAAAATGCCGGTGTGCCAATCACCTTGGGGACCGATGCGGGGACACCCTTTAATGACTTCACAATGACACCGCAAGAGCTGCCATTGTTAGTTGAACAAGGTTTTACTAACTTTGAAGCACTGGAAACCAGCTGGAATTGCGCTAAGTTAATGCGAATTGACGATGAATACGGAACTTTGACTACTGGTAAATACGCTGATTTCCTGGTTTTGGATAAAAATCCACTGGAGGACATCTCAGCGGTAGTACAAAAAGATAAGGCCGTTTATAAAAAGGGCCACCGTGCATACTAATTAAAAAAAGTAAATATTAAGCATCTTGAAAAGCAGAGTAACTAACTTTAACTGGTAAAGAGAAGCGACGATTGGTGAGAAGTCGCACGGGATAAACTAGTGAACATGGGCTTGAAATGATACCCGTTAGTGACAATTAACTAACGGCGGGGCGGCAGCCGTTACCAGTGCCGGCTATTATTTGATAGCCACTAAGGTTTATTATGTGAATAATAGACAAATTAAAGGTGGTAACACGAGCACTCGTCCTTAAATAAGGATGGGTGCTTTTTATTTAAAAAATATAAAAGGTAGAAAAATGAATAAAAAAACTAGAAACATCATCATTGGAATTGTCGTTGCTGTTGTTGTCGTTATTGCTGCTTGGTTTGGCTTCGGCCCTGGCCTTGGCAAAAAGCAGGCAAATAAGGTCGTAACCGTCGGCGTAGTTGGGGAAGGCAAGCCGGAAGTGGCAATTTGGAATCAGGCGATTAAAACCGCCAAGGATAAGTATGGTGTAACAATCAAGATTAAAAACTTTACTGATTATAATCAGCCTAATAATGCCCTAAAAAATGGCGATATTGACCTCAATTCCTTCCAGCATTACGCTTTCCTTGCTGCCTGGAACAAAGCTAATCACGGTGATTTAGTAGCTATTGGTAAAACTTCAATCAACCCGATTAGACTATATTCAAAAAAATATCATAAATTAAGCGACATTCCGGAAGGAGCAACGATTGCTGTTCCTAACGACGCATCCAATGAATCACGCGCCCTTTACTTGTTAAAAAACGCTAAATTGATTAGCTTACGGCCGAAGACCAAATTGGCAATTGTTGCGGATATTGTTAAAAATCCGCGCCATTTAAAGATCAAAGAAGTGGGCGGGGAGCAATGCGCCCGGGTAATTACTTCCGTTGCTGCTGCCGTTGTCAACAACACTTTTGCATTACCAGCTGGCTTGGGCGACAAGGAAACCCTGTTTGTTGAGCCAACTAATCAGGACTCAAGACAGTGGATTAACATCATCTGTGCCAGAAAATCACAGGCAAAGAATCCGGCTTATCAGGCAGTGGTTAAGTCTTACCAAACTGCAGCAACCAAGAAATTATATAAGAAATATTACGGTAACCGGCAGATAGCAGCGTGGGATTTTACACCTAAAAATAACCCAAAAAGCAGTAAGTAAGCATCGATTACTCAATATCTAAAACAAAAGCAGCCTTTGTCTGATCTGAATCTCGATCAGCAAGGACTGCTTTTTAATTGCATTGATAACCATAGCCAAATTTTTTAAGAAAATTTAGCAAAAGCCTTGTAAATTCGCTAAATAATTGGTAATATACTTAATTGTCGGCTGGTATTAGTTGACAAAGAAGTGGGTGGCTAGCTCAGCTGGCAGAGCAACGGACTCTTAATCCGTGGGTCCAGGGTTCGAACCCCTGGCCACCCACCATAATAAAGATAGCACTGCAAGTAGTCGGTGCTTTTTTTGTGTTCTAAACAGCCAACAGCGTTTGTCCTGACGGACAAGCGCCTTTTTGCTTTTTTCCGCCAGTAATAATTTACAAAAGCAGAAAACTAGAGTAAAACGTAATCCATAATATCATTAACAAGTTATATGATTAGCAGGAAAAAAGTATGTTTAAGAATACCAAAAATAAAGCTAGTTTCTTAGAATTTTTACAAAAGCAAACTTTACCGAATGCAAATGAGCAAGCAATAATTGACATGGCAATTACCGAACTCATGCATAAAGAAAACGAATATCGTGTCCGTCAAAATATGATAGACGAATTAGAGCTGCTTGCCGTCAAAATGAAACTGTCTAAAGAAGGCGTAAAATTGCTGACAAAATTAAGCAAGCCTGATGCTGACAGCGACATTGCCCAGACATCAACCACTTGGTTTCATTAATTAAAAATAAAATTATTATTGCTTTTTTATAAATCATGGTGTACATTTATTAACAATCATTTCAAAAACAGGGTTAATAGCTACGAGGACAATCTTATGGAGAAAACAAATTTTGAAAAGAAGAGATTTAAAAACAAATTGCTCCTAGGAATAGAAGCTGCCTACATTAGTGTGCTTATTCTGTCGTTAATCTTTAATTTTAAACTATTTATCCATCTAGCTGCCTTTTTGCTTCTAGTAACAGTTGTCGTGGGAGTTTTTGAATTATTTGAAAATCATAAAAAGATCAAGGAACAGAAACAGTTTGATAACAAATATAATTCATAAGCATCTTTCTAAGGAAAATCATGAGCGACAATTCAAATTACAAGTTAAAAACAAAGGCACCCAAGGGGACATATACGGATGACAAAATTATGAGCTACGAAGAAGCGATCGGCTTTAATGCCACGCCAACGGATTTTGTCCTAGTCAACGAAGTTCCACACAAAGTTCGTGCTTTTTTTATCATTATGCTTGCAGTTCTCCTGCCGCTATTTATTAGCTTTAAGGTAGGTGAATCTAATCCAGAAAAATTTGAACAGTTTCTTATGATTGGTTATTGTGTAGCCATGCTTGGGCTTGCTTTGGGGTTAATTTATTTCATCACGACAACGGCAACATATATTTTATGTTTCAAAGAAGACGGCCTGCTTTTGCTAGGAATCAATAAAGCCACCACTTATTTTTTCAACGGAAAAAACAAATTCATTCCTTTAACAGAAATAAATGAAATTAGTGTTGGTCCTTACAAAGGCGTTATTCCCTTCAAGTTGCGGTATACCATGAGTCAGGTAAAAGTAATCAGCATTGCTACTAAAGAGGGGCATCGATTGCAATTAAATGTCAGTATCATGGGCTATTCTAATAGCCGCAAAAATCTAACCAAAAATCGTGATTATCTTGAATCATTGGTGCAGCAAATGCAGACAAAATTATCCCCAGAACCATAAAAAAGATGTGCTATGAAACACATCTTTTTGTTTGTGTATTTTATTTTTAACAATTCTTCAATCAAGTTAGAAATCTCATCTTCTTTCAAATCATCAGTCAACTTATTATTTTTACTATAAAAATTTTTATCTTGAATTCGTATTACTTTATAGACTAATATTTAGCTAAATAGAATTCGATCTTATAAATAGGAGGTAAGAATAATGAAACTTTCTGAGCTTAAAAACTTGATCATGGTTGTGGACGAAAAGAGTTTTTCTAAAGCCGCTAATAAATTATACATTTCGCAGCCATCATTAACTTTTTCAATCAAACAACTAGAAAAAGAATTAGGCAAGGAATTAATTAAACGTAAGCGTGGTGGACGTGATTTAACACTTACTCCAGATGGTAAATTTGTTTACGAACATGCCAAAAAAATTATGCATGAAATTGACTTAATTATTACTTTTGAAAAAGGTGTCCACGAAAAAGTTAAATTAGGTATTCCATCAATCATTGGTGCCAATTTATTTCCTAAAATTGTTCATAACATTGATACCAATCTGCTTAAAAATATTGATTTAATTGAAACCGGTTCTGCTCATATGAAAGAGCTACTAATTACAAACAAAGTAAAAATAGCAATTATGGGATCACTGAGACCTATAAGCAAACATAATAGTTTTGATTCACACTTCATCATGAAAGATAGATACGTATTGTTCGTGCCCTCTAATCATTGCCTAGCTAAACGAAAAAATGTCAGTTTTTCAGAAATTAAGAATGAGAATTTCATTTCAATGGGCAATGATTATCTTCAATATTATGTTCTCAAACATTTATTTAGCAGTGAACACATCGCTCCTTCTGAGCAAAACGTAACTATTTCAAATGAATTTGAAACCGTAAATGCATTGATTTCTAACGGTGCTGGTCTCGGCATCATGACTACTTACTCTCTTGGACAAAGTAAAGGAATAAAAATGGTACCACTAAAAGAAAATATTTATTGTTATTTTTATATGATCTTTAAAAAAGAGAAGTATCTTGACTCATTAGAAAAACAGGTCAAAAATAGCTTAATAAATGCAGATCTTGGTAAAAAGTTAGTCACATTTGCATAAAAACTATATCTCATGGCTCCTATAAATATCGATAATGATATTTATAGGAGTTTTTTATATTGTAAATAAAATACTAGTATTTTATTTATTGATAGAAAGCGAATACAATTCATTTAGGCTATGAAAGGAGGTAAGGTTTTGGCAATATTTTTTTCATCTATTTCAAGCGTTATTTCAATTTTACTAATGATTACAGCGGGATATTTCTGCCAAGCAAAGGGGTGGTTAAGTAAGCACTTTTCAAATTCAATTTCAAATTTATTAATGAATATGGCTTTGCCAATTTCAATTTTTGTTTCAATGGTAAATGATCTTAATCCTAAAGCACTATCTAAATTATCAGTTGGGTTATTCTATTCAATTTTATCTACTTTTGTTACATTAATTATCGCTTGGCTAATCGTTAAACTTGCTAAAGTTAAAAAAGGCAGGCGCGGCATTGCTATAATGGTTATTACGGCACCAAATACATTATTCATCGGTGTGCCGATCAATCTCTCACTCTTTGGAGAAACTTCAATTCCTTATGTGTTGGTCTATTATGTAGTTCACATTTTCTTAATTTGGACAATTGGCGTTTATCTAATTGCAATTGATGATCCTACAAATACGAATACTAAGGTTAAATTTGATTGGCATAACTTACTACCAGCACCGGTTTGGGGATTAATAGTGGCGATTCCATTTGTGTTTATCCCGGCACTCGGTAATCTGCTTAAAAGTTGGACCTGCATTACGGTTACCCTCAAAGATATTAGCAATTTGGTTACACCGCTTGCTCTGATTTATATCGGCATTATGCTTAAAAAGTTTGGCATTAAACATATGACCATTGATAAGGATGTATTAATTTCATATTTGGGCCGGTTTATCTTAGTGCCATTAGTTACGGTTTTGTTGTTACTGTGGGGCAATAAATATTTTTATAATATTGGTAAAGTTTTTACGCAAACTTTAATTCTGCAAGCTGCATTACCAGCATTGGCAGTTGTGCCAATATTAGCTGATAGATATCATTGTGACGTTAAATTCGCTACCAACCTAGTAGTATCAACTTCTATTTTGTTTATTATTGTTGTTCCAATAGTTATGTTATTAATTAATATTTAAATTTTAAAGAGGCAATTATTATGGAAAATGAAATGGGTAAGAAATTAAAGCAACGTTTACAAGACCCTGAGGTTTTAATAGTACCTGGTGCTTATGATCCCTTATGTGCAAAAATAATTGAAAAAACAGGATTTGAAGCAGTTTATATGACCGGTTACGGAACGTCTGCCAGTATGCTTGGCGAACCTGATGTTGGCTTGTTAACCATGACAGAAATGCTAACAAGAGCACAAAACATTACCGCCGCTATCAATATCCCCTTAATCGCAGATGCTGATACTGGTTACGGAAACGCCGTTAATGTTATTAGAACTGTCAAGGCTTATGAAAAAGCAGGCGTTGCCGCAATTCAACTTGAAGATCAAGTTGCACCCAAGAAATGTGGTCATATGCTAGGTCGTGACGTAATTTCAATGGACGAAATGGTAGGAAAAATCCGTGCAGCAGTTGATGCTAGAGAAAGCAACAATACTTTAATCATGGCAAGAACAGACGCGCGAACTAATTACGGTCTTGATGAAGCATTGAAACGTGGTAAAGCTTATGAAAAAGCAGGCGCAGACATCATATTTATTGAGTCCGTCGAATCAGAAGAAGAGATGCGAAAAGTAACTTCTAGCTTTAAGAAACCGGTTATTGCTAACATGATTGAACATGGAAGAACACCAATCAAATCACGGAGTGAACTACAGGACATTGGCTATGACTTGGCTATATTCCCATGTGCTTCAACTTTTGTTGCTGCTAAGGCATTTGAAGATTTAATGAAACATCTAAAAGAAGAAGGAACTACAACCGACTATTACGATCATATGCTAACCTTTGAACAATTCACAGATCTAGCAGGTTTGCCAAAAATCAGAGAACAAGAGGAAGAATATAAAACTGGAAGAAAAGCTAAGTACTAATTTTTTAACTTGTTATTAGCACACGATTTCGACACTTTGGTAAAATCGTGTGTTTTTGATAGAAGATTAAATAAGTAAAAATACATGCCTTTAATCAAAAATCGTGATTATCTTGAATCACCGGAGCCGTAAACAAGGCTGCTGAGAAATTAAATCTCCAGCAGCCTTGTTTAATCTATCGTCAATTTTATCTTTTTATATATTAATTTTTAATCTACAGGTTTAATAGTGTCCCAATCCTTTAAATCATCTGGTGTTTGATAATTACCATGCCAGTCTTTAAAAAGTTTTTCAATTGTATTCAGAGCATTTTTAGTCGGGGTAAAAGTTATTACACCTTTAGAATTTATTTTGGGATTATACAATGTTCCCGGTTTAACATTTAAAGATTTAGGTAAAGTAGCAACAGCTGTATTGCCTTGAATCCTTGCTTTAACAGTCATAAATACCACCTCTAATAATTATTATGCATACTTTAATCGCAAAGAAATTTATTTTTTATGTGCCAACCAATAAGAGTAAATTGTTGGCACAAGAACGATCACAAGAACAACTGCTAAAATTATCCAAGCTATACGCATGAATGATGTTATGAGCAAAACAAAACCGCCAATGACAAAGAGCCAGCCTGCTAACCGATGCGTTTTCTGCCAATTATTTTTATCATTTAAAATCCACGATAGCCTAAAGCCTGTGGCACTGTTGGGCTTAACTTTGGGTAAATAATTACCGACCCAAATAAAAACAAAGCCGACCAGTAAACTTGAAATAAGCGCACCCGACATATGATAGCCCAATGCAATGGCATAAATATAAAAGTTCACTACAAGTGACGTCAACGGAATAATCCATAATGTAACGTTAAAAATTCTAAAATTAGAGTTATTTTTTTGGCTACTGTGTTTCGCACACCAGAAAATAAATAACTGCAATAAAAGCAAGACACATGGTGGTACCACGACAGCCACAGGCTTACTAAACCAACCATTAGCTTGATCATTCATACTAAAGTGTGTCGCGATCGTCTGCGGCAGTTTCTGCCATAATAATAATCCCACCACTAACGGCAGCAGTGTTAACAAACTTGTAATTAGCAACGTTCTTTTATAACTAACATTTTTCATCATCATGATCCCCTTTCAGATCAACTAACCAAGCCATTATTTCTTCTAAGATTGATGTGTTTAACGAATAATAAACAAAATTTTTTTCTTTTTCTTCCCAAATCAAATCAGCTTTCTTAAGAATATTTAGGTGATAAGAAATGGTTGCCTTGGTCATATCAAAGTGACTGGCAATTTCGCCAGCTGACAGCCGGCCTTTTTTTAGCAATTGTAAGATTTTCCGACGCACTGGATCCGATAGCGCCTTAAAGCTGGTTTCAAAACTCAAATTTTTTCTCCTTTCTATTTAGATAAAATTCTAATTAGATATTTATCTAAATAGTAGCACATAATTTTGGAAAAGCAAATATCTTAAAGAAAAAAGTAGAACGCTCCGTTTTATAAAAATAAATTTAAAAAGTATCTTTTTAATCTAGCTTCTCAATATCATCAATTATCTTTTGACAAAATGTCTTCGTATCACCATCATGTAATCTTTGTTCTTTTCCACCTAAGTAATCATCTTCACGCCACCAACAGCGCAATTTTTCTTCTGCAAATGGCTCGTTTTTCATTTGATTATGTTCCGCCGCAATCGTAAACGGAATATCTAGGTAATAAATAAGCGCTGTTTTGTCAAAACGTTTAATCAACTGCTGAAGCATTTCACCATAAACATCTTTGCGCAAAATTCCTTCCAAAATGGTTATTTGATAATGCTGCTGCCCATACTTGACCAAGTCTTCTAATAAACTGACCGCAGGTGTCCCTGCGTGATCATCGGCATGTAAAACATCACGGCGAATGACATCTTGGTGCAACAGCAAACAATTTTTATAGCCAAAATGATGCTGAAGAGCTGTTGCTAAAACCGTCTTGCCGCTGCCAGAATTACCCCTAATTAACACAAATGTTGGTCTCATAACATTTCCTTTCGCATTATAATCCTGTCTTAATATTTATCTATCATACTTTATTGCACACTCTATTTCTAAAAAACAATAAAATTATTTTCTTACAATTTTTATAAATTATTTAAAATTTAAAATTACTAATTAATTCAATAATAAATTGTTTTTAGCACTTATTTGCTGTAATTTTAGAGAATAAAAAATTAATACTATAAACTACTTACAAAGCTATTGAATCATTTTATAAATATGTTTTAATAATAGTTATAATTATTATAGCAAATGGAGGAAAGTAAATAATGATAAACAAAGCCATAAGTGCATTATTAGGAACAGTTATCAGCATCATCGGTCTGGGCGGTGCATTAAATTCCAACATTACAAATACAGCAGCTTCACGATACCAAACCATTAATCCTAAAAAATTCAGCAAATTACAGCTTAAAATCAAAGATGCAGACGTAACTGTTCACACCGGCAGCAAATATCAAGTCAAGATCAAAGCAGACGACGACAGTAATTCCAAGTCAATCCATGCTAAAGTTGCTAACGGAAAATTAACCGTTAGCGAAAGTAAGCATTATGACGACAATGATCTAAAAGTAGAAGTGATCGTTCCCCATAAGCAGTCTTTAACCACAATCACCGGCAACAATAATAACGGCGATGTGAAACTTAAAAACTTTCAATTAGCAAACCTCAACTTAAAATTAGGTGATGGCGACCTCGACATTAACAATTTTAGTGTTAGCAATCGTCTTATGTTGAATTTAAGTGACGGTGACTTAGACATTACAAGTACCAAATTGACCAACAGCTCGATTAAATTACATAGTGGTGACTGCGATATTCATAAAAGTAAACTTTTAGGGAAAAATCACATTACCTTAAACGATGGTGACTTAGAGCTTAAACAAATAAGCAATAGAGTTAGCTATAACCTTTCAGCTTCCGACGGAATCAAATACCACGGCAGCAAAAAAGGTAAACAATATGTTACCCAGACAGCAGGAACCAATAATCAAGTCACGGCTTCAACTCGTGATGGCGACATTGAAATTTATTAACTAAGAGTTAAAACGTCTTTTCATAATAATATTAGGAAAGACGCTTTTTTATGTTGCCTTTTTATTTTATCTGTAATATTATATCTCATATAATATTAGAGGAGATAATAGTATGGCAATTCAAATCCCTACCCGCCTGTTAGACGGCGCAGTTTTATCTTTCCTTAAAGCCGACGATTTATACGGCTACGCCTTGACACAGCAGGTTCAGGCAGGTTTTGACATTTCCGAATCAACAATTTACCCGGTTTTACGGCGCTTGAAAAAAAACGGCTACTTGGTAACCTACGACCAGCCATATCAGGGACGCAATCGGAGGTACTATCACCTAACCGATTCGGGAGAAAAACTATTGGGAAACATCGAAAAAGAATGGAAAGACTTTAGCACAAAAGTTAATCAAGTATTGGGAGAAGAAAATGGAACAAGTGATTAATGACTACATCTTGGAATTGGAGCAAAATTTATCCGTACTTCCAGAAAATGACCGCCAAGACGTTGTAGAGTTTTATCGTGAATTTTTACTGGATGGTAATTTTCACGAGCGTCAGGCAATCGAACAAGAGCTGGGGTCGCCGCAACAATTAGCTCACAAAATTATCGCTGATTATTCGGTATCGGACGACGGAAGTAAATCACCCCAACAGCCACAAAAGGATTCTTCAAAACATTTATTGAAAACTATCTGGTACACCCTGCTTGGAATCTGCGCAGCACCCGTTGGCATCCCGATAATTATCGCTATTCTTGCGATAATCATTGCTGTATTGGCAGTCTGTTTGGGAATTTTTATCGGCTTTATTGCGCTCATCGCCGGATTAATCGGCGGCGGCATCTTCGCCTTAGTTACTTCTATCCGCTTCATCCCTACCACAGATTGGGCCGTTGGTCTCTTTTATACCGGAGCCGCCTTAGCCATCATCGGATTTGCCCTGCTGCTGATTCCCATTTTAATTAAAATAGTTCAGTTCCTCATCGCTAAGTGTGCCACTTTTGCGCATTACTTAGGAAGAAAATTATTCAAAAAACATTATTACCAAACCAAGAAAACTAACGGGGAGGAGTAACTCATGAAAAACTTTTACAGGGCAGGCGCTATTACCCTAATCATTGGTCTTATTCTGTTAATCGTCGGCGAACTCAGTAACGGCCTACAGCCAATTACCGGCAACAGCTTAAGCGAACTGCATGTATACAAAGAGCACCCAAAACCAGATAAAAAAGTGGAGGAGCCCGATATTCCTAGCCGAACTTATAAAGCCAAGGTAGCTGCTTTTACACAAGTCAAAGCAACTACAAATGAAGCTAATATTCACATTGCTTCGGGTAAAAAATACCAAGTAGAAATAACCGACAACAAAAAAATGGCACTCAAAGCCAAAACCGTTAACGATACGCTGATCATCACACAAAAGTCCGGTACGCGTTGGTTAAACAGGGATTCGGAAATCAATATCAACATCACGGTTCCGAGTGCAATCACATTAAGTAAAATATCGCTGCAAACCGATGCCGGAGACTTCTCACTTAGCAACCTGACAACTAACCAGTTAGAGCTGATTAATAATGCTGGCCAAGGTGAATTATCTAATATTAAGGCAAACGAAAAGACTATGCTCAAATTTAACAGCGGTGATCTGACAATCATTGATACGCATTTAATTAACGGCAGCATCACTGCTCAAGACAGCAACACCAAAATTTCTAAATCCCAATTAGCAAAACTGCACCTTAAGATAACCGACGGAAAACTAGTCATTAACCGCAGTCAGCTCACCGTCACAGCTGATTTAAGTGCTACTGATGCATTAATTACGACCAGCAAATTGTTTAATAACAACTCATTTTCACTTGCTGACGGAGATTTTGTGTTGAGAAACGTGCAAAATAAACTTAACTATTCTGCCAGCACTGACGATGAAGAAATTAAATATAACGGAAAAAATGTTGGTTCACATTTTATCAGAGAAATTGAACACAATAAGGATCATTTAAACGTAAAAACTGTCAACGGCGACATTTCATTGTCGTAATTTCCAAATTTTTTAGTTAAGAGGTAAATAATGAAAAAATCTGTCAAAATTGCAACAACCATTATCATCATTGGCTTGATTCTAATAGCCGCTGGTTTAATCAGCCACGACGTGCAGCACAATTATCCGTGGCATCGCGCTGACGATTATCCGCAAAGCGAAACGCATGACAATTACAAAAGATCCAAGAGCAGAATTGTCAATCTAGCCAAGTTTAACCAAATTAAGCTGGATCTTTCGACCGCTGACGTCCACATCCATCCCGGCAATCGTTACCAAGTAAGAATTACTGAAAATCACAATATGTCGACTTCAGCCAAAGTTCATCAAGGCGTACTAGAAGTTAGCGAGGACGAACTTAACCACCGCCTGCAAAATAACGAGGGCTTGGTTGATATTACCATACCCAGCAAAAATGCCTTAAGCAAAATTACTGGTAAAAGTAGCACTGGTGATTTTGAACTGGAAAATCTGCACTTACAGAGCCTAACTTTTAACAGCGATACAGGCGACTGCGAACTGACCAACACCAAAATAAAGCAAAAAAGCACCTTGAACATCGATGGCGGCGATCTAGATATTTCCGGTTCACAGTTAAATGGCCTTACCTGCCAGAGTGATTGCGGCGATGTAGAAATTAGTCATAGTCAAATGCTAGGCAAGTTTGCCTTCTATTTAGATACAGGAGATTTTGAGTTGGATCAAGCTTCTCGTGACAGCAGTTACCAGTTGACAACCAGGGATGGTGAAATTGACTTCTTTGATACTGAAAAGAGAAATAAATTTATCCATAAAGTTAAAGGCAGCAAAAATTCATTCGTGGTGGACTCTTCTTTTGGTGACATTTCAATCGAGTAACTTTTTAAATAATAGGAGGAAGTAAATTCATGAAAAAAGCATATAAATTCGGCACCGTTGTTCTAATCAGTGGTTTAGTTTTGGCAGCTGTCGGCCTAGTCAATCATGGCTACAGCAACTCTAGTCAAAATCGAATGAGCGATACAATCCGCCCAGGAAAATTCACGCAAATTGAACTAAACACTTACAACGCTAATGTCGATATTCATTCTGGCAATGTTGATAAAGTAAAAATAGCATGTACAAAACACGAGCCCATCACTGCCAAAGTGGTCAACCAGAAGCTATTAATTGAACAGCCTAAAAAGCGTAGGCAACACATGGTTCATATCAAACCATTTATTAATGAGCCTGATAATCAAGTCGTGATTATTGTTCCCTACGGAACAGAATTAACCAAAATTGCCAATTATTCTGATGCTGGCGCTGTTAATCTATGGTATCTAAATGTACAAAATCTAACAGTTGAACAAGACGCTGGCGGTTTAACATTAGACACAGTTAAGGTAACCAAGAAATTCGACCTGAATCTTGATGCTGGCAGTTTGAAAATCAGTAACTCAACTTTGACAAATAGTGACGGTGAATTAGACGCCGGTAGCCTAAAAATAGATCACAGTAACTTTTTAGGAAGCAATTCTTTTTCGCTTGATGCCGGCAGTTTTAAAATGCAACAGGCTAAAAAAATGAACTACGATTTGTCCGTTGACGCGGGCAGTATTAAGTACTTAGGCAGCAGAAAAGGCCATAATTTCAAGAAAAAGATTGCCGGCTGTAAGAATTCACTGGCAGTTGATGCCGACATGGGCAGTATTGTGATTAACTGATTATTCTTTAGATTATAAATGAAGGTTGAAAATGAAATTAAGCAACTTAACAGTTAAATATGATAAAAAAGTTGCCGACAGCAAAAATCTGATTGAAGTTAATTCTTACGACAGCAACATTGAAATTGATTAGCTTGTATAAATATTAAAAGGAGCATGACATGAATAAAAAGCATAAATTGGTAATTACTATTGCAGCAGCTATCATGGCAGTTAGTCCACTTATTCCAATCAGCGCAAATGCTAACCTAATCGCCCTCGCAGCAAAAACTAAAACAAAGAAAATAACAGATACACGCGGCGGTCGCGGTGACGGAACTAGAGCTAAGGTTGGCATAAAACCTCAAGACAACCTCTATTTAGCTGTCAATTCCAAATGGATGAAAAAAGCTAAAATTCCCGCAGACGCCCCAACGATTAGCTCTACACGCGAAGTTAACACTAAAATAAATAAAGAATTACAGCAAGACATGGCTGCTTTTGCTAGCGGCAAAAAGACACTGCCAAATGTTCCCGACTTTGCTAAGGCTGTTGCGGTATATAAGCAAGCCGAGGACATGAAAAAACGTAACCGTGACGGCGCTAAACCAATTATGGACGATCTAGCTAAACTTGAAGGCATCAAAGATTTTGCCGATTTTAACACTAAAGCCGCCGATTTATTTAATAACGGCATGGATTTACCCTTTACTGTTGGTGTTTACCAGGATGCGAAGAACGCACAAAAAAATGCACTTTATTTTGACCCTACTGATACCTTTTTACCAGATGCAAATAATTACAGTGACCCCAATTCTAAACAACCGCTTGAAGTCTTAAAGAAACAATCAATCAAGCTGCTGACAATGGCCGGCGTATCTAAAACTAAAGCTACCAATTATACAGAAAGCGCGCTTAAGTATGAACATAAATTAGCTAAAACCATTAAATCAGCTGCATCAAGCAGCGATTCTCCTAGCAGCTACAATCCGGTATCCGATAAAGATTTTACCACTAAGTTTAAGGACTTTGACATTAAGCAGTTTTTACACGAAACAGTTGGTCAAGAATCCGACCAAATTATCGTAAATGAGCCTGCCTTTTTGAAAAATATCAACAAGTTACTTAATCCGGCTGACTTTGAAGAACTCAAAGGCTGGTTAATTGTTAAATTTATCAATAATGCAGCTGGTGACCTTTCGCAAAAATTCCAAAAGGCCAGCTTTCCTTTTACTAGGGCGTTAACCGGACAAAAATCCTTACCAACAGCAAAAATGCAAGCCTTCGAAAAGGTCAATGATGACTTTGATGATGTAATCGGAATCTACTATGGTCAAACATATTTTGGGACCTCAGCTAAAAAAGACGTTACTTCTATGGTTAAAGAAATATTACAAATTTACAAAGAACGCCTGGAAAAAAATAATTGGTTATCAGCCCAAACTAAACAGAAAGCAATTGCCAAGTTACAAGCTATGACTATTAAAGTTGGTTATCCAGATAAAGTACCAGCATATTATGATAACTTGACAATCACTCCAAAAAGTCAGGGCGGAACTTTATATGCCAGTGACCGTGCACTAAATGTCGCTATGATCAAGGACAACTTATCCCAATTATCTAAACCAGTAGATCGCAGCATCTGGCACATGGCTGGAGATGAAGATAATGCCATGTATAATTCAAGCACGAACGATATAACTCTTCCTGCTGGTGGTCTTCAAGCACCTTTTTATAGCAAAAAGCAAAGTCACGCCGCCAATTTGGGTAGCATTGGCACAACTATCGATCATGAAATTTCTCATGCCTTTGATAACAATGGTGCTAAATTCGATGAATTTGGCAGTCTAAATAACTGGTGGACTAAAAAAGACTATGCTGAATTTCAAAAGCGGGTTAAAGCTGAAACTAAACTTTTTAACGGCATCAAGTACGGACCTGCCAAAGTAAATGGCAAACAAACAGTTCCCGAAAATATTGCTGATCAAGGTGGTCTATCAGTAGCAATTGAAGCAGCCAAACAAGAGCATGTCAGTCTAAAAGAATTATTTATCAGTTACGCTCGCAGCGCGCGTGTAAAAACAACAAATAAAACAATCAAGAATTATATTTCAGCCGAAGAGCATGCTCCTAACCCATGCCGCATTAATGTTCAAGCCCAGTGTCAGAATGATTTTTACAAGGTTTTCAAGGTAAAACCAGGTGATGGTATGTGGCTAGCACCCAAAAAACGTGTACATATTTGGTAATAATTTAAACATCTTGAACAGCACTTTTACCGATCCAGAGAGCTGCCATATGGTGCAAGGCAGCAGGCAAATGGTGACGAACATGTACTTGGAAAAATTTACTTTATTAAAAAATGATGTATATTTAGAATATGATCGATATCATAAGGTGATAAAAATGAAAAATATATAACTAAAATTGAGCTAAAAATAAGATTAAGTGACAAGGAAAGCTTTGTTCCATCTCCTAAACTAGATCATGGTTACTGCTACAGCGGCTGTTAACTAAAGGTACGTTCATGGTGCAATTTCCCAGCATAATACGAAGCAGATTATTAAACGACATTATGGAAAAAGTTTTTAAGCTAGCCAAAATCAATGCCCTTTCACATAGCTCAAGTTTATTACTAGATTTTGTACGTGACATTATGTGTTAAGGAGTAAAATTATGGCTTTGAAATATGCAAAATTTAGCGATCTAGTTTTATATTTTTTGTTTTCGGTACTAAAGGCTTTACAACTAGTTTTTTTGGCTTTAGTAACCCAAAAATTAATGAACTGGATTACTAAGCCAACAGAAAGTTTAATTAAAATAGTTGTTATTGCGGTTTTAGGAATGGTGTTTTTTTACGGCTGCAGTCTAGCTTATGAGCGCTATTATTCCATGATTGTCAGAGACGTTAATTTAAAATTCAAAAAATACAGCAGTGAATATTTAATTTATAATGCTCATCCCGAAGTTGCGTTAGATACTTCGTTTTTTACTAATGATTTAAAGCAAGTAGAATTAAATAAGGTTGAATCTGAATTAGAAATAATTTTATGTGTTATTCAATTTATCGCAGCGTTAGTTACAGCGCTAGTCAGTTCTATCCCGTTAACTTTGATATTTTTAGTTGCCTCCTTTGGTCCTGGCTTAGTGCAAAAATTACTGGGTCCAACGATTGAACGTGAGTCGCAAACTTGGGAAGCAGAAAACAGCGCTTATACTGAAGTCACAAAGGAAACCGAGAATATCGCTAACAGTGCTCGAATCTACAACCGGGAAAGCAGCGTTTGGCACAGATTTATGAACAAGGCTGCTGGAATGGAGACTAGTTTATGGCAGCTTAATCTAATTAAGGGCTGTACGAATGAAACGGTTGAAATAATAGCTTACACTTGTATAACTTTGGTGCCAACGGCAATTGGTGTTTACCTAGTTAGTATTAAAAATATTACTTTAGGTACTTTGGTGATGATTAGCCAGCTATCAAATAATTTTGTTAACCCATTGATTTCGGTTTTCTATTATTTGAATAATATTAAGTTGGCCAAACCTATGTGGGATAAACTAGTAAAAATAATTTCCAAGTTAAAAGTACACGCTAATATGGGAGCGAATAAGCTTACATTTACTGACTTAAGCGTTGAAAATGCAACAGTCGTATTTAATAAAAGTATGATTTTTAATAACGTGTCATTTACGGTAACTGCTGGTGAAAAGGTACTTTTGATGGCTCCTTCAGGATGGGGTAAAACCACTCTTCTCAATACTTTAATGGGAATTAATCAAATAAATAAGGGTAGCTATCAAATTAATGGTAAGAATATGGCTGGAAATTGGCAACAAGCACATAATTATTTCAGTTATATTCAGCAAGACCCAGTTATTTTAAACGATACAATCAAGTACAATGTTACTTTGGGAGTAAGTATCTGTGATGACCAGTTAAATCAAATAGCTAAACTAAGTGGCTTAAGCCACTTAATTCATGAAAAAGGCTGGAATTATCTTGTTAAAACGAAGGGCAGTAACCTGTCTGGCGGGCAAAAGCAACGGATTGAAATTGCAAGAGCATTGCTAGCTAACCGGCCAATAATTTTAGCGGATGAAGCTACCTCGTCCCTAGATGCCAAGCTCTCAAAGCAGATTCACAACACTTTATTACATGATAATCCTGGCACTGTGATCGAAGTTGCTCATCATATTACGGCGGATGAACAAAAAATGTTTGATAAAATTATTGAGTTATAAAATCTGACTTTACAATTAATCCCGGTGATAAATAATGCTAATAGAATATTTTTGTACAAAAAATTTAATTGACAGCATTAAAATACCATGCTAAATTAGCATCATGATAATTTAAAATCTTGAAAAGCAGAGTAATTATTGTTTTGCCAATAAAGAGAGCTGATGGCAGGCTGAAAATCAGCAGGCAAATAATGATGAACATGGGCTTTGAATGATAACTGCCGGTGATATTCAGCTGACAGCGGGCTTGCAACCGTTATTCATTGCAGACTATTAATTTTGATAGTCAACAAGATTTGTTGCGTGAGCAATAAATAAACTAAAGGTGGTAACACGGCACTCGTCCTTTTATTAGGGACGGGTGCCTTTTTTAATAGAAAAAGACAGGATATTATTATGAGCAAAAAGACGAGAAATATTATCATTGGCGTAATTGCCGCAGTTGTCCTAGTAATTGCTGGCTGGTTCAGTTTCGGCCCGGCGGGCAGCCCGGCAAGCAAGCCGCATCACGATCGTGTCGTAACCATCGGCGTTGTCGGCGACAGCAAGCCCGAACATGTTATCTGGCAGCATATTGCCCAAACCGCCAAGAAAAAATACGGCATCATTATCAAGACTAAAGCCTTTACCGACTATAATCAGCCCAATAAGGCACTGAAAAATGGTGAAATTGATCTGAACGCCATTCAGACCACAACCTTCATGCACACTTGGAGCAAAGAAAATCACGCTAACATTGTTTCCATTGGAAAAACCTACATCGCACCAATCCGGCTGTACTCAAATAAGTACCATAAAATAAGCCAGCTGCCCCAAGGCGCGACAATTGCCATTCCTAATGATGCCGCAACCGAATCACGTGCTCTGTATGTTTTAAAGAATGCCGGTTTAATTGATCTGACTAAGGATAAAAAACTAAAAACAATTGCTGACATCACCAAAAATCCGCATAATTTAAAAATCAAGGAAGTCAGCGACGAGCAATGTGCTCGTGTAATCAATTCAGTTGATGCTGTGATCGTCAACAATGATTTTGCCGTTCCTGCCGGTCTCGGCAAAAAGCAAACAATTTTCATTGAGCCAATCAACAAGGATTCTGCTGGTGCATTTAATAACATCTGCGCTAACAAAAAAGATGCCAAAGATCCTGATTACCTGAACGTTGTTAAAGCTTACCAAACCGAAGAAACTAAGAAGCTCTATCGCAAATATTACAGCGACATGCAAAAAGCCGTTTGGGACATTACGTTAAAATAAATTTACTTATAAAAAGCGTAGCAGTTTACTTCGTATTGTTGATCTGCTACGCTTTCTTATTCTTTATTTTTAGATTTTAAAAGAATTTTACAGTTTGGATTAAATAAATAATTTTTAAAATACTTATCATTGTAATTTATTTTTACCTAAGACTACTAACTGGCTTAAAGAAGGAAATGTTCCTGGATCTGATGTTTTATCACGTTTCAAATTATTTAATTTTAAATATTTAACAGTTGCTTCATTAACCTTAAAATACTGAATTTTATTGGTTTTAATTAAATTAATTTTCTGATCATCACCATTCGAATAAGAGACATTTATTTGTGTCCAATAACTATCGTGCGGATAATCTGCTCGAAGCAAAATACCTATTTTGTCGATATTTACCTGTCTTCCAAAATCTAATTTTAATTCAGCATTATCTTTGGCATCTATTCCCCATGACTGAAACGGAAATTTTCCATGATTATTATTAGCTAAATAACCGTCAATCACGTTCTTTGCCAAGAATGGTTCTTCTCCCCTAGTTTCAGCATTAGCAGAAACATGGGGATAACCACCAGATGCATCTTTTTGATCATGCGGATTATAAGCCAGATTACGATATTCAGTTATTTCTGTTTCACTAGCCTTTCTTACACAAACATAATGATGCTCACCACAGAAAGCTCCGTCTGGCAGTGCCGTATGTCTTTCTAAGCTAAAGGGTATTTTGTATTGCCATACTTTTTTTGACATATAAAGTAAAGTTGGATTAAGAATTGGATCCATTTGAACAACCAAATAACATGGATATTCAGATACTTTTACTTCATAGAAATCGTTTAATTGATACCTTTTTTTAAATGATAAAACACATAAATCATCTTCAGAAGCTGCACTTACTAACTTATTTTTACTGTCTTTTAAAACTATCTCTATCTTCAATTTGCTACCTTTAAAAAAGCGACATTTCTGTCGCTTTTAATCATTATCTAGTTAAGTAACCACCATCAACCGGCAAAATAATACCATTAACATAATTAGAAGCTGCACATGCAAGAAACACTGCAACGCCCATTAATTCAGATGGCTCTGCCCAGTGCTCTGCAGGAATTCTATCCAAAATTTCCTGATTACGGGCTTTATCAGCACGAATCGGAGCAGTGTTCGCAGTTTTAATATAGCCAGGTGCGATTGCATTAACTTGAATATTATATTTACCCAAGCCACTTGCAAGTGCCTTAGTTAAACCAGCAACACCATGTTTAGAAGCAGTGTAAGATGGAATATTCTTACCACCTTGGAAAGACAGCATTGAACCAATATTGATAATCTTACCTGATTTTTGTTTAGCCATTACTTTAGCGACAGCCATTGACATGTAATAAACAGCATTCAAGTTAATATCAATAACTTTTTGCCAATCTTCATCTTTTGATTCAAGAATTGGATTCCTTTTAATCATACCAGCATTATTAATCAAAATATCAATATGACCAAAAATGTCAATTGCTTTTTCAACAATTTTTTGCGGAATACCCGGCTTAGTTAAGTCAACATCCATAAACTCAACTTTACGACCACGCTTTTCAATCATTGAACGTGTATTATCCCATTCTAATGTGCCAAAAGTTGGAATAAAGATGTCAGCACCAGCTTCTGCCAAGGCAACTGCATAGCCTTGCCCTAAGCCAGTATTCCCCCCCGTAATAATTGCTACCTTACCTGTTAAGTCGAATAAATTCATCTTAAACTTATCCAATGCTTGTTCATTTCTTTTAATTTCTTCTTTAGATTGTGCCATATTTATAACCTCCATCAAATATAATTAATTAAGTTCATCCATTGAAATCCAATCCATATCATCATAGGTTTGGTTTTCACCACACATTGCCCAGATAAATGAATAACTTGTAGTACCAATACCACAGTGAATTGACCAACTTGGATTAATTACTGCTTGTTCATTCTTCATTACAATATCCTTTGTTTCACTTGGTTTACCAACAAAGTGAAATACTCTTGTATCAGGTTCTGCAAACTCACAGTAAAGATATGCTTCCATTCTGCGAGCATGAGTATGGGCTGGCATCGTATTCCAACCAGAACCTGGTTCCAAAACCGTATAGCCCATTTGCAATTGACAAGTATCCATTTGCGAAGCATCAATATACTTATAAATGGTTCGCTTATTCATATGCTCTTGATCTCCAAGTTCTTTTGCCAAAGCATCCTTAAACAACAGTTTCTTATCAGGGTAAGATTTTTGTGCCGGTGTTGAAACAACATAGTATTTCGCAGGATTTTTTGAATCATTTGAACTAAAGATGACGTGCTTATGGCCTTGACCAACATAATACCCATCATGCTTAGTCATTGCTTCACTATCGCCATCAATATCAATAGTGCCATCACCTCCTAAATTGATCACTCCTAATTCACGGCGCTGTAAGAAAAATTCAACTCCCAATTCTTTGCTCAGAACGATTTCTAATGGTTTTTCCGTTGGCATAACACCACCAAGAATCATTCGATCATTGTAGGTATAAGTTAAATTGATCTTCCCAGGCTCAAAAACCTTAGGTACCAAAAATTGACTTCTTAATTCATCAGTTGAATAATGTTTAACGTCTTCCGGACTATGTGCATAATTCATATTCATTTTTAAATTCATTTTAATAAAACTTCTTTCTTAAATTATTATTCATAAGTAACAGAAACATCACCATAACAGGGAATACCATTAACTATATATAACTTGTTGCCCATAATTGTGTTTTCATGTTGAATATTGATAATTACCCGATGATTATTTGTTAAATCAATTTCTAGGCCATAACTATGAATATCATCATGAACTATTTCACCATTGCGTTTAGAGTTACAATAATGAACATCCACTAAACTACTTTTTTTGCCTAAAACAGTGTACGCAAGATTATTGTTTACAAACTGTATGGATAAAATTAATTTTGAAGTTTTCTACAATTGATTATAACGTGGTGAATACATCTGTTCTTCTAACTGACTATTCCGAAGAGAACAAAATAACTCATATTCATCGGTCTTCATAGTAATCACAAAACTATTATTAAGTTATTTTTTACAATTAATTTCTGGCGCAAAAATCCAATTATCAGATTGAATATGCTTATCTTTGGATTCAACTACATCAATTACTGTCATAATTTCTACTTTTTTCTATACTTTTGTGACGTAATTATGGAAAAACAACCAAATAAAGCAATACAGTAACAGTAAGTATAATTATTAACACAATATTCAACAAATTCATCCTATTCAAGGCCTCTTAACAGCTTTACAATCTTTACCAAAAAACATACCAATCTTCATAAAATCTGATTAGTGCCTCAAAGTAAAAATAATCGCCCCATAAATTTCCTTCATCAACACCATTACCTGCACGCCAGGAGTAAACCCCATGGTCCAACAACGGTGCTCCAGCAATAAAGTTTTTGTTTGCGTAATTATTTATTATTGAGCTCATCATTTTATGAAGCATGATTTCATACTTATATTTATTCTCATAACTTTCAGGAAGATATTTAAGCATTTCCATTATTCCACAAATTGCAATCACTGCAGAGGATGAATCACGTGGTTGTTTATCACCATCTCCAAATATAAGATCCCAGTAAGGCACATAATCCTTTGGCAAACGATTAAGAAAATAATTTGTTACTCCTGCAAAAGTTGCCATATCCTTATTATTCTTACGATATTTATAATGCAAAGAGATTCCATATATAGCCCATGCTTGTCCCCTTGCCCAGCTAGAATCATCGCTATAACCTTGATGAGTAGCACCTCTTAACGGTAAACCTGTATTCTTATCAAAATAAAATGTATGATATGTTGATCCATTATCTCTAACAATCGTTTTCACTACCTGCGTATAATGTGAATCTGCCATATTACCAAATTTAGAATTTCCTGTAACCGACTCCGCCCAATAAAGAAGTGGAATATTCATTAACGAATCAACAATTAAACGATAATTATCTTCGCCTTTCATCTTACCCCAAGCTTGGATAAACCCTCCTTTCTGCTGATAACGTTTTGTTAACTGTTCTGCGGCATTCAGACCAATTTGTTTAAATTTAGGATTATGTGTAATCTTGTATGCACTAACAATGGAAGTTGTGTATAGAAATCCTAGATCATGATTGTCAACAGCAACCTGGTGATTAATTCTATTAGCAAACGATTTTGCATTATTTATAGCCAGATCATAATATCTGTATTCATGACTGTATTGATAAGCCAACCAAAGTATTCCGGTCCAAAATCCATTAGTCCATTCTGTATTCAACATTTTCTTATATTGACCTGAAAATGTGTTCGGAGTTGGAAATTCTAACCCAAAGTATGTCATATTAAGATCAATATGCTTGAGTACATCTTTAATTGCAGCAATTATTTGATCTCTGGAAACAAAATTTTCTGTGTTAATTTCTTGACCATATTTTAATTTTTCGTACATGTCACGTTCCTTTCTAAATAAGAAATTTGATTTCTTTTTTTAAAGAAAAAATTATGTATAAACACTTTTACACTAGCCTCTTAAATTGCTTTCGTGATTTTATTTTTAACAGAAATAATCAATTTTTCTAAATCTGCAAGTTTAAAATTATTTAATCTGTATTCAGGAATACTAATACTAATAGCACCAAATAATTTCCCATACTTTTCAATAGCTATTCCAATACAAACAACTTCATCTTGGTTTTCTTGATTTTCAAGTGCAAATTTATCTTTTTTTATTTGTATAATTTGTTGTCGTAACTCATTAATACTTGTAACTGTATTATCGGTTAACGGTTTTAATTGTACTTCAGAAAAATATTGGTCCAGTTCTTCATCTGTCTTAGTTGCCAGAATAGCTTTCCCCATTGCAGATGAATAAAGTTCCATCGAACCACCTACTCTGGAATTAAGATTAATCGGCTGTCTGCTATCTATTTTTTTAAGTAAAATTACTTTAAAATCTTCTTCTATACCCAAATTAATTGTTTCATTGGTTACCTCACTAAGTTGCTTGATATATGGATTACTTAAAGAAACTATATCAAATCCTTTTAATGCTTTATTTCCGTAGCCAATCATCTTCGTTCCTAAAAAATATTTTTTTCCAGCAGCGTCTTTTCTCACAAATTTAATATAGTCTAATGTTTTTAGTATTTTAAATGTTGTCGGTTTAGGAATTATTGCTTTAGATGATATTTCATCCAGTGTTAAGCCTCCGTTAGCTTCTAACAACACATTCATGATAACCTTAGCTTTCAATAAAACAGTTCCATATAGTTTAGCTTCCATTACTACAGTCCTTATTATAAAATTCTACTATTGTATTTATTGATAAACTAGTCAGCATCTCTTAGCAATAATTACCAATAAAACATCTATTTAAACTATTATAAAGCATATACGATTAAGAAAGCTAATACTTCATAATATCCTTAAAAGCTAAACTATTTTTAAATTTATATTTCAATCGGTTAAATACATAAAAATAAATCTATTCTGATTTGCAACACTTGGTAATAATGAATTGTGACCAACAACCAGTTGGACGTTATTATCTTTTAACACTACTGATTCTAATAAGTTAGAACTACATAGTTTAGGCGTTAAAGAATAAAAACCTAGTCCATTAGATATCAAATTGAATTTAGACTCATCAGTAATACTAGAAGCAGTCACAGTTACCGCAACGCTGGTAGCACTTGAATCCAAAGATGACATAACATTAAGATATTTATTATTATTTAAATCTAAAATAGACACTGTCCCTTCTGGATTAATTATTAACTTGAATTTATCTGCTTGTTCAAAGCGCTTATCCGCAAACAGTTTACCATTTTGATCACAGCTATAATAAGACGGATACGGTTCGTAATCTAAAATAGTATCAGTCGCATTTGTTCGTTTTCTATTGTACCAAGGTTCAACTTTTTGCCTTAATTTAAAAACAGGTGAATCATGTTCCGCTGGGCCTTTATAAAAAGTTAATGTATCAAAGTTATAATTATCCGTATTAACAAACCCCTGTGGTCTCATTGACTTTGCTGCCTTTTTAGTCCAATATAAATTGATCTTTTTAGAATTATATTCTGAAAGAATCATCTCATAAATTGGCCTAAGTTCTCCTCTACTAATAGATTGGCTATCCAATTTATCCCAATAACTAAATTCATCTTTTCTACCAAATATATTATTTAATGGTGTAAAACTCGGAGCTTTAAAAGTCAAATTATATTGAGCGAGCCATTCAGAAGCTTTAGCTAATCGATTATCATACAAACCGAAAAGATTCTCACCTTGATTTCTAGCTACTTGAAATACTTCAGCTGTCAATCCAATACCCAATTGTGCATGTGCCATGTCTCGCCCAGCTTCAGTACATTGGCCTAAGTTATTAATATAATTATTAATTGAGCCATTAATAAACGGATCTTTTTCCAGTTGTAATGCTTGTTGATATATTTGATAGTTATCACAAACCACTCCAATTGAAATTAATCCTTCAATAGCCGCTAAATCCCAGTTCCCATTTGCAATCATTGCCACTCCTGCATCTTGCAGGTCGGGATAAATAACATTAATTAACATATTACGCAACTGCTGCAGATCAGTATTGCTATATCCTTTATATCCACCTTTATAAGATGAAAGAATATCTGCAGCTGTCGCAAACTTGACACAATTCAGTCCGGCACCTAGAATTCTATCTCTACCATCTAAAACTTTAAGCTTATTAGCCCATGAATTAAGAATTTTAACTGCAGTTTGGGCATAGTTATCATTACCAGTAATTACCCATTCTAAAGAATTAAAATAAGCTGCATTACCCGATGTTTCAAAATAATTAATATTATTTGATGAAGGTTGATCACCACGACCAATTGCTTCACAAGCATTAGGGACAAAAGTAGCTTCGCTTTGATGATAGGCTACAGTATTTTTAAGTAATAAATAATCTGAATACCACGGTTCTTCCTTTTTTTGAATATGTTTTTTCATTGTAGTTAATTCAGCACTATTTACATGAATTCCTGGATGTAGCATTAGTTTAACTTTAACTTTTCCAGACATTTGCGATTTACCACGCCTATGATACTTAATTGCAATGTTTTTCACTTTTTTAGTTAATGGAACCTGTGCAGAAAATAGATTGCCCTTTTTATTAATTTTTACATTTTTATTAATCGAAAAATTAGCTGGTTTATCACTCCTTAGTCCCTTCCAATAAATATTGGCATAATTATTTACTGTATCACTAATTATCTGAATTTTTCCTTCAGGTTCTGCAGAAATAAATTTGTAGTATTCCGGTTCGGTATTTGCAGTAGTTGATACTAAACCTGAAGTTTGTGAACTGGTAACATAATACGTTTTAAAGGATTTATCATCTCTTATAGTTTCCAAATGGCTGCTTACAGTATATTCGTTTTTACTTGAATTATAATCTGAATAAAAGCGTTCATTATAACCTGCCGTATTGGCAGTAGCCATGATTCTAAAAAAATTATTTGTGATTTTATTAAAGAAATCACTATTCTTTTTATAAGACTGAATTGATAAAAATTTACCGTTCTTTGCATCCTGAAGTTGAATACTAGGCTCTATCTCATATCCCAGTGAGCTTTGAGGTTTAGTTAGATACATTGCAAAAGTAGTTGCATCATCTGCTTTATTCACATACCCCAACGTATTATCCGTCTTAACCTTTAAAAAATTATCGTTCTGCTTAGGCACTTGAATTTTTATATATTTTACAGGTAATCCTTGATCAATACGAAAATTGCTAAAATTATTAGGTATATTAGTTTTACTTATAGATACATTCTCTATACTTTCAGCATTAATGTTTTCTGGGATAGTAATAAATGTGGCAATTAAAGCAATGGCCATAAGCCATTTAATAAAGTTTAATTTATGTTTTAACATCATAAAACCCCTTATCATTTAGTAGATTTCTTAAAACATCTTAATTAAATTGACCATTTTAAATTACACACCTGTAAATCCAATTATTGTTAACACAAATGCCAAAGCGACTATTGTAAGCAGTACTCGAACAGGTTTATTCTTTTTACGCAAATAAAAGAAGCAACCTAAAACTAAAGCCAATGGAAGTATACCTGGTAAAATCGAATCAAACATACTTTGAATATTTAATATCTGCCCTGCAGTCTTGATTTTAAGAATTGTATTAAATGTTACATATTGGGCTGTCATTGCACCAACCATCATTAGACCAATAATTGAAGCCACTTTGGTAATAATTTTTAAAGTGCCGGATTTCATGGCTTTTACAATAAAACTATTGCCTAACTTATAACCATATTTTCCTGATAGCCATCTCAAACCAAAGTTAGGGATATCATAAACTAACATAAACAAAAGAGGACCGAGCCAACTACCTTCTTTAAAGAAGCCAATTGCCACACCAGTTGCAATTAATCTCAAACAATTAGAGATCAACGAATCACCAATACCTGCTAAAGGTCCCATCAAACTTGATTTAATCGCTCTAATACTTTGAGTATCAATTCCGTATTCCCCATTTTCTTTTTCCATTGATGTAACCAGTCCCATAACAAAGGGCGCCAAAGTTACATTAGTGTTGAAGAAGTCCTGATGACGTAACATTGCATCGTAAAAAGCATCACTGTCTTTACCATAGATTTTTTCCAAATATGGAATTAAAACCCATGAAAAAGTTACAGCCTGCTGTTTAGTGTATGAAGTACAAAACATCAACCACTGAGATCTCCAAAATAGATTATTATAAAATTTATTTTCTGATTTTTTATTCGTTAAAAATCCTGCATTATTTGTCATCGAAAAAATCCTCCTCTTCTGTTTGTTGTACACTACTTCTCTTTACACCTTGTATCTTATTTAATTCACTAACAGCAACAATAAGAGCAATAGCTGTGGCCAAGAAAGCTACTTCAATTAAAGTTCCTTTGAAAAATGCAACTAAACCAAATCCAATAAAAAAGTAAGGTGCTAATTTTTTGTCCCAAAGCGTAACTAACAGCAATGCCATACCTAATGCTGGTAACATGCCAGCAGCGACTGTTAGTGAGTTTTGAATTACAGGTGGAATTGCACTCACGAGTGATTTAATAGCAGTTGTACCTGCTAAAATACTTACAAAACCAATTAGAAACCACATTGTCAAAAAAATTGTTGCTTGTAAATCCCATAAACGCTTAAAGCCTTTAATATCATGCCTATTCAGATATTCTTGAAATTTTGTTGTCCAAGCAGTTGGAATAAATTTAAATAAGTCATAAAGTAAAGTTCCCAACATACTAAATGGTATTGATAAAGCCACAGCAACGGACATCTTGGCCCCAATTAAAATTGCAAATGCAGAACCGAAGACACCGCCAATAGCATAATCTTGAGGTAAAACTCCTCCCATTGATTGTGTCCCCATATATACTAATTCCAATGATGCACCAATAACTATTCCTTCAGTAGGATGCCCCAATAGAATTCCCGTAATTGTGCTGGCCATCATAGGACGATCCCATCCCATCATGCCCCACCAGTTGCCCCATTTAACTAGCATACATGCTAAACCGACTCCAATTGCATTCATTAACATAACTTATACCTCCAATAACTTATCTAAAGATTTTTCTGAATCTCCAGGTAATGGCCTATAAATAAATTTATAATTATCTTTTGATAATTTTTTAAAAGCATTTTTTTCATTGTCATTTAAATAAACTGTATCCGTTACTTTACTTCTACCGATTAATCCAGCTACTCTGCCGTAATTTGCAATATCCAATGTTTCAGGAATACTATTTAGCTTTTTCAGCAATTCAACTACTTCATCAATATGTTCCATAACTATTAATATTCGTAATGCCTGTGCACGAGGATCATTAAGTAATTGAGCTGCTTTATCAACATCCATTACAAATGCCTTAGTTCCCTCAGGTGCGGCCATTTGCAAAGCACTTTTTTGAATTTCATTTTCACTAGCAGATTTGCTAACTATAATAATCCGATTAACTTTTAATTCTTTTGACCATGTTACTGCAACCTGACCATGAAGAAGTCGATCGTCAATTCTTAGCATCTTAATCATTTTGTCACCTATGTTTCTATATAATATTTAAATAATATTTAAATTTTTAACTAAAAAAATCTTCTTCATTATTTTTTTGCGGTTTAATTTCAAGCTTTTCAATATTATCTTTCGCTTTTATAATATCTTCATCCAATTCGTCATTATTACTCCTTAGTACTGTTTCCAGTGCTAACGCTAAATTGGTTCCTGTTATTAACGTCACATTCTTCCTTAAGGATAAAGCCAACATTGCATTACAAACACTTCCCCCCTTTAAATCACCTAAAATTATCACCTCATCAGAATCATCAAAATTACTCACAACTTGATTGACTAATTCATTTGGATTACCACCTGGCTGTAATCCAAATGAAAACAAGTTATCAAATTTTCCAGCAATCATTTCTATTGAAGATTTCATCCCCTTTGCAAAATTACCATGAGAAACTAAAAATATTTTTCTTGTCATATTTCCTCACCTCTTTTTCTAAATAAGAAATTATATTTCTTATTTATCTAATTATTATTATAAATACGCTTCCAAAAATTGCAATGGCTTTTAATAAAAATAATTAGCTTTGATACAGAAGGCCGTTTGGGACATTACGCTAAAATAAATTTGTTTATGCAAAAATCCGCAGTCATCACGATTGCGGATTTTTAGTCTTCTTTTTTGACCACTTAGTCAATTTCAGCGACCACTTAGTTAAAACGTCTTGTTTTTTCAGCAAAATATATTTTAATTAAGGGTAACAAAAAGATTGATTTAAGATTATAAATAATGGAGGCCGCAAAATGGACGAAATGATTGCTAATTACATCAAAGAATTAGATGCTGCTTTGACAGAACTGCCAGAGCAAGAACGCCAGCAAGCACTGGATTACTATCGTACATTTTTAGAGTACGAAAAACCAAATGACGCAGCTGAAATTAAGCTTGTATTGGGCAGCCCGGAAGATTTAGCACAGGAAATTTTAAATAAGACTAAAGCAAATGCAAGAGTTGGTAAATATGGTTTTGATACTTATATCCATAATTTTCACGTTGAAAGAAATACACTTCGTACTCACACATTTCAGCCAGAGCCTTTTAGTAAAATCAAGCTCGAGCTGCAGACAGCAGACATTACAATTCATCACGGAACGGAATGCAAGGTTGAAGTCGCAGAATTCGATAACCATCCAATCGCAACTAAAGTTGTCGATGATACTTTAATCATCACTGAACAAAAAGTGGCAGCAACAATTGGTTTCGGAGTCTTTATTGGAATCCACACCCCGACCCTAATGGTTGAAATTACCATACCTGACAATCTCCCACTGGCTTTGCTTTCCGGTTATGACTATGAAGGAGATATCAGAATAAACAATATTAAAGTGCAAGATATTCAGCTTGAACAAAGAGACGGCGACCTCGATTTATATGATGTTCAAATTGACCAAGATTTGACCGTTAAAGCCAATGACGGCGACATTGCTATTACGCAAGCACAAATTGACAATGGCGCAATTGTTATGCGTGATGGCGATATAACTCTTCGTCATAATCTCATTAAACAATTTAATCTTGAGATATTTGATGGGGATATCGCCTTTCACCAAAATCAGCTTAACTTAAATTTACGGTCGAACGATGGCGATCTTTATGCTGAACACAACAATTTCAAGGGCAACAACATGATTAAGCTAAACGATGGGGATGCAAAACTAATTGGAATCGGCAACAAGCTTAATTATCAAGCCAAGTCAATTGACGGCGATATTACTTATCAAGGAAAAGACGTCGGCAACGATTTTAGCATCAAGGCAAACAGCACTGATTATTTACAAATAAAAACAACTGATGGCGACATCAGCATTAATTAGCTTTTAAATTTTGGAGGAATAATGATGAGATTTAATTTTTTCGGAAGCAAACCAAACAGAGAACGCACCCTAGACGTTGATCCATTTACCGATATTTTGCTAGACTTGCAGATTGCCAGCGTGGAAGTTCACCCCGGCAGCAACTACCAAGTGATCATAACCGATTATGAAGATTATCCGATTAGCGCTGAGGTACACAAGCAAAAATTAGTCGTTACTGAACAAAACCAGAGAGGTTTTGGTTTTAATGCGGGGATTATCAAATTAAAGATTGAAATCATCGTGCCCCAAGACGCCACACTAAGTAAAATTACTGGAACAAACGTGAATGGCAGCCTTAAATTAGTAGATTTAACATGCGGACAAGTCGATCTCAAAGGAAAAAACGGCTCCAGCAAGTTAGCCAATGTGCACATCACTCAAGCATTAAATCTTGAGGCAGCAAACGGTTCAATTACGCTCGACCACGCAATGTTAACACAATTTAATACCCGCCTGCAGAACGGCAGTCTTAATATCACCGATTGCCAAATGACAATCAGGGCAACATTACAAAACGGCAGCGTTCATCTAGACGGAAATAAATTTCTTGGTCAAAATATTATTGATTTAACAAATGGCAGCGTTAAGCTGCAGGAAACAAGCAACAACGTGAGCTACCATATATCTACTGTTGTCGGTTTAATCATTTATCATGGCAGCAAGGTAGGTAAACATTTTGCTACAGACAATGATGACAACAATACTTTGGCACTTAGAACAGTTAACGGCAATATCAAAATTAATTAGTAATTGGACTTAGCGCCGCACATCAATCATAAACGAATTCAAATCGCCCCGGTACTTAGCAATCGAATATTCAATCGGCCGTTCATCACTTGTCAGACCTTGAGTATGAAAATAAAAGATCGGCTTATTCAGCGAAATATTTAGCAGATTCGCCGTTGTTTCATCGGCTTCCAGCACTTCCAGTTTTCTAATAACATGGGTTACTTTTAACTGATACTTTTCTAGCGTCTCATATAAAGAAACTTGCCCCAAATCATAATTTTGCAGTTCCGGTACCCGTTCCTGCGGCACATAAGTTGTTACTAAAACGATTGGCTGTTTGTTAGCATAGCGTAAGCGCACGATTTTAAAAACTAGAGCCTGTGCTGTAATCTGTAAATTTTTGCTGACCTCTTCGTTAGCTTTTTCTACCTGAAAATAAAGCAAGTTGGTTTTGGGATAAATTCCCTTGGCACTCATTTCCGTACTATAACTTTCAATTATATGCGTAAATTCCTGCTCAATTTTTGCTTGTTTAACCAGCGTGCCCCGTTTGCGCCGCCTTTCCAAATAACCTTGATTGACTAGCTTAGAAATGGCTTGCCGCACAGTTGGCCTGCTCACCTGATAATGCTCTGCTAATTCAATTTCCGGTGGGATCAAGGTGTTTTGCGGATACACCCCGGTTTGAATTTTATTTAAAAGATCATCCGCAATTAACTGATACTTGGGCTGCTGCATCTTGGCCACGCTAATCCTTCTTTCTTCAATTAATAATTAGGGTTACTATAACAAAAAAAATCAATGTCTGCTCACTAATCAGTAAAAGCAGCATTGATTTTTGCATCTCTTAAATATCTAATGAGCTAATATCGTCAGCCTTAAACCGCTTCTTAAGGGTCTCAATAATTTTCACACCTGAGCTGGTACCGATCCTCTCAGCACCGGCAGCAATCATCGCCAAAAAGTCATCGGTGTTGCGAATACCGCCAGCTGCTTTAACCTTAACCTGGTCGCCAACGTTTTCTTTCATTAACTTAACATCTGCAACCTTCGCACCAGCGGTGCCAAAACCGGTTGAGGTTTTAACAAAATCGGGTTCAACCTTCTTGGCGATCAGTGCCAGCTGCTTGATCTCGTCTTTGGTTAGGTAACATGTTTCAAAAATTACCTTACACGGGATGTTCTTCTCGTGACATGCAGCAACGATTTGCCGCATCTCGTCCTCAATGTAGTCCCAATCATGATCGCGTACCTTAGTCAGATTAACTACATAATCAATTTCGTTGGCACCATTTTTGATAGCATCTTTCGTATCAAAAACCTTTGATTCAACCGTGGTCTGCCCCAAAGGAAAACTAATTGCTGCCCCCGTATCAATATCAGTTCCTTGCAATTGTTCAGCGCAATACCTTGATTGCACCTGATTAATCGCAACCATCTTAAAATGATATTTCTTGGCTTCATCGCACAGTTTCTTCATATCTGCTTCGGTGGCATCGGCATGCAAATTCGTGTGGTCAATCAAACGTGCAAAATCATCAATCGTATATCTCATTGTCGTTTTCTCCTTTTATGTCATTACATAATAATTATAAAAGGAAAATTGTAACTAATCAATTGTAATATGTAATTACAATTAAATTATTTTTTAGTTTTAGCATACAGCAGAAGCAGCATACCAACCAGTACCACTGCAATTGGGACAATCATCGCAGCCAAGCCGCCGCGGTAATTATTGCCAAGCAATAGTCCCAGCAAAATTACGCCAGTGATGCTGAACATAGCGCTGGCAGCCAAAAGATTGCTTTTCGTAAGCTGCAAACTCAATTTTTTAATCTTGCCGACTGCTAATAATATCAGGCTAAAAATTGTCGCAACCCCAATTCCTAGCAGCAGTTTTGGTCGCACTACAACGCTGCAGAAAGGAAATTCTAATAAAAATAATCCTGCCATTACTAGCAGAAGAACTCCTAAGAAAAGATAATCAACTTTTGATTTATCGTTAAGCAGGCTCATTATCGTAACGATTAACCCAAGCGCAATAAAAATAATACTGACTGGTTCAAACATACCCATATTTCTCCTATCATTTTCAACATAAAAAGTCTAGCTCTTTATGCCCGCTTTTTCATCTCATGCTTTTCATGATAAAATTACCTAATAACCTTTATAAAAAAGAAAGGCTTTCATGACTAAAAAAAGCTATTATTATCATAAACTGACTGACGATGTAGTCAACAGCAAAAATCAAGATTTACATTTACCTGACAATTATGAGATTTTACCACATTCTTTAGGTGCAAAAATCTGGTCAACGTCAATGCGGCCGGTAGCTCATGCCTTTGCTCTGCTATATGCTAAAATTTTACACGTCCAAGTTGTTGGAAAAGACAAAATCAGCTTAGTCAATGATCAAGGCTATTTTGTCTATGGCAACCATACACAGCCTGTCGGCGATGCCTTTCTTCCGCTAATAATTTTCCCTAGTAAAAACTATTATGTCCTTGCATCCCAGGCAAATTGGGGCATCCCAATTATTGGCAAATACATTTTGCCTTACGCCGGGCTGCCCGTTGGTGATGATATGGTGCAAATGGGCAAACTGCTCAGTGCCATTAAAAACGTGATTTTAACAAAAAAAGGAATAATCGCCATTTATCCCGAGGCCCATGTTTGGCCCTGCTACACCAAGATCCGTCCGTTTCCTGCTACCAGTATGCATTTCCCGGTGGCTCTTAACCGGCCTAGTTTTGCCATGACTACCACCTATCAGCGGCCGAACCGAGGCACCAAACCTTGGATAACAATTTATCTTGATGGACCATTTTATCCCGACAAAAATCTGCCTAAAAAAGCCGCACAGAACAAGCTGCACGACCAGATCAGCCAGACCCTCAATAATCGAAGCAGGCTCAGCAATTACCAATATTACAATTATCAAAAAATAAACTAAGGAAATTTCATGAATATTCTTTTCTGTGGCGACCACAACGCTGAAGACGGCGTCCTAATTGCCATTTTATCCTTATTAAAAAACTCCGGCGCTAAGGAACTTCATGTATACATCTTAAGCATGTATACATTAAGCTATAAGCGCAAGTTTAAACCTTTCAGTAAACATGCCGCTGATTATCTGGCGACACTTTTACGCAAAAAAAATCCACGTAACACGTTGAAACTAATTGATTGCACCGGACTATTTATCAAAGAGCCACCGATCTTCAACATGGATTCACGCTTCACCCCTTACGCGATGCTGCGGCTGTTCGCAGACCAGCTGCCGCAGATCCCTGACAAAATTCTGTATCTTGATGACGACGTGATTGTCCGCAAAAACCTAATAGATTTTTATAACCAAGATTTAACTAATATTGAATTTGTCGGTGTTCTGGATTATTGGGGCCGTTTCTTTTTCCATAATCACCATCAGCACCGAGCCTTTGACTATGTCAATTCTGGCGTTCTGCTTTTCAACATGAAGGAAATCAAACAGACCAAGCTGTTTGCCAAGGTGCGGCACAAGATGCAGGTCAAAAACATGCTGATGCCCGACCAATCGGCACTCAACAAGTTTGCCCGTAAAAAACGGATTGCTCCGCGCAAGTACAACGAACAATACAAATTAAAAGCTAATACAGTCATTCAGCATTTTACCACCAGTTTTCGTTTTCTCCCCTTTTTCCACACCCAGACGGTTAAGCCATGGGAGGTTAACCGCATTCACAGCGTGCTCAAGCTGCACGAATACGATAATCTACTTGACCTTTACCTCAAGTTAAAAGATAATCTTTAGAATAGAAAAAATTATAAGAGGAGAAGATTTATGACTATCCCAGTTTTTTATAGTATCAGTGATGATTTTACCAAATATGCGGCTGTATCGCTCAATTCATTAGTTAAGAACACTAGTCCCAGCAACGATTACACCGTTTATTTTCTTAATCAGGGAATATCGGATGAGCACCAGCAGGCTTTGAAGGCTTTAGGCTCTGACAACGTGCACGTGAAATTTTTTTATGTTGATGACAAGCTCGTAAAACCAATTGAAAATCGCCAAGAGAACTACCTGAAAGCCGACTTTTTTACGATGTCTATTTTTTACCGTTTGTTCATCCCCGACCTTTTTCCAGAATATGATAAGGCAATTTATATCGATAGTGATACAATTATCAATGATGATATCGCTAAACTATATGATACTGGCTTAGGCAATAATCTCTTCGCCGCATCAATGGACACATCGATTCAATATGTGGAAAAGATGCAGTTGTACATTAAAAATGTGCTCGCGCTAGACCCTAAGAAGTACATTAATTCCGGTGTCTTAGTGTTAAACTGTCTAGCATTCAGAAATGAACACTTTGTTGACCACTTCTTTGATTTGCTCGAAAAATATCACTTTGACTGCATTGCTACGGACCAAGATTACCTTAACGAAATTGCTGAGGGCAGAATTTTTTACCTCAATCCTAAATGGGATGCGATGCCTAATGAGAACACCGAACCGCTGGCAAAGCCAAGCCTGATTCATTACAATTTATTCTTTAAGCCATGGCACTTTAAAAATATCCAGTACGAAGAATATTTCTGGGATAATGCAAAAGAAACTCCTTTTTATGATGAACTAAAAAGGGGTTTAGATGAATATACTGAAGAAGAACGCGAACATGACCGGCAAAAATTAAATCATATGCTGGCTAAAGAAGACAAAACGATCAATGACGCGCAAAATTGGGCGCGAGTGAAAAAACAAGGACCTGTAACTTTATGATAATTGGTGATGACCGTGAAAAAGTAATTGCAAACATTGAGCGTGCGCTTGAAAGACATGATTTTGCGGCGAAAGTCGAAATTGGCGATCCCGTTATGTCTTTACAGGAACGAACGGACTTGGTGAATAAATTTTGGCAAAACCAAGCTAATATCGCTGGCAAAACAAACGATGTAATTGGCCGGACATTTTTCACTCTTTTGACAAATGTTTTAACAAGAACCACTACTTTCACAGATTTAGAGCACCTGAAGCATTTACCGCAAGGCGGAGCGATCATCACGGCTAATCATTTTAACCAAATTGATTCCCTGCCAATCAATCATCTTGCACATAAGATGCACCATCATCTAACAATGGTAATCGAAGATACAAACCTAAAATTACCGGGAATTTTAAGCTATTTGATGAATTACGTGGGAACAATTCCGCTAGTTAAATCAACCAGTTATGTCGGCGTTGAATTTCCCAAGCACCTTCATGATGCTTTAGACAAAGATAATTGGGTTCTCATCTTTCCTGAACAGGAAATGTGGTGGAATTACCGCAAGCCGCGCAAATTCCAGCGAGGTGCTTATTATTATGCTGCTAAGCAAAATGTCCCGGTCATTTCCACCTTTATCGAAATTCAAACCTTACCTAAATTTGAAAAAGGCCATCCTAACTTTTTACAGACAAAATACATTGTCCATGTTTTACCAACTATCTATCCTGACACTTCACTAAGTATCAATGAAACTTCCAAACAAATGATGGCACAGGATTATCAGCAAAAAGTAGCAGCCTACGAAAAGGCATACAAAAAAAAGCTCACCTATGACTTCACTCCCTGGGATATTGCCGGCTGGCAGCCCAAGAAATCATAGCCAATACAAGCATATTAATAGACTTATTACCTAGGCGAGTTTATTATGTAAGCCATAATAACAATTAAGGGAGTGAACTTTTATGGAAAAATTTACAAAAGAATCTTTAGCTAAATACGATGGTAAAAATGGCAATCCTGCCTATGTTGCAATTGACGGTACCGTTTACGATGTAACCGGCAATGCTCACTGGACCGATGGTACGCACCATGGTCAATTGGCCGGCCGTGATTTGACTGAAGCAATTGCGCAATCACCACATGGCAAAAGCGTACTTGGCAAGTTAAATGAAGTCGGTACTTACGAAGACTAAGCACAATAGTTAAGCAGCAGATTCACAAAATGTGGGCTGCTGTTTTATTTTTAAATTATTTTTTATTATGACAAATACAATTACACAAAACGCAATTCGTGCCCTTTTATATGAAGTAGTGACTAATCCCAAACCGGGATTAGTCGATCCGCATTCTCAAGGACCGCACACCGATATGAATATTTACACTTTTATCGACAGCAGCTTAAGTCTGACCAACTATTTCAAGCAAGCTGTAATTATCGGGCAGACGTACAGCAATAGCGACCTAACCCAAATGTTTTCATTACTGAGAAAGGAAGGAGTGCAAGCCGAAAAAAGCATGTATACAGCTACACACGGCGTCAACACTCATAAGGGAGCAATCTTTGCCTTGGGAATTTTTGTCTGCGCTGAAAGCTACCGGAAACAGCATCAAACAGACTTATTCATCACCATCAAAAAAATGTGCAGCGGTCTCGTCGAACATGATCTCGGTCAAAACAAAGCAGCAGCTACCGCAGGTGCAAGTGAATACCGCCAATATGGCTACACAGGCGCACGTGGTGAGGCTGAGCAAGGCTATCCACTGATTGAACATATTTCCCTACCCTTCCTAAAAAGCCGCCCAGGAAGCCTGCAAACACGTTTACTCGATACATTAATGAAAATTGCAACTGTCACCATTGACAGTAATTTGATTAAGCGTGCCGGAACCGACAAGATCATCTCCTGGCTGAGAAAAGAAGCAGAAAGTTATTTGGCTTTGGGAGGATATGCAACTGACGCAGGTAAAGAAAAACTCGCTAAGCTGGATGCCTACATGACAAAGATGAATTACAGTCTTGGCGGATGCGCCGATTTATTAATTGTTACCATTTTTGTTGCTTTAGAGCAAAATTATCTATAAAAAAGGACTAACCGAGCTAAGTTAGTCCTTTTATGTTGTAAAAAAATTAATGTCCAGAAGCACCAGAAGTACTATCTGCTTGGTCAATCTCACTGCAAGCCGTATCAGCAGCTATCCGGCCAAAAGTAAAGATGTCCGCAAGAGAGTTGCCGCCTAAACGGTTGCCAGCATGCAGGCCTCCAGCGATTTCTCCAGCAGCATACAAGCCGGTAATTACTTTGCCTGACTCATTAATCACTTGTGCCTTAGTGTTAATCTTTAAGCCGCCCATCGTATGGTGAATCGCGGGTTTACGCGGCGTAGCATAAAACGGTGCAACTTCACATTTCAAGTTGAAAGCAGACTTTCCAAATTCGGGATCTTTACCAGCATTAACGTATGAATTGTATTTTTCAATTGTTGCAGTTAAAACTGCAGGATCCATCCCCACTTGCTCAGCCAAATCTTCCAATGTATCTGCTTTATACAGGGTGCCCGCTTTAACTTGCGCATCAATTGCTTCTTGTGTTGTGTTATAAGCTGTCGCCTTAATTTTTTCATCAGCAATCAAGTAAAACAAGCCGCCATTATCAATTGCCGCCTTTGCCAAAGTATCACGCTCGGCAAACTCGTTTACAAAACGTTTGCCCTGTTGGTTAACCATAATAAAGTTTTCGGGTGGTGTCTGCAATCCAGTGAATAATTCACCCGTTTTTGGATCAGAAACCGGCATTAATTGAATAAAACCCATTCCAACTAGATCAGCACCAACTTCTTGACCTAAAGCAATTCCATCACCAGTAATTGCGGGTGAGTTCGTGGTTGCAATGTCATCATCAATATGTTTCCAATAAGTATTATATTTTTGCACCATCGGGGTATTTGCACCAAATCCGCCAGAAGTTAAAATCACCTGTTTAGCATGAACCGTAATCTTGCTGCCGTTGCTCTTTTCCGTAATCACGCCTACTACCTGTCCATCTTTAGTCAATAGGTGTTTAGCACGCGTCTCAGTTAAAATTGTTGCACCGTGTTCCTTAGTCCAATCGCCTAAGACGTGAATGAAAGCATAACCCATCGGCTCAACCGGCTTATGCCCCCGGCGCCACAAGGCACCCACAGGCATTGTAACGTCACTGCGGTCAAATTTAACACCTAAGTCGGTCAGCCATTTAACCGAATCAAGAACGTTATTAATTAATTCTTTAACCAAAGCATAGTTACCGTGAATTTCATTGCCGTTTAAATCCGTCCGCTTGCCACCCAAATACGTTTGGATTTCATGCAGCAATTTTGAATCAAACAAGTAATCTGCACCGCTATTTACATAGTCCTTGATTTGCTTTTGCAATTCAATAAAATCCTCACGATATTCAGGATCTATTTCATCAACTGGGGTCTGTGCAAGTTTGATTAAACTGTCTTTTTCTCCTGGAAGAGCTTTAAACTCTTTTTGCCATTCAGGCTCAACAGCATTAAGCGGACCGCCGGCACGCGTAGTATTGCCACCAATTTGGGGATGTTTTTCCAGTAATACGACCCTTTTATCATTCTGAATGCTTCTTGCAGTGGCAGCAAGCCCAGCACCGCCGGCACCAATAACCACAACATCCGTAGTTATTTCTTCATCCTTAGAATTAGTTGCTGCCACTTTAGCCCGCTTTTGCCATTCGCCAGCATCACCGCCAGCAAGCGAAATTGCCTGCGCAACACCGTCTATAAGGCCCTTGCTGGAAATCGTTGCCCCACTAACCGCATCAACATTCAGCGTTTGACCCGTAATTATTTCCTTAGGCAGGCGTTTAAAGACTTCATCAGCAACTCCTTTAGTTTCACCACTTGAATCAACTTCAATGTTAGTAATTTTATCCTCTGAAAGTGATACTTTCATTGGCATATAGCTAGAGCCATGGCCTTTTGCTTTTATATCATATGTACCAGGTTTCATCATGCTTACCATCCTTTTCACTAAATAAATCTTATATAAATTTTACTAACTTTTTAGTTTTAGGTGAAATAGTTTTATAATAAGAGAGCAATAACATTTTTGCTATGGAGAAGAAAATGAATAATCCAGAAGTCGTACTACATTACATTGATGTTCTACTAAAAGAAAATAACTTTACTAAAGCCGCACACGAACTCTATATTTCCCAACCGTATTTGACTCAGTTAATTAAACGGATTGAGAAGAAATTGGGTACACAAATTATTAGCCGCAAACAGGTGCCTTTTTCACTAACCTCAGCGGGTGTCATTTATTATAAATACCTGGAAAAAGCAATCACTGATCAACAGTGCTTATTGCAAAACCTGCTTCCTTATGTTCATCCTGATAACGATATCATCAAAATTGGCATTCTCGAAAGTCTCGGCACTTTTCTGTTACCAGAACTTTTACCCAACTTCATCAAAGAAAATCCCAATACCAAAATTCAACTAATTGAAAATGTACCACGCAGCAGTGAGAGTCAACTCCTAAATGAACAAATAGACTGTTATATCGGGCAAACACCTGAAGCATTGACAAAAGGAATAAAGTTTTACGTCAATGGCGGTGAACGCTACTTTATTATTATTTCTCCCAAATCAAAGTATTTTCAAAAAGGAAAATTTATTCTTAAGCCAAACGAATATAATTTAAAAGAAATACTTCAAGCTCCTTTTGTAGCAAGTGCACCAGGGTCAGCAATTAGGCATCAGCTAAACGGAATTTTTCAAAAGTTTCATGTGAAACCAAACATAATAACTGAAAGTAAAAGTGTCATTACTGTGACTAATCTAGCTATTCACGGCCTCGGTTTAACTATTTCAGCAGCCAGTATCATTAAAAGAATGGCACCAACACCCATTAATTTACTTCCAATTGATCCAAAATTCATTCGGATTAAATATTTTATTGCAACTAAAGATGCTAGAAAAATATCACCAACTCTTGCAAAGTTAATTACAGATTTTTGCAAGCTTCAACTTGAACCAGACATAAAATAGGGCAAAAAAGGAAGACCCTTTCAGGTCTTCCTCTCCTCTTCTTGCTTAGCTCCGGCTGTCAGACTCGAACTGACGACATCTTGATTAACAGTCAAGCGCTCTACCAACTGAGCTAAGCCGGATTATTAAAAAAGCACGGCAGCTTCCTACCCTCGCAGGCAGTCTCCCACCAACTACTCTCAGCGTTAAGAAGCTTAACTTCTGTGTTCGACATGGGAACAGGTGTTTCCTTCTTGCTTTTGCCACCGTACTTCTTCTCTGAGCTTTTACACTCAAAACTAAATATAATCCATCTTCTAATATCAACCTTCCAGATCGCTTCGCTTTTGGTCAAGTCCTCGACTGATTAGTACTAGTCCGCTCCAAACCTCACGGCTCTTCCACTCCTAGCCTATCTACCTCTTAGTCTTAGAGGTGTCTTACTACTTTACGTATGGGAAATCTCATCTTGAGGGGGGCTTCGCACTTAGATGCTTTCAGCGCTTATCCCGGCCATACTTAGCTACCCAGCTATGCCTTTGGCAAGACAACTGGTACACCAGCGGTATGTCCATCCCGGTCCTCTCGTACTAAGGACAGCTCCTCGCAAATTTCCTACGCCCACGACGGATAGGGACCGAACTGTCTCACGACGTTCTGAACCCAGCTCGCGTGCCGCTTTAATGGGCGAACAGCCCAACCCTTGGGACCTACTTCAGCCCCAGGATGCGACGAGCCGACATCGAGGTGCCAAACCTCCCCGTCGATGTGAACTCTTGGGGGAGATAAGCCTGTTATCCCCAGGGTAGCTTTTATCCGTTGAGTGATGCCCCTTCCATGCGGTAACACCAGATCACTAAGCCCGACTTTCGTCCCTGCTCGAGTTGTCTCTCTCGCAGTCAAGCTCCCTTATACCTTTACACTCTGTGAATGATTTCCAACCATTCTGAGGGAACCTTTGGGCGCCTCCGTTACATTTTAGGAGGCGACCGCCCCAGTCAAACTGCCCGTCTGACACTGTCCCCGACCGCGCTTAGCGGTCTAGGTTAGAGTAGCCATCAAACAAGGGTAGTATCCCAACATTGCCTCTGCTAAGACTAGCGTCCTAGCTTCTCTGGCTCCTACCTATCCTGTACATGTTTAACAGCTACCCAATATCAAATTGCAGTAAAGCTCCATGGGGTCTTTCCGTCCTGTCGCGGGTAACCCGCATCTTCACGGGTATTATAATTTCACCGAGTCTCTCGTTGAGACAGTGCCCAAATCATTACACCTTTCGTGCAGGTCGGAACTTACCCGACAAGGAATTTCGCTACCTTAGGACCGTTATAGTTACGGCCGCCGTTTACTGGGGCTTCAATTCGAACCTTCGACTTGCGTCTAAGCTCTCCTCTTAACCTTCCAGCACCGGGCAGGTGTCAGCACCTATACGTCGTCTTACGACTTTGCAGATACCTGTGTTTTTGATAAACAGTTGTTTGGGCCTATTCACTGCGGCTGATCTTGCGACCAGCACCCCTTCTCCCGAAGTTACGGGGTCATTTTGCCGAGTTCCTTAACGAGAGTTCTCTCGCTCACCTTAGTGTTCTCCACTCGACTACCTGTGTCGGTTTCTGGTACGGGTACGCTCTCTCTTGCTAGAAGCTTTTCTTGGCAGTGTGACTACAGAACCTTCGCTACTTTAATTTCGCTCCTCATCACAACTTGTGTTGTCTGTTAGCAAGCATTTCACTCACTTACGCACTTGTTGCTTAAACATGGTTTCCAGCACCATGCGTTCCTTGCCTCCTGCGTCCCTCCTTCGCTATTAACGATTAAACGCAGTACAGGAATTTCTACCTGTTATCCATCGGCTACGCCTTTCGGCCTCGTCTTAGGTCCCGACTTACCCTGGGCGGACGAGCCTGCCCCAGGAAACCTTAGTCTTTCGGCGGACAGGATTCTCACCTGTCTTGCGCTACTCATACCGGCATTCTCACTTCTAAACGCTCCAACTATCCTCTCGGTTAGCCTTCGCCGCATTTAGAACGCTCTCCTACCACGTACACTCTCGTGCACATCCACAGTTTCGGTACTATGCTTAGCCCCGGTAAATTTTCGGCGCAGCGTCACTCGACTAGTGAGCTATTACGCACTCTTTTAATGATGGCTGCTTCTAAGCCAACATCCTAGTTGTCTACGCAACTCCACATCCTTTTCCACTTAGCATAGATTTTGGGACCTTAACTGGTGATCTGGGCTGTTTCCCTTTCGACTACGGATCTTATCACTCGCAGTCTGACTCCTGTGTATACATATCTGGAATTCGCAGTTTATCTGAATTCAGTAACCCCTGACGGGCCCTTCGTCCAAACAGAGCTCTACCTCCATTATGCTCTTCCACAAGGCTAGCCCTAAAGCTATTTCGGAGAGAACCAGCTATCTCCAAGTTCGTTTGGAATTTCACCGCTATCCACAACTCATCCCCGCAATTTTTAACTTACGTGGGTTCGGTCCTCCAGTGAGTTTTACCTCACCTTCAACCTGGTCATGGATAGGTCACTTGGTTTCGGGTCTACATCAACTAACTTACTCGCCCTCTTCAGACTCGCTTTCGCTTCGGCTCCATCTTTTCTGACTTAACCTCGCTAATTAACATAACTCGCCGGTTCATTCTACAAAAGGCACGCCATCACCCTTTAATGGGCTCTGACTACTTGTAGGCACACGGTTTCAGGTTCTCTTTCACTCCCCTTCCGGGGTTCTTTTCACCTTTCCCTCACGGTACTGGTTCACTATCGGTCACAAACTAGTATTTAGCCTTACGGAATGGTCTCCGCTAATTCAACCGGAATTCCTCGTGTTCCGGCCTACTCAGGATCCTACTCGGCTTGCTTGCAATTTCGCTTACGGGGCTCTCACCCTCTCTGGCTTAGTTTCCCAACTAATTCTGCTATCACTCACAATACCTCTTTGTAGTCCTACAACCCCAAATGATAAATCATTTGGTTTGGGCTCTTTCCTCTTCGCTCGCCGCTACTAAGGAAATCGATTTTTCTTTCTCTTCCTGCAGCTACTTAGATGTTTCAGTTCACTGCGTCTCGCCTCATTAACCTATTTATTCAGTTAATGATAATACAATCTCTTGTACTGGGTTCCCCCATTCGGACATCTCCGGATCTCTGTTTACTTACAACTCCCCGAAGCATTTCGTCGTTAGTCACGTCCTTCTTCGCCTGCTTGTGCCTAGGCATTCACCGTGCGCCCTTCTTTACTTGACCTTATTACTTTAAGATCTTACTCTCTCGGTCGCTCTACAATCTGTTCTCTATCTTTATGATTGTCTCGGTTTTTATTATCTTTCTTGGATTATATTCAGTTTTCAATGTACTAACCATGGATCTATTTAGATCCAATGGAGGCTAACGGGATCGAACCGATGACCTCCTGCGTGCAAAGCAGGTGCTCTCCCATCTGAGCTAAGCCCCCGTATTATTAAATTATTAATCTGACAATAACTCTAGTTGAGTTAAATGTCAATGGGCCTAAATGGACTTGAACCATCGACCTCACGCTTATCAGGCGTGCGCTCTAACCAGCTGAGCTATAGGCCCGACTAACGTTTCCTATTATGAGGTATTACCCTCAAAACTAAACAATGTCCCGCTCCATGTGCTTCCGTTGACTGCTTCTTTAGTAGTTTGCCTACTCTTCCACTGTCTTCTTCCTTAGAAAGGAGGTGATCCAGCCGCAGGTTCTCCTACGGCTACCTTGTTACGACTTCACCCTAATCATCTGTCCCACCTTAGGCGGCTGACTCCTTTACAGGTTATCTTACCGACTTTGGGTGTTACAGACTCTCATGGTGTGACGGGCGGTGTGTACAAGGCCCGGGAACGTATTCACCGCGGCGTGCTGATCCGCGATTACTAGCGATTCCAGCTTCATGCACTCGAGTTGCAGAGTGCAATCCGAACTGAGACTAGCTTTAAGAGATTCGCTTAACTTCACAGTCTCGCTCCTCGTTGTACTAGCCATTGTAGCACGTGTGTAGCCCAGGTCATAAGGGGCATGATGACTTGACGTCATCCCCACCTTCCTCCGGTTTGTCACCGGCAGTCTCATTAGAGTGCCCAACTTAATGCTGGCAACTAATAATAGGGGTTGCGCTCGTTGCGGGACTTAACCCAACATCTCACGACACGAGCTGACGACAGCCATGCACCACCTGTCTTCCTGTCCCCGAAGGGAACTACATATCTCTATGTATTGCAGGAGATGTCAAGACCTGGTAAGGTTCTTCGCGTTGCTTCGAATTAAACCACATGCTCCACCGCTTGTGCGGGCCCCCGTCAATTCCTTTGAGTTTTAACCTTGCGGTCGTACTCCCCAGGCGGAGTGCTTAATGCGTTAGCTGCAGCACTGAGAGGCGGAAACCTCCCAACACTTAGCACTCATCGTTTACGGCATGGACTACCAGGGTATCTAATCCTGTTCGCTACCCATGCTTTCGAACCTCAGCGTCAGTTACAGACCAGAGAGCCGCCTTCGCCACTGGTGTTCTTCCATATATCTACGCATTTCACCGCTACACATGGAGTTCCACTCTCCTCTTCTGCACTCAAGAAAAACAGTTTCCGATGCAATTCCCCGGTTAAGCCGGGGGCTTTCACATTTGACTTATTCTTCCGCCTGCGTTCGCTTTACGCCCAATAAATCCGGACAACGCTTGCCACCTACGTATTACCGCGGCTGCTGGCACGTAGTTAGCCGTGACTTTCTGGTTGATTACCGTCAAATAAAGATTAGTTACCCTCTCTATCCTTCTTCACCAACAACAGAGCTTTACGATCCGAAAACCTTCTTCACTCACGCGGCGTTGCTCCATCAGACTTGCGTCCATTGTGGAAGATTCCCTACTGCTGCCTCCCGTAGGAGTTTGGGCCGTGTCTCAGTCCCAATGTGGCCGTTCAGTCTCTCAACTCGGCTATGCATCATTGCCTTGGTAAGCCGTTACCTTACCAACTAGCTAATGCACCGCGGGGCCATCCCTTAGCGACAGCTTTAATAGCCGCCTTTTAAACTTGAAGCATGCGCTTCTCGCTCTTATCCGGTATTAGCATCTGTTTCCAAATGGTATCCCAGTCTAGAGGGCAGGTTCCCCACGTGTTACTCACCCATCCGCCGCTCGCTTATTTTTCTTCCTACCCGAAGGTATTCCGTTAAATATGCTCGCTCGACTTGCATGTATTAGGCACGCCGCCAGCGTTCGTCCTGAGCCAGGATCAAACTCTCATTTTTATCTGTTTGTTTGAATGTTTGCTCATTCGTTCTCTAAGATATTATCTCAGATTTATTTGCTTGCGAAATTGACTTCGCTCTTTTGTTTGGGTTCTTTCACCCGCACATTTTGCGAAAACATTGTTCAGTTTTCAAGGTACTACCTGTTGCTTCCTCTTTCAAAAGCAGCTTATTTATATTAGCAAACTTTTGCTCTCTTTGTCAAGAACTTTTTTCGCTCGCTTGTCGCTTTCTTTTAAGCTCTTTTTGCTTACCTCCCGGCGACAGTTATTTATATTAGCAATTTATCCTCTCCTTGGCAAGTCTTTTTTTCTACTTTTTTAAAAAATTATCCTAACTAGTCAAAATCACACCATAATTCCTCGACAATGATCGACTTCATGTTGAATAACTTCTGCTACATAGCCTACGAACTTTTGAGTTTGTTTTTTCATATTCATGTCTTGGAAATTAACAGTAATATTCTTGTAACGTTTGACTTTTCTAGTGCCAGGCAAGGAAAGACAACCTTCATCAGCAAGATATTGGTCAGACTTTTCTACTATAACTGGATTCAACATTACGATTACTAATGGCCCTGCATAAAAAGCAATAATTTGCTTAGTTTCACCAATCATGTTGGCTGCAAGTCCAGCAGCAGACTTGCGGTTTGCGATTAAAGTGTCTTTTAAATCTATTGCTATGTCCAAATCCCTGATTGCAGCCGGAGTAGATTTCTGCTTTAAAACCAAAAGATCGTGAATAATTATTCTCTTTGTCATTTTAATGCCTTTACATGCATAGTGATTTTTCTAGCATTATCCATAATTATTAAGAAGAAATTACCTATCGTAAAATAAATTTAATACTTTTGCATATTTTTATTGGCGCAGAAGTTTTATAATACAAATTAACAACCTTGAGGGGAGAGAACTTTACTTTGAAAAACAAATTTATTACTTTTATGATCACCATAATTTTAGCATTATCTATCCCAATTATGGCAATTAATACCTGTTTGCAACCAGCACATGCGGCAACTGATTCTAGTCAAACAGACATGTATACTTTCGTCCGTAATACCTTAGCAAAGCATCATGTTCGCGGCAGCGTCGAAATAATTGAAGATGGTGTGCCACAAGAAATTAGCTATGGCTATGCTTGGTATGGTAAAAAAATTGGCAATGGCGACCCACAGGTCATTTATCCCTCAGCATCTTTACAAAAAGTGATCACTGGGGCAATGATTGTCCAATTAATTAACGAGAAATCAGATACTGACCAAGAATTTTCTCAATACACGAAAATTTCGCGCTGGTATCCCACTTTAAAGAACGCCGGTAATATCACCGTGGGAAACTTGCTGACTCATACCTCAGGTATTATAGCAACAGGTACCGAAATTGATCGTGGGTATAACTATTCCGAAGCTAATGCCATCAACTGGGTGGTTAACAATGTTAACCGCTCTGCCAGTGGAAAAGTGGGCAGTTATCATTATAACAATACCAATTATATCTTACTTACCGGCATCATTCGTCAATTAACCGGAAAATCATACGATGCAAACCTCCAAAGCAGAGTAATCGATAAATTGGACCTCGAAAACACATGTCTTTACCAAGATATTCCAAAGGCACAAACCGATCCAATATCGTATTATTCAAATGGTAGCAAGAATTACCAAAATTCTAGTTATGTAAAAAAATCCCTTGCATCCCAAATTCCTGGAGCTGGTAACTTGTTTACTACTCCAGAAGAATATTACAAAATTCAAGTTGGTTTAACAGACGGGACAATTCTTGACAAATCTGATTTTAACTATTTAACTCATCTCAACAGCAAGGTAACCAATTATTCTGGTGGCTTATACCTTAAGAATGATGATAACCTTAAACTTGCGTATGGCAGTTTAAACGGAACTCATTTTGGCACTTGGGTGCAATTAACAAGCGACAACCAAAATGGTATCGTAATGTTTCTGAACCAAACTGACGATAATGAAAACGACGAAAAAGATGTTGGTTATGAAATCTTACAACATATTAAAGCTGATACTTTTACTTCACGATAATAAAAATTTGTTTTTTAATTAAACAAATAGTTCACACGTCTGAGAAAAAACTATGCTTTTGAAAAATATTGTTTAAGAGCAATTATTAAAGTCGAATGTTATTGTAAATATCTTTAAATTTTGTAACTTTTTGTTGTGTAATCTAAACAAAAGATTATATCAAAAAAGGAATGTTAGTTTTTTGTTCTAACATTCTTTTTTGATTTGAGTTTTTTCCAGACACTTTTTGACAAAAAAGGCAGCACCAAAAAACACACGGGGAACTTAATCCTCATGTGTTAATTTTCAATCGTAATTTTTATTTTAAATCATCGCTGAACACGCATGCTGCCTTGCTTAGCCATTACGGCACGAATCTCTGCATCGGTAACTAAATTAAGGTCCCCGCTAATCGTTAATTTTAGGACGCTTGCGGCAATTGCATAATTAATTCTTTCCTGTTCATTAAAATTATGCAGCAATCCGTGAACCAGTCCGGCACCGAAAGCATCCCCCGCTGCGACACCTTCCCAAACATGCATTTTATAAACAGGTGTTTCATAAACCTTGCCATTATCGATCATCAGGGCCATCCATTCTGAATCTTCTACAGAATAAATATTACGGAGCACGCTAGCAACCGTGCGGCAGTTTGGATATTTAACAGTTATTTCCTTCATGCCGGCAACAAATGCAGCTTTTTGGTTAATTCCGTGGCGCATATTGCCATCAAAGGCCTTAATTCCCAGGGTTGCTTCAAAATCCTCATCATTTGCGATACAAATGTCAACATAAGGCATCAGCTGTGCCATCGTTTTCTGTGCTTCTTCCTGAGACCACATCTTGCCGCGATAATTAAGATCGCAAACAACACTAATACCATGTTCAGAACAATACTGACAGGCAGTTAGCACTGCCTTACGCATTTGCGTTGAAACTGCCGGTGTAATCCCAGAAAAGTAAAAGTAACTTGCATCTTGTAAAATTTTCGACCAGTCATATTCTTCAGCCAGTGAAACAGCAAACGAACTGCCAGCACGATCGTAAACAACACTTGTATTACGAATACTTGCACCCTTTTCAAAAAAGTAAATTCCTAGCCGAGGGCCGCCTGCACGCATCTGCGATACATCAACGCCATAACGGCGTAAAGTTCCTAAAGCCGCTTGCCCTACCGCATGGCTCGGAACTTTAGAAACAAATTGTGCATGGTCGCCAAGAAGAGACAGTGAGGTCGCTACATTCGCTTCTGCTCCTCCATAGAGCCCCGAAAAATTATTTGTCTGCACAATTCTTTGATTTTCGTCGGGTTTAAGCCGCAACATAATTTCGCCAAAGGTTACTACTTTTTGCATACTGCACCTATTTTCCTTGTATCTGTAAAAATTCTTTGTGATAAGCTGCTGCTTGTCTGGTTACCGCAGCAAAATCACCCTTAGCAGCGGCAGCGGTCAAATTACTGCCGGCACCAACGACAACCACTCCAGCTTCAAACCAGTCATGCATGTTATCCAGGTTTACCCCACCGGTCGGCATCAGGTTTGCTTGCGGTAGTGGTGCCTTAACAGCTTTGATAAAGCCTTGACCCACAACACTGCCTGGAAATACTTTAACAATTTCTGAACCATACCGCATCGCTGTTTGAATCTCAGTAACCGTCATGCATCCTGGCATATATGGTATCTGATATTCATTGCATAGCAACGCAACTTCCTTAGAAAACGAAGGTGCAACAATAAATTTGGCACCTGCCATAATTGCAATTCTAGCGGTAATCGGATCCAGAACCGTTCCTGCACCAATAACCACTTCTGGATCATCACCATAATCTGCACTTAATTGGCGGATAATCTCATCAGCCTGAGGGGCAGTAAAGGTTAACTCAATTGCCGTAACGCCGCCCTTTATACACGCAATTGCCGTTTGACAGGCCTCTTCTTTTGTTTTTCCTCTGACAACAGCCACTACTCCGGCTTTTTTTACTGCCAACAATGTTTCGCTCTTCTGCATAAAAATTCCTCCATTATTCTTTTTAAATTATAGCTTTATGGTAAACCTTTACCTAAAATATTTCAATCACGAATTGTTAAAAAGATAGTTTTCTCCGACTATTAATTTGTTTGCTATAATAGCTGTAATAACTTGAATTTGAGGACTCTATGAAAAAATCAGCTAGTATCAAAGATGTTGCCAATTTGGCAGGTGTCTCCATTGCCACGGTATCACGATATCTTCACGGTAAATTAAATCGAATGTCCACCAAAACCGCGCAACAGGTTAAAAATGCCATTGATAAATTAAATTATGTTCCTAACGCCGCCGCCAGACAGTTGATTACCAATAAAAGCAAAACAATTGCAATCATTGTTGTAAACATTGCGGATTCATTTTCGACTGAATTATTTAAGGGCGCTAGTTTCGTCTTAGAATCTAGCGGCTACACAACGGTGATGCTTGACACAAATTCGCAGCAGCAAAAGGAACAGCATTTAATTAACGAAGTAGGCCTAAACACCTACGACGGATTAATTTTACAGCCGCTGGGCAGTGATGCAGTAACAATTAAAAATGAAGTAAAAAGGGAAATGCCGATTGTAATCCTTGACCGCAAATTAGATTATTCTCCTTGGCCCCAGGTGTTAAGTGATAATTACAGCGCCAGTTATAACGCGGCCAAATATTTTCAGAATAACGGCTGTACTGAAGCCATTGTTTTATCATCAACAATTTCGGTTGCTTCAACTAGGCAAGAGCGACTGAAGGGAATCAAAGAAGTTTATCCGCAGGTTAAAGTATTAGAGCTGGAAGCAAACAATTCCGGCAAGCATAATCATGCAATTTATCATAAGTTAGGAAAAGCTTTAACCAATACTAATTCTAAAACCGTTTTGTTCTTTCTTGAGGAACGGTGGTTCTTCACCTTTTTATCTGCTTTGCTTAGCGATGGTTTGATTTCAAATAAAAATCTGCAAATTTCAGGTTTTGCCGACACCGATTTAATCCCGACAATCTGGCCAACCGCTAAAATGATTATGCAGAATCCTTACCAAATAGGGAAAAAGGCGGGGCAGTTGATGCTTAAACTACTAAACGGTGATCATCAGGCGATACCGCCAGTAACGATAATTAAAACCAAATTTAACTAAAAAGCAACTCGTACATCCGTGTTTCTAACGGATGCTTTAACAGCAAGTTCATCCCGACTGCTGCTTTTTTCTTTGGGCCCAATAATTCCTCCTTAACGGTTTCGCGCTCAATTTGTGCTTGACCTAAATAAAAGAATTTTTTGCCGACCGCATCACTTTTTTTCACAAATAAATGTAATTTCATTTGCGGTGTATTAAGTAGTCGCTGTACTTCATCCGATGCAATATGCCGCGGTGTTCTGGTATACCAGCGCAGGCTCCGGCCATCCGACAAAGTATTGTGGTATAGTGCATTTCGCTTATCTTCCGCATCTTTTTTATAAGTGATAAAGATTGGCGTTTCGCTTTTATCAACACGGTAGCCGTACATCGGGGCCGAAACATCCTTAGGCCAATTTAGCAACCGGCAAACATCCTTGCGGTCATACTGCTGGTAGAGGGTAAACTGCTGGTGATTATCATATTTTTCATTAAGGGCTAAGCCCGTCATAACCGCATCAGTAAACAGCTTTCTAAATACGGAATCCTTTGCTAATGCTTGGATCATCAGCGGTGTAAACTGATAATCAAATAATCCGACGCGCTCAATTAATGCTTGATTGCCGTACTGCTCTTTTTTTGTAGTTTTACCCTGCTTAACCGCAAAGAAATCCAGGGATAAAATATCTTCCACCGAACTGAGAACGGCATTATCAACGTAGGCACAGTGATTTTTTAATTCTTGTTCAAATTCATCCCGGCTAGCCTGTTTATTCTTCAACAACAGCTTAAGCAGAACCAATTCGTGTGGTCTTTTTCCATTCAATAATTCCTTGGTAACAAACGCAAGCACTTCATTTTCATATTTGGTCAAACTAACATGCTCTCCCATTTTAAGCAGAAACGTCCCGTAATTTTGCAGACCGTGATTATTTGCAAATACTTCCGGTGACGTTGAGCCATAACGATAAAAATCAAATAATAACGGTACCCGGCCAATTTTTTCTTTCAAATCATGATAAGACTGCCGCAACTCTTTAAAACTGTCCAATTTAATCTGTTCAAGCGAAGCCAAAATTTTAGTCGACGCAATCTTACTAAAATTGATCGTTGATACACCGATAAAATTTGGCAGGGTGATTTCTTCACGCACCCGATCCTGATCATGACTTGTATCCTGATTGAGGGCAATTGGAATTAAATAATTATTTTTATAATTACCAATAAAATCGATTACCGTCACATAATCTTTCCCCGGATACTTACGCAGACCCCGCCCTAGTTGCTGAATAAAGACAATACTTGATTGGGTATTACGCAGCATCACAATCTGATTAAGTGCCGGAATATCAACGCCCTCATTGAAAAGATCAACCGTAATAATGTATTCAAGCTGTCCTCGCTCAAGCTCGCCGATAACTTCATTTCTCCTTTTGGCACTATCCTGATTGGTTAAAGCGGCTGCCGGATGATTTTTACTTGTAAAAATTTGGGCTAATTCATATGCTTCTTCCTGCCGGCTGCAAAAAACTAGACCGCACGGCTGCGAGCCGCAATAACCGTAGTAGTCCAGTTCTTTTAAAACATAGTTAACCCTTTCGGCCGAAACCAGGTAGCGCAAATTAGTTGTTTCATCGATTATCTCACCATTATTTTCATAATCCTGAACCCCAACATAGTGAAACGGGGCCAGCATCTTTTCTTCTAAAGCATCACGCAGCCTAATTTCATAAGCTAAATTGTAATCAAAAATTTGGTAGACATCCTGATCATCCATTCGTTCCGGAGTTGCCGTCATCCCCAACCAGAATTTTGGCGCAAAGTGGTCTAATATCCGCTGATAACTCGGAGCAGCAGCACGATGTGCCTCATCAATTAAAATATAATCAAACTCGTGTCGCTTTAGTGTTTCTAACGTTTTAGGCTGACTGATTGTTTGGACCGTGGCAAACAAGTATTTTTTGCTTAAATCATGCCGATTACCCGCCAACAAGCCATAATCGGAACGATCACCGCCGATTACTTTGTAAAAACTTTTTAGGGCTTTTTTAGCAATTTGCTCCCGGTGAACAACATATAAAAATTTCTTAGGTTGAAATGCTTTTACCGCAAAAGCACCTAAATAAGTCTTGCCTGTCCCAGTTGCTGATACAACCAGGCCACGTTTTTGCCCCTCAGCCACCAAGCCATTCAATTCAGCTAGTGCCGACTGCTGCATCTTATTAGGAACAATTACCGCATCCCCTTTTTGCAGAACTGAAGTAGTGCTTACTGGCTTGACCCAATTCTTCTCATAATTAGCCAGCCAATCCTGCGTTAGATCCATGCTATTTTCTTTTAGCCGCAATATCTGACTGCCAATTTGTTTTGTCAGTCCGGCTTCGTTTGCAGAACTGATTTTCAATGCCCATTCATAATTACTCAGCAAAGCCGCACGCGTAAAATTCGCACTGCCAATGACGATAGTTTGATAACCTTCATGCTCAAACAGATAGCCCTTAGCATGAAAGCCGCTCTTGCCAGCAATTTTTACGGTTAAATTAGGAATTTTCTGTAACTCGCGGAAAACCTGGGGGTTATTGAAGCCGAGATAGTCTCCCGTAATCAAAGTACCCTGAACATTTTTGGCAGCCAAATCAGCCAGCACCACCTTAAGCGGCACCAGCATATCCTGAGTAACAAAGGCAACCGCCCAAGTAAAACCTGAACACGTTGTAAGCTCCTGACGCAACGTCAACCAAATCTTGTCATCATGCTTATTTTGCAAAAGTTTGGGGCTTAATAATTCATGTCCAGGATAACTTTGATCATACAATCCGTTGAGAATTGCATCTTGTAATGGCTTGTTCATCTATTTCTCCTCAAACTTTATTTTAAAAAAATAAAAAAGACATCTAACAAAGATGTCCCAAAATTACCTATAAAGCAATTTCTAATAAAATCGGACAGTGATCAGCACGGGCACCAGTATCCAGCATCTCCGAGCGTTTCACCTTATCGGCAATCCGGTTGCTGGTGAGCCAATAATCAATTCTCCAGCCAGAATTATTTGCTTTTGCCGTGCGCACACGCTGGGCCCACCAAGAATACACGCCCTCAACGTTACCGTTAATTTCCCTAAAAGTATCTGTAAAACCGGCATTTAACAAGTTAGTAAACCCGGCCCGTTCTTCATCAGTAAAGCCGGCAGAATGATGGTTATTATCGGGATGCTTAAGATCGATCGGTGTATGGGCACAGTTATAGTCTCCACTGGCTAAAACCGGTTTTTGTTGATCCAGCTGTTTTAGGTATTCCAAATATTTTTGGTCCCATACCTGACGTTCAGAAAGACGCTTCAACCCGTTACCAGAATTTGGCGTATAAACTTGAGTAACAAAACATTTAGGAAACTCTAGAGTAATAATTCTGCCCTCTTCATCCATTGTGCCTGGTGCGCCAATTTGGGGGTATGTCACCTGCGGTGCCAATTCTTTTTTATACAGGTACATTGTCCCGGCGTACCCCTTGCGTGCCGGCTCTTCCGATGAGCGCCAAACATAATGATACTCAGGAAATTCTTCCGCCAAGACTTCTTGGTGCTTTTTAGTTGGTCCTGTGGCACGCAGTTTAGTTTCTTGAATTGCAATAATGTCTGGACGCTCAGTGTGTATTTTTTCTAATACTTTTCGCGTTTCCTCTGCTCGCGCAGAAGTGCCCGTTAATGCCGCGTTTAACGAATCAATATTCCATGAAATTAAGATCATCTTTTCTCCCTTTTTACTTATATCCATACATTATAAAGCTTTTTAATACTGCCGCAAAATATCATCTACTGCATTACCATATATTTCGCCAAACAAATTCAGGTGCATGCACAAATAATAAAAACGATACCAGTTTAATCGCTCTTCCACACCTGGTACAAGTGGGTAAACCTCGTTATAAGCCGCATAAAAATCATCATTGAAGCCGCCAAAAACGGTGGTCATTGCCAGATCGAATTCCCGATCACCATAAACTGCATCGGGATCAATTAAGTAAGGCTTACCGGCTGCAAACATTACATTGCCAAACCAAAGATCACCATGACACAGACTTGGTACGATCACTTTATCTGCATAATAAGTTGTAAAAGCCGTCACCATCTGTTCAAAATGATGTTCACGCCAATCATTCCAACGACCAACTTTCTTAGCATAATTAACCTCCGGAAGAAGCCGTTGTTCAACATAAAAATTAATCCAACTTGTTCGCCAGCGATTATCTTTAAGCAAGATTCTAGTTCGATAATAATCGCCAAACCCGAAACTATTATTGTGTCTTTGATGAAGTTTAGCAACCATTCTGCCTAAATCAGCTTGACTGCCCACACTTTTTTCCAGCCAATTCAGTAGCAAATAAGCCATATTATCAATCTGTCCGCTTGCAAGTGGCTTTAGTGTATTCGCACCGGCCCGGGAAATTTCTACCAAACCTTTTTTCTCATGATCAAAGTAACCAGCATCTGCATATGGTTGAACCTTCAAAAAATATTTTTGCTTAGCAGCGATAATTTTATAAGTTTTATTCGTGTCACCTCCGTGAATTATTTTACAATCAGTAACATTTTTTATCGGTAATCTTTGAATGAAATTTTTCATTTGCATTTATTTTCACCTATATGGAAACCTAATTTAACCCAATTTTAAAGCGTTTTAAAAAAGAAAACGTTTTAAATTATTTTTATATTTATGTCTCACTTACACAAGTGTATAATAGCACAAGAAGGCATATTTTAAACTTATGGAGGCAAACAATATGACTAAAATTTTTGCATATGCGATTCGAAAAGATGAAGAACCATACGTACACGAATGGGAAAATGCTCATAAAGACATTGATGTAGAATTTACTGATAAGCTTCTAACTCCCGAAACAGCTGCTTTAGCTAAAGGCGCTGACGGCGTTGTAACCTATCAGCAATTAGACTATAAAGCCGATACAATTCAAGCCTTAGCCGATCTTGGCATTAAGAATTGGTCTTTACGTAACGTTGGTATTGACAATATTGACTTAAAGAAAGCTAAGTCTTTAGGCTTCAAGTTAACCAATGTTCCAGTTTATTCACCTGATGCTATTGCTGAACATGCAGCTGTTCAAGCAGCACGTGTTTTGCGTCAGGATAAGCGAATGGATGAAAAAATTGCACGACATGACTTTCGTTGGGCACCAACAATCGGTCGTGAAGTACGTGATCAAGTAGTCGGTGTTATCGGCACCGGTCATATCGGTCAAGTATTCATGAGGATAATGGAAGGCTTTGGCGCTAAAGTCATTGCTTATGATATTTACAAAAACCCAGAACTCGAAAAGAAAGGCTATTACGTTGACAGTCTTGATGACATTTACAAGCAAGCTGATGTAATTTCATTGCATGTTCCAGATACGCCAGAAAATGTTCATATGATTAATGACGAGTCAATCAAGAAAATGAAAGACGGTGTTGTGATCATTAATGTTTCTCGTGGTCCGTTAGTTGACACTGATGCTGTCATTCGTGGCCTTGATTCTGGTAAAATATTCGGCTTTGTTATGGATACTTATGAAAATGAAGTTGGTATCTTTAACAGCGATTATAGTAATAAAGAGTTGCCAGACAAACGTTTAGCTGATTTAATCGCACGGCCAAATGTTCTCGTAACTCCGCATACAGCATTTTACACAACTCACGCAGTTCGCAACATGGTTGTTAAAGCATTTGACAATAACTTAAAGTTAATCAAAGGTGAAAAACCTGATACACCAGTTGACTTAGACAAAGAATTTTAGATGAATCTAATATAAAAAAGAAGTTGAGTTTTCCTCAACTTCTTTTTTATTTCCCGGGAAATATTCAATTAAAATCCTATATTATGGCTTTAGCTTTATAGCAAGAGCTTCATATGGCTTAAAAATTAATGAAGGTTGCAAATTACCTGCTACTCTTTGGTAATTGCTAATCAAGATGGAATACGGCTGATCCACATAAGCAGTTGGTATTTGGATCTTATGTTCTTGACCATAAAAATTAGTAAAAACTAATATTTTACTAGTACTATCAAGATTAAATCGCTCATAAGCCAAAATTTGTGGATCATTTTTTAAAAACATTTTGATATGCCCATCAGAAATCAAATCCTCATGTTTTCGGATCCTAATCAATTTTTGATAGTAATTAAAAATTTCTCCTTGGGTTAGCTCTTTACAGACATTGATTTGCATCTGCTTTCTCGGCATCAGCCACGGCTTTACTTTGCTAAAACCCGCATATTGGTCAGAGTCCCAATGCATTGGCGTTCGCGAATTATCACGCGACTTGGCTTTAACAATTGCCAAAGCCCCTTCATCCGACATTCCTTGTTTTTTCAGTTTATTAAAAGCATTTAAGCTTTCTACATCAACATAATTATTAATTGAAGAATAATCAGGATCAATCATTCCAATTTCTTCACCCATATAAATATATGGTGTACCACGCATTAAATGAATTGCAGTAGCAAGCATTTCAGCAGATTTTATACGGTACTTACCAGGATCACCAAAGCGGTTGAGAGCCATAGGCTGATCATGATTATTCCAAAAGAGTGCATTCCAGCCGCCACCTTGATCCATTTTTTCTTGCCAATCAGCAAACAAATTTTTTAATTTCATAAAATCAAACGGCATCTTAGACCATTTTTCACCATTTTTATAATCAACTTTTAAATGATGAAAATTAAAAACCATTGATAATTCATGTTCACTAGGTTTGGAGTATTTAATTGAATTTTTAATCGTGGTAGATGACATCTCGCCAACAGTTATACTATCAAAATCCTTTCCAAAACTTGCCGCATTTAATTCTTTTAAATACTGATGAACGATTGGCGTATCAGTATACAAACTCTTTTCTTGCACTGGATCGGTTGAATCAACTAACTTGTCAGCTTTGCCAATAACGTTAATCACGTCAAACCTAAAGCCCCGAACTCCTTTAGCTCGCCAAAAATTAACTACTTTATAAACTTCTTGTCTGACTTCTGGATTATGCCAATTAAGATCTGCTTGACTGGGATCGTAAAGATGCAGGTAATAATAATCAGTATCACCAAATTTTGCCCAAGCTGGGCCCCCAAACTTACTTTGCCAATTAGTCGGCAAGCTGCCATCAGGCTTTGCTTTACGTAAATAAAAAAATTTACGGTATTTTTCATCGCCAGCTAAAGCCCTTTGAAACCATTCATTGCTAGTTGAACAATGATTGAAAACCATATCAAGCATCACACCAACATTAATTTCCTTCAATTTGGAAACTAGCTCATCAAAATCTGCCATTGTACCAAAAAGCGGATCAATTTGATAATAATTAGCAATATCGTAGCCATTATCATTCTGTGGTGAAACAAAAAAAGGATTAAACCAAATCATATCAACATTGAGTTTTTTTATATAATCAATTTTTTGAATAATTCCCTGAATATCTCCAATACCGTCATTGTTAGAATCATAAAAAGATTTAGGATAAATTTGATAAATTACTTTTTTGCCTAAATTAACCATTAGCTGCTCCCTTAGGGTTTGATTCTCTGTCTACGAGCAAAATCCACAAATTTAAATTTTTGCGGATCATGATAGGACAAAGTAAGCTGAAACAAAGTTGCATCGCTCAAAAAATTATGGCTAGCTACCAAAACTGCTGAATTACCTTCTATGCCGAGTTTATTTTGCAATTGCTTGCCAATCTTCTCAACCGTAATTGCTTTTGTAGCATATGAAACTTCTAAGCCCTTTTTATTTTCGAGATAACTATAAATTGAAGTCTGCGCGGCTTCAAGCGGTAATTCAGTAATCGGTGGTGTAAATAAGAAATCACAATCAAGAATTTCTGCTTTCCCATTAATTATTCGTAAACGTTCAATATAAATTCCCTTTTGCTCTTTTTCTTCAGGAAATTTCTCTTGAAAAAGTGCTGGTAAGGACTTCATTTTTTTCAAAGTTAAAACAATAGTTTCGGTTCTCATTCCCATTGCTTGACTTAGCTCAGCAAAGCTTGAAATTCCTGAAACGGGAAAAGAATATTTTTCCAGATTTAACACCATTGAACCTTTGCCGCGAATTTTTTGAATTACGCCTAAAGAATTGAGCTGGTCTAATGCTTTTCTAACCGTTTCACGTGAAGTCCCATACAAAATAGTCAGCTCACTTTCGCTTGGCAAAAATGAATTAATCTTAAACTGTTGATGTCTAATTTTAGCAGTAATATCTTGTGCAATCAGATCAGATTTAGATTCCATTGAAATTCCTTTCATCAATTTTCTTTATTATACCTACTTCGGTACATACAAGTAAACTACTTTTATTTAAATTGCTAAAAATATCAGTAAACAAATTATTGACAGCTTGTATAGACAAGTATGATAATATTATTGTATTACTTAGTAAAAATGCAAATGCATTGTAGAAAAGGAGGACAATATGGCAAACAATAATAAGGCTTCTCTTTTGGCTCCTGCTAACGGTCAAGTTGTTGCCCTAAGCAGCATTAATGATCCCGTTTTCAGCAAAGGAACAATGGGCCAGGGGTTCGGTTTAATACCTTCAAGTGGTGAAATTGTAGCACCAGTTACCGGTAAAATCGTGACTATTGCTGCAACAAAGCATGCAATTGGACTTAAAACTAACGAAGGGCTTGAGGTATTAGTTCATATGGGAATTGATACCGTTGAACTTAAAGGTAAGCCATTTGCAATTAACATAAAAAATGGTGATACCGTCACAGCAGGTCAACGAATTGCAGTGATGGATCTTGATATGGTTAAGCAATCCAAGCTGGATCCAACGATTATTACCGTTATTACCAATTCAAATGACAAAATTGCCGGAGTAGATGTGACTGAAGGTGAGACTAAGGCGGGAAACTCTGTCGCCACTGCTTATCTTAAGGCTGCTAATTCGGAAAAGACTTCAGCTAAAAAATTATCTAATCCTGATTTAGCTGCTTTTATCATCAAAAATGTGGGCGGCAAAGAAAATATTAAAAATGTGATTCACTGTATAACGCGGCTGCGTTTTTACTTAAAAGACGAAGCTAAAGCTGATGATGACGTATTGAAAAATCAGCGTGGTATCCTTGACGTAATGCATGCTTCCGGTCAATATCAAGTTGTTATTGGCGATGGGGTAGCTAATTTATATGACGAACTGATTAAGCAACTTCCTGAATTAGATGAGACGGCCGCAAGCCAAGAAGGCAATCAAAATACTGGTAAAAATCCTTTTACAAGAGCACTAAATAACCTGATCGGTTTTATAACCGGTTCAATGAGTCCAGTCATCGGTGTCATTGCGGCATCGGGAATTATCAAGGGCATCCTTGCTTTGCTCACTCTGCCGCAGCTTGGTTCCTTGCTTAATGTTAACAGTGTTCCATATATTACAGTTAGTGCGATGGCAGATTCAGCATTTTACTTCCTGCCTATCTGGGTTGGCTTCAGTGCCGCTAAACGTCTCGGCAGTGACCCAATTATTGCCGCTGTCATCGGCGGTGTCATTACTATGCCCCAGCTAATTGCCTGGGGTAAAGCTGGCAAGGTAATGTTCAACTTGGCTGGACTAAATTTTCAGTTTTTGAACTATACCTATTCAATCTTTCCAATGATTTTGGCAGCTTGGTTGGCCTTTAAGTTGGAAAAATGGTTAAAGAAAGTTTTACCAACCTATCTACAAATGATTTTTGTTCCGTTAATCACCGTCTTGGTAGTTTCAACGATCACATTAGTCATCACAGGACCAATTATTCAAGGAATTGCCAACGGAATTGCTGTCTTCATTAACTGGCTGGTTTCTGTCTCAGGTTGGCTTGGCGGTTTCATCATCGGCGGCCTTTACCAAGTTTTGGTTATCTTTGGCTTTCACTGGGGTGTGGTTCCGTTGGTTGCCCAGCAAATTGCAAGTACGGGGCAAAGTGCAATTAACGCAATTATCTGTTCAACAATGATTTCTCAAGGTGCGGCCGTTTTGGCTGTTGCAATCAAATCAAAAAAGGCAGATATTAAAGAATTAGGTTTTGCCGCAATGATCAGTGCCTTCTGTGGGGTAACCGAGCCCGCTATTTATGGTGTTAATCTAAGATATAAGAAGGTCTTCATATCTGGTTCAATCGGTGCTGCTTTTGGCGGCCTAATTACTGGATTAATGCACGGAACCATGTTTGGCTTCACAGGTGGTTTGATCGGCTTTTCAAGTTTCTTCAATCCTAAGAATCCTAGTGATCTTAGTAGCTTCTATGCATTCCTACTTGCTAGTGCAGTTGCAATTGTTGTTGCCTTTGTTATTACCTGGTTCTGGGGTTATGATGATAAAATGACGATGGGCAATAAAGTAGAAAAAGCAAAGCGCCCAGGAACGATTTAATAGTGGTTCAAAGCAAAAAAAGAATGTTTCATATGAAACATTCTTTTTTTGTCTCTTAATTAGCTGATGCATTAACAGCTTGAATCAAAGCATTTCTAAAACCCGCTTCTTCAAGCTTAGTAACACCCCTGATTGTTGATCCACCAGGAGTAGTCACCTCATCTTTTAATTCTTCAGGCAACTTTTTATTAGTTAATGCCAATTCAGCTGTTCCTAATAGCATCTGTTCAATTATCTGGTACGATTCCGCACGCTTAACACCATTCTGAACCGCTGCATCGCTGAGTGCTTCAATCATTAAATCAACATAAGCTGGTGTACAGCCAGCTATCGTTCCATAGATTCCGAGCATTTCCTCAGGAACAACGTAAACATCACCCATTTTAGAAAAAATCGTCTTAACTTGTTTAATTACTTCCGGTTTTTCATTTGGAATAAAACTAATCGCGGTAATTCCTTCACCCACTTGCACCGGTGTATTCGGAACAATTTGTGCAAAATGCACACTCGCAGATGTCTTTTGATTAATTTCCGTAAGGTCACCGCCGCCAGTTGACAGCATGATTCCCTGATACTTTTGTCCTAACGCTAGCAAGATTTTAGTTGTAGCGGGACCACCAACAGCAACAATTACAACGGCACAACCATTAAAATCAGCATAATTGTTTACAAACGTTAAATTATATTTTTGTGCAGTCATTTTTGCAGATTCATGGCCACTATTCAATACATAAATATCTTTACTGGCAATTTGAGCCTGTAAAAGACCTTTAATTATGGACGTCCCAATTTTGCCCGTCCCAATAAAACCAATTTTCATTTTTGCTCTCCTCATTATAGTATAAAAATTAGAAATTAGCCTCATCAGGATCCTTGGCTAGTTTGCCTACACCATGCAAGCCATCAAGCAGTTTCATATCTGCAGGCGAAATTTCAAAGTCAAAAACTTCAGCATTAGCCTTGATATAATCCGGATGAACTGACTTAGGTAATGGCAGAAAACCATGTTGCAAAGACCAGCGAATTAAAAGCTGCGCCGAGCTTTTACCGTATGCTTGTGCTATTTTTTCTACAGTATGATCCTGCAGCAAACCGCCAGTTCCCAATGGACTGTACGCCTCATTAAGAATGCTCAGCTTATCATTGTAGGAAGTTAAAGCGGTTTGCATATCACTTGGATTCAAGTAGTTTTGATTGACTGCCGGTTTAATTTCAGCCGTTTTTAATAATTCATCAAGATGTTTTTTTCTAAAATTGGAAACACCAATTGCCCGAATTTTACCAGCTTTAACAGCTTCTTCCATTGCCTGCCAGCTCTCAGCGTTTAGTTCTGCCCAATGAGCACGTGTCGCAGTCGGACTAGGCCAATGGATTAAGTACAAGTCAAGATAATCAAGACCAAGGTTACTAAGGCTTGTATCAATTGCCTTTTTGGTGTTTTGATATCCGTGATCTGTATTCCATAACTTAGTCGTTACAAATAAATCATGCCGGTTAATACCGCTTTTCTTAATCCCCTCCCCTACACTTTGTTCATTACCGTAAGCAGCAGCAGTGTCAATCAAACGGTAACCTGCTTTAATCGCCGTTAAAACCGAATCGCGCGCAACTTCACCATCAGGTGTCTGCCATGTTCCAAAACCAATAACCGGGATATCAACTCCATTGTTAAGCCGGTAAGTATCATTTAAAGAATTCAGTGTCATTATATTTCCTCCTTATATAATTATCTTTTATTATAAATAATTGGCCCTACTTCATTCTACTGCTATGCGTTTATAAATTAAAATTTATTAAAATTATTTTTCATAATTGCAACAAGCTGCGAGTAATTATCAACCTCAAATAACGGATGTAAGTGCAAATCATTTACACGGTGACGGTGATTATACCAAATACTATCGAAGCCATAGCGTGTTGCCCCCAAAATATCTGACTTTAAACCATCGCCAAAAAAGATCGTTTGAAACGGACCAATATCGGTTTGACTAAAAAAATAATCAAAAATCTGTGAATCTGGTTTTGAATGCCCAGCTTCCTCGGAAGTAATAATTAGCGAAAAATAATCCTTAATTCCAGCCAATTCAAGACGTTGCCTTTGCATATGCTTTTCACCATTGCTCAAAACGGCTAATTGGTAATTATTTTTCTTGGCAAACTGCAGGGTGTCTTTTACACCCGGGAGCAATTTATGTGCCTGACCAAAATATGAGCGATACTCATCCATCATTTTTAAGCCATCAACCTCTAGCCCCAAATTATCTTTAATAAAATTATGAAATGTCATCTCACTCAACTGTTCATAATTAATTTCACCCTGTTCGAGTCTTCGCCATAATCCCTGGTTATAAGAATGATATTTGCGCTGTAAAGCAGTAGTCAGCTTCCATTGGTGTGCTGCAAATAAGCCGCGCAAAGCAAAGCTTTCCGTAGCATAAAAATCAATCAAAGTATCATCAACATCAAAAATTATTTGGCGATAACGCATTAAATGACCCCTCCATTATTTCCTAGGAAATATTTTTCTTTCGTACATTGACATGGAAATAAATTATAGCAGTTATGCTTGGCAAAATTAACCAATTTTATTTAGTTTTTCAAAAATCGCCCTACTTTTACCTGCCTTGTCCTTAATTAAGTTATAATATTTACTATCATGGAGGTGAACTATTTATGTTGACGCTTTTTCTCACGTTCTTATTAGTATTCTTCTTATTATGGCTTTTTATCAAACTAGGCTTTGGACTTATCAAGATTTTTGTTTATCTATTCCTAGTTGTTATTGGCTTCGTCTTTTTTATTCACCTACTATTACCGCTTCTTGTTTTGGCAATCATTATTTGTCTGTTAATTGCATTCATTGGTGGCTAGATTAATTCAGAAAAAAAGGAGCAGCTTTTCATAGTTGCCCCTTCTATTCTTATTAAAAATCAAAAACTAGTTATCTAATAATAATCGTAAACGAGAAACAACTTCTCGGGAACCAGCCATAATTAAATGATCATTAGTTGCCAAACGCGTATCATCATGCGGATCAACAAACTTGCCGTCGCGCACAATTTTACTAATTACTACTTGATCTATCTCAGGCAAATCAGACAGCAGGCTGCCGTTAAAGCGGTCATTGGTCATCGTCACCTCAAACAAACTTGACTTAGAAGAAGTGATAAATCGTAAAACCTGTGGTGCCTCAATTGCGGTCCGAAAAACGCCAATACTTGTATCAAAGGTATTGAAGTATTCAATTCCTAAATTTTTCAGCTCCTCTTCCATTACCCCGACCTCATCAGGGTCTGGGTTATCCATTCTGACCAAAACACGTTCAACACCATATTTTTTCGCAGCAATTGCTAAACTGTAGTTTATCTTCGAACGTAAATCAGTAATTACTAAAATATCTGTGTCAAAAATACCCCATTCAATTAGTTTTAGCGGTTCCATTGTCTCCAAAAAGGTTACAGGAGCAGAATTTTTGTAAGTACGATAATTTTGTTCATGCCGGGTGTAGAGCTTCGTATCATACCAATCTCGTGGCAATTGATGATAAGTTTCAACCGATGCCACCGTTGTCCCGATAATGTGAACAATCGTTTTCGGGACCTGCTCATCCTGCGGTTGGTATAACTGCTTAAACAGCATCGGCCCAAATAAACAGGTCAAAACCGCTGCCAAAGTCAGAGCCCCGCCCTGCTGGCTGCTCAAGGCATGGATATTTTGGGCAACCGCAACACCAGAAATAACTAGCGTCATGGTCGTTTCAACCAGAAAAGTCCCGGCCAAAGAATTCCGCTTTGAAAATAATTTTTTAAAGCTAAAATATGCCGGTAATTTTGCTAATAAAAAAGCAAGTAATAAAAGCGGGATCAGCATTAACGTTGCCCGCGAACCAAGCAATGCACCTAAATCAAGCTTAACCCCCGTTAAAATGAAGAAAAAGGGAATTAAAAAGCCATAGCCAATCGCGTTCAGCTTTTCCTGAGTCACTTCTTCAGGTTCCAATAATTTGATCACAATTCCGGCAAGAAAGGCACCGAGAATATTTTCAGCCCCCACCGACATTGCTAACACAACCAAAATTACGATTACCAAAAATGCAAACCGCATGTCCAGCTGAGTTGTTGACTTGGTTAACTTACCAAATACATTAAAAAAGTTACGGAAACGGGCCAGCAAAAATGCTGCAGCCAAAAAGACGAGCGAAACCGTTGCAAACAAAATTACTGATAAGAAAATATCTGAAAACAAACTGCAGATCTTAAAAAGAATACCCAGAACAACAGAAGTAGCAATTGTTAATGAATAAGCAATAATTGCAATTTTCAGCGGCGATTGTTTTGTCATTTTTTCCGCCTTTTTAGCAGCTAAAGCCGTCGTCGGCTTATTCTTCTTAAATAGTGAAAAATCGATTTCCATTCCACTCAAAAACAATAACATAATTGTTCCTAACGTACTTAAAGTGTTCAAAACTGAGTTAATATGAATAATATTAAAACAACTTTTTCCCAAAATTACGCCCACAATAATTTCTGCAACGGTTGATGGGATTAGCGACACTTTCAACCGAGCCAGCAATGTTGGCGTCAAAAAGGCAGCGACGGCAACAATAACAAGTGATAAATCCATTTAATTACTTCCTTAGTTTTAGAATTTATTTAACTTGTCTATTTTACCAAAAATATGCACTGACAAAACATTTTTTATATACAAAACTTGCTTTTATAGCGAAACGACATTTTGATAATGAGCCAATTCTTCCGTTCTGTGAACAATGCTGATAATCGTTGTTTGCGGTAAATATTTCTTCAGCATGATGTAAACACGAGAAATCGACTTTTCATCTAAAGCACTGGTTACCTCATCTAAAAGCAATATTTGCGGTTCAGTTACAATTGCTCGTAGAAAAAGAATTTTTTGCTTTTCACCGCCAGAAATTTTACTTTTAAAATCTCCCGGTGTTCTCTCAGTCAAATCACTAACTGAATGAATTAACGAATCCAAGCCAATTTCTTTTACTAAAGAAAAAACTTGCGCAGCGGCAACTTCTTGATCGGGATAACAAATATTAGCCATAACCGAGCGATTAAATAACGGCACACTTTGCGGTGTATACATGATACTGGGGCGACTTTCAAAAGGAAAAATAATACTGCCGCCAGCCGGTGCATAAAAGCCGCTGATTAATTTCAGCAAAGTACTTTTACCAGAACCGTTAGGACCAACTAGCGCGGTCATTTGCTTTTTGGGGAAACTAAGGTTAAGGTTGGCAAAAATCTGCTGGCCTGAGCGATAAGAATATGCCAGGTTTTCAATGACAATTCCTCTAGCAGCAAGCACAAATTGATAATGAGTTGTTGCTTGCGCATTCGCCTGATCGTATTCCAATTCCGTTAAACCCGAACGAATTCGGTTCAGCATCTCCTCAATTGCCAAATATTGTGTTCCAAAACCTGACAAATTTAATACGGAATATAGCAAGATCAATAAAGTTGCCAAGGTTTTACCTGAATTGCTACCAAAAAATTGCTGGCCTAAGAGTGCAATCAAACTTGCGACAATTACAATTAAAAATTGCTGCAATAGCGCCGTTTTATCTGTAATATGCTGAACCTGCTGGTATGTTTCTTGTTCACTGGTCAAAATTTGATCCATCTGCTTGTTCTCATATTTTTCAGAATGAAACGACATGACGGTTTCAATGTTCTGGTAGTAGTCAATCATGTATTCACTAACCGAAGCTGTGCTTTTTAACGACTTGGCGACATTATTGCGGTTGCGTCTTGCCATTTTAACCGAAATCAACATGTAACCAACAAACAAAAATAGGTAGAGCAGCCCCAGCAGCAAGTTATTCATGCTCAAAAAGATTGTGTACAGCAGCAGCATAGCACTCATTTGAACAATAACCTGTAAACTATTTTGTTCCAACTGCCGGCAAGCAAAAGAAACATCCTTAATATAGCTCTGTACTTTTCCAACCGGATGCTCGGTAAAATAGTAAAAAGGTTTGTTAGTAACGTTTTGCCACAATTCTTCCTTAGAATATTTGCGGACAGCTTGAACAAAGTTGTTATTAAGCAAAGTAATCAGCGGTAGAATCATCAGCGAAACCGCCAGCCCCAGCAACAACCAAAGTTTTATTCCTTGTGCATTATTTGCTGCAAATAATTGGGTAATTAAATATGGCTGCGTGAAATAGACTAAGTACCCGACGAATAAAAGCAGGACAAAGAGCAGGATCTTAAGTGAGCCAATTTTTTTGATAATGTTCGATAAATACGTTTTAGTCATAATTTCACCCCATTGTTTTTTTCTTGAAAAGCTTATTTACATTATTTACACCATCTTGATATTAAAAAACAGGCAGCAGCCTGTTTTTTAGTTTAATCCAAATCTAGCGGAATTTTATGCGTTGGCCGCGGATATTCCCTGTCAATAAGTGCCAAATCTTCAGTCGTCAATTCCAAATTGCCAGCTGCAATATTGTCCCGCATGTGTTCAGCATTAGAAGTCTGCGGAATTGCAATCGTAATACCATCACGAATCGTCCAGGCTAACAAAACTTGATAAACTGACACAGCATATTTTGCAGCAAGCTGCTTAATTACCGGATTTTCCAACATGTCAGCATGTAAATTGTTGTGCAGGCCACCAACCGGGCTGTAAGCCAGCAGCGGCACATCATGCTCTTTCTGCCACGGAATTAAATCAAAGTCTAAGCCACGCGCATTCAAGTTATACAGATCCTCATTGGCTGCCACATTATGACCTGCCGGGAATGCTTCAACTTCTTCTAAATCGGCCACATCAAAATTGGAGACACCCCAGGATTTAATTTTTCCGCCTTCACGCAACCGGTCCAGCTCGGCAATTGTCTCTTCTAGCGGAACCGCTCCGCGCCAGTGGTAAAGATACATATCCAGATAATCTGTCTGCAGCCGCTCAAGACTTGCATCCAGATGTTTTTCCATCTCTTTTTTAGTGGCATTAGCCGCCGCAACTTTTGATACCAAAAATAAATCTTCACGCTTGTAAGGTTTAATGGCATTACCGACTAAAATTTCTGAAGCGCCATTACCGTAAATCTCAGCGGTATCAATTAATTTAGCTCCGGCCTCAATCCCGGCTTGAATTGCTGCAGTTTCTGGCTGCTTTTTTGCCGCATCACTGCCCATATGCCATGTACCAATCCCAATTGCTGGCACCTCGCGGCCATTAATTCTTACTTGTTTCATCTGATCCTCCATCTTCATTCTAAATAATACATATCAATACACATTATAATACTAAATTGAAAATTGCGGCAGACACTACACCAACTACAACAATTACCAGCAAGTTTTTGGAAAGAACAGCAGCCAAAACTGTCGGCAACGACGACAGCAGATTAAGGTAATTAATCCCCGGTAAGTGCCCCAGATGGGGAACAAAAATCTGCTCAAACCACAAAACAGACATAATTGCGATGGGAACGAAACTTAAAAATTCGATCACTACATGCGGTAAAGACATTTTCTTCAACAAAATAAACGGTGAAACTCTAGAAAGCCAGGTAACGAGGCCGGTAACGAGTGTCGTTAATAAAATAAAATTACTTGTCGGCATGTTGTAAAAGCACCCCCAAACCACACGCTAAAACTGTTACTACCAATACCAAAAGGTTAGCCGGTATAAATATCAAACCAAAATATGTACAAACTAAGGCAAACACCACGATTAACAACTGCAGTTTCAGCCTGATACTTTTATCAGAAATTATCTGCAGGTAAAGCAGGCCGATAAACATTGCCGTAATCGCAAAATTAATGCCAAACTTAGCAGGATCGGCAATCAGCGAACCTAAGCCAGCTCCCAGTGCACTGCTGCCAATCCAAGTTAGATAGGAAACCAGATTAACCGTATTAAACCAAGTGAAATTCAAAGTCCTATTTGTATAATTTAACTTATTCATTGCCAAAGCATAACTTTCATCCGTTAAAAGCGTGCCCAGCCAAATATTCTTAGGTAAGGATTCTTTTTTTAAATATGGTGTCAGCGAGGTACTCATCAAGATCATTCGCGCATTCACCAAAAAAACTGAAAACACAATTGCTAGAAGTGAACTATGTGCTAACAACATGGTAACCATAACAAACTGGGCGGAACCAGCATAAACCAGCATTGAGATTAGTAAAATCTGCCAAATTGATAAACCAGCGGAATGACCCACAATGCCGAAAGCTGCACCAATCCCGATATAACCAAAAACTGTCGGCAAGGCTTCAACAAAAGCCGCTTTTCTCGTTAGTTCATTTCCCATGAATGTGTTCCTTTCCTAAAGCAAACATTAATCATAAATAATAATTAAAATTATCAATAAATATTTAATAATATTATTAACAATAATAAGTTTGTAGTGCTTTTTTGTCAAACAAAAATCGGCACCCTTTAACGGATACCGATGAAATTGACAATTAATTTAGTTCCACCACAGTTTAATCAAGCCCTGTGTACCCAAATCGCCCAGTTTCTTCTCATCAACCAAAATTTCATACAGCTTCTTCGCTTCCGTGGTTGCCGGCAGTTCAACCTTCATCTCTTTAGCCGTATCAAGAGCAATTCGCAAATCCTTCAAAAAGTGCTTACTAAAAAAGCCTGGGGTATAGTCACCCTTTAAAATCCGCGGGCCGTAATTGCTTAAGCTCCAGTTAGCCGCACTGCCGCCGCCAACTGTTTTTAAAACTGCCTCTAGATTCAAATCCGCTTTTTGCGCATAAACAAGCATCTCGGTCATCCCTGTCATGGTACCAGCAATCATAATTTGGTTGGCCATCTTGGTATTCTGCCCGCTGCCAGCAGGACCAAAATACTGGGCTAACTTGCCAAAATCCGCAAAGACTGGTTTTAACTCATTAAAAGTAGCTTCATCCCCACCAACCATAATTGTCAGTGTGCCGTTTTTGGCACCCAAATCACCACCAGAAACAGGCGCATCCAAAACTTTCGCACCTAACTTTTGACCTTCATCATAAATCTTTTGTGCCAAAGTCGGTTTAGACGTCGTCAGATCCACCAGATATTTGCCTTTGACACCAGTCGTTAAAATACCATTCTCTTTAAAATAAACCTGCTCGACATCGCTGGGAAAACCCACCATGGTAAAAATCAAGTCAGCATGTCCAACCACTTCCTTGGGATTGGCACACCAAACGGCACCTTTAGCAACCAAGTTATCGGTTTTGGCCTTAGTGCGGTTATAAACCCACAATTGGTGATCAGCCTTTAACAAATTTAAACATACGGCATTGCCCATAACGCCGGTACCAATGAAACCAATCTTCATAATAGCTCCTCCGTCTCAAATTAATTAAATATATATTATTCACAACCAATATTAGCATATTTATAAGCGCTTTTTGCGTTCTCACATCAAAATAAACAACTAATTATTTAGACAAATCAATAATCGCATTAGCAACTTCCTTAGGGTATTCCCAATGCAGATAATGAAAGGAACCCAGCGGAATAATTTTAGATTGAGGATTGTCATTAAAATATTCCGAGCGCCTATATTCGTCCTTCCGATAGGTTTCCGTAAAAATAATCACAGGAAGATCAGCATTAGATTTGTCATTTCCCTGCCAAAATTCATCATTTTCCATGGCTGCCATTGCATTTTGGCTAGCAGCTTCATCAAACTTAGCACTGTTTTCATCGGTCGTTTGCCAAAATTCCGTGGCTTCTGTCTCAGGAAATAATGTATTTATTTTATTATGAATAAACTCTTCACTGACAGCAGCATTTTTCTTTTCAAGATATGACTTTTCTTGTGGCGGATTCAAAATAATTTCCCTTGTCGTGGGCTCAATTTCTACCAAAGCCGATAAATTTTTAACTTTATTCCGCATTTGGAATGCATAAACACCGCCAAGGCTATGTGCCACAATAATGACTCTCTCAGCATTAAAACTGTTTATTATTTTAGCAATTTCGATTGCTTCATCCGTCAAAGTATACGGCTTAAGCGACTTACCGCTAAAACCAGTATTCAGATAATCTGGTGCAAAAACACCATAATCAGCTGGTAATTTCCTAATTACCGTGCTAAAACTCTGAGCAGTATCAAAACTGCCAAAACTATTAAGAAAGACCACCAAGGGAGTCCCTTTCCGCATAGTATATTCAATCTTACCAATCGTAGTTTCTTGATATTTCTGTTCCATTTAACTTTCCTCAAAATAAATTTTTAGTTTCGGCTTCACGCAAATAATTATAACGCATCAAGCACCAGCAGAATTCAGCCATTCCTGCGGCTTAATTCTCCTAATTAAATATACCGCAGCACAAATACATAAGAGAACGTATAAAATTAGCGGCAAAATTTTTAGCTCCGCACTGTGAGTTGTTCCGAGCAAAAAATACTCTATCGGATACAAGATGAATTGCAGCAGCACCGGCAAAACAAGATTTTTGGACCGCAAATAAATTGCACCCAAGATCAAGCCGCTGGCTGCAGTTTCAATTGCATGAAATATTGCTACCACAATTGATTTACTTGGTATAAGCATGGGAACAAGAATAGGGTCAAACAAATGGGCAAAGCCAAAAACCAGCACATTAATAAGAAGCGCTACGAGAAGGCAATGCTTATGCTGTTGCAAAACTTTAACCAAACTAGGTAATAGAATGCCGTGCACAGTTATTTCCTCAAATAACACAATGCTGAGAAGCATTACTAACACTAATACTATTTTCCCCTTATCAATTCCGGAGCCAAACCTTCCCCCTAAACCCAAGGCAATTCCTAATAATATTCCCGGCATAAGCAAGGTCTTCAAAATATCTAACAGCCAAATCAACCAAACACTAAACGGAAAATGCCAATTTGCAACAAACAAAGTCAATTTTACAACCTTTTTATTGAATACTAACATGACAACAAGCAAAACAAGATACAACACCGTTTCCGTAATAAAAACATTGCTATTGCTAAAAAAAGAAAGCAGTTTACTGGTCATTAGGGCAGCCAAATAAATTATGATCGTAACAACTACTACCCAAATATTATTTGCGCTTCCCGATTTGGTTTTAATATTTTTCATAATTCGTCCTTTAAGCCGATTTTTATTTAATCACTATTATACTTCATCTTTACTCTTTTCAGCTTTCAAGTTTTCTGTGTTGTTTTTACCTATGTATGGAATTAATTCTTCAATCGAAGATAAGCTTTTAAAATTCTTTCTAACCAAGTTAGAATCACTACCTGGAACATGGGCATTATCAGGGCTTTCATCCCACAAGTTATAATTTTCAATCTGCTTCTCATAATATAACCACTCGCCCTTATCTGTGAGAAAAACCTTGCGATATCTAATTAAGGTATGATCGGCACTTAGCTGCGTATCAGAGAATAGCTTTTTGCCAGCAAAAGATTTATATTGATGCTCTGTACCCATTCCAACATCAAGCCGATAATTTTCGTAATCATTGTTAGCCAGCCTAATCACCCTCCGCAAAGTTGAACGATGAACAAATGGCGCCAGCCTTGAATAAGCCGCTACATGTCCACCATCATCTAAGTATTCATTGACCAAATGGTCAAATGCATCCCCACTCATAAACGGGCCCAACTGATACAGCTGCTCCGAACTTAACTCATGCTTAGTACGCGAATTAGCAGCTAAGCGAACAACATCTTCCGTTTCTAAAAACGGTGCCAGATTGATAATCTCATCAAAATCCAGCTTTGCTTCAAGAGCAATGTTTTGCCGCTTAACATCCTCATTGTCACTGTCGATTAACAAGTCATTAACATTTAATTTTAAAATCTTACACAATTGCGGTAGCTTTTCAAGATCCGGCAGCGATAATCCGCGTTCCCAGTTGCTGACGGCTTGGCAACTGACAAACAATTTATCAGCAACCTCTGTTTGTGTCATATTTAGGGCTTTTCTTGCGGCGATTAACTTCTCACCAAATTCATGCAGTTTCATACTTATTTCCTCAATAACTATTATCACTATTAATATACGATATTTTGCAAAGAAAGAATATCAAGTTTTACTTGAATTGCTAAAAATAACATCAAGTTCAGCTTGAATCAGTCTAAACAAAAAAATGCCTTAACTTATCTGCGGTGATAAATTAAGGCCGTACTTTCAATTTAAAAAGTCATGTTCCACATGAAACATAAGCAAAATTAATTCACTTTTCTACCAAGGCTGTTTCGTTGGCCCAATTGTAAGTTCACTAATGTCGGTATCTTCTGGCTGGTCAATCGCAAAAGCCACAGCATTAGCAATTCTTTCAGGACTAATCTGGTAATTATTATAGGTTTTATGCAGGGCTTTAGCTGCCTGTTTATCAGAAACCGTGTCCAACAATTCCGTTTGAATGGCAGCAGGATAAATTGTCGTTGTTCGAATGTTATTGCCATCAGTTGCCGCTTCCATGCGCAGCACTTCCATTAAGTCGCGAATTGCATGCTTTGTCGCTCCGTAAACGCCGGAATTTAAGTATGGCTTTAATCCGGCCACAGATGATGTAACAACAATTTGTCCAGAATTTTGTTTTAAAAAAATGGGCAAAATTGCAGCAATTCCGTTTAAGACACCCTTGAAATTAACATCAACCATCTTATCCCATTCATCAGTTTTCAAGGTCGACAACCGTGAGCTGGGCATTAAACCTGCGTTTAGAAAAATGGTATCAACACGTCCATATTTTTTCAATGCAGATTGAACCAACACTTCATTAGCTGTCTTACTTGTAACATCTGTTACCTGATAGCTTGCTTGTCCACCCTTGCTGGTGATTTCTTTTGTCAGCACCTGCAACTTATCTTCGCGCCTGGCCGCCAAAACCACTTTAGCTCCTTTTTGTGCTAATAATTTTGCAGTTGCCGCACCAATACCAGATGATGCACCCGTAATAATAATTACCTTATCTTTTATTGCCATCTTGTATCTCTCCTTCCAGCTCGCTTATGGCAGCTGCTCATATTCCTCTGGATTCACCGGCTCCAGCCACTCTGTTTTGCCTGTTGTAATAGCCAGGTGACTGAACCAGCTGTCTTTAGCGGCACCATGCCAGTGTTTAATCCCATCGTGAACTACAACCACTGAGCCTGGGGTCAACTCTTGCGGGTCTTTTCCCCACTCCTGATACCAGCCCCGACCGCCAATTGCCAGCAAAACTTGGCTGCCACCATGATGAATGTGCCAATGGTTATAGCATCCCGGTTCAAAGGTCACATTATTAACCGGAACACTGCTGCCGTTTTTCTCTGGTTTAACCAACGAATTATTGTAGCTTTGACCGACAAAATATTGATCATACGCTGTGTTTTTAGCTCCAGTAGCAAAAATTCCCGGCTGCTCCACTTCTTCATCTTTATCTTGCCAAATTTCTTTAGCACGGTTAAAGGTTGACCACGCTTTAGGCCAGCCAACATAAAATGCTAGGTGAGTAATTTCTGCAACTATTTCTTCTTTGGTGATACCATTAGTTTTACCAATGTTTAAGTGCGCGTCAATCTGTTCGGTATTACCCATTGCCATCAAGGCAGCAATGGTGATTAGAGACCGGTCATGTGCTGACAATTCATTTTCTTTTGCCCAGACCTGCCCAAATAAGACATCATCGTTTAATGCAGCAAATTGTGGAGCAAAATTGCCCAAGTTTTTTCTACCTGCTGTTTGTTTTTTTACCATTTTAGATTCCTTCTTTCTCAATTTAATGGTAGTCTATTCCTTAAAGTTAACTTTAAGTCAAGACAAAAAGGATAAAATCATGAAAGAAAAATACAGTATTCAGCAATTCAGCGAGAAATTTAATTTAGCGCCATCAACTCTGCGCTATTATGAAGAGGAGGGCTTAATCAAACCTCATCGTTTGGCTAACCGGCAGCGCTATTATGATGAAGATGATGCCAACTGGATGAGATTTTTACTGCATCTAAAAAATACGGGAATGAGTATTGCTGATCTGAAAAAATATGTTGCTTGGCGTGCCCAAGGCGATACAACCATTCCGCAACGCTTGCAACTGCTCAAAAAGACACAGCAAAAGTTTTTAAAGCAAATTTCTGACCAGCAATATCATTTACAAATCTTAAACGATAAAATTGCTTGGTATGAAGGCAAAGAAAATGGAAAAATTGCTGATTCCGAGAGTTTCAGCAATTATCTAAAACGGATCAAGCATCAAAAATAGCGGACATAAAGTCCGCTATTTTAGTCTATTTTATTAATTCTAATGCATCGTCTTATACAGAAAGTCAGCTAAGCAATATAAAAGGGCAATATGCGCCGGGTAAAAAATATAAAAGAAATATTTCATGCCTGGACCCTTTTCACCGTTATAAAACCAAATGGGAATAATCGCAAAAATCATCATCCACTGAGTTGAGCCCTTTAGGCCATAAAGCATTGCCACTAGCGCAATCAGTAAACATTGAATTTTTTTATTATCTCTAAACACGTACAATAGCGGTATCAGTAATACCATCAAACTATTTTCGGCTAATAAAATCGCGGGCAGGATGCCAACCGTAATTTGTTTAATAATTTGTGGCAGTGGCAGCACAGTAACAAAAATCATGGAAATAGCTGAAAAAATAAACGGTAATGCAAACCATAAAATTCCCCAAGAAATATGCTTGGCCTTATCACCATTTTTGGCAGCAGCAAACTGATCAACTCCTGCCATAAACATTGTTCCGACAAACAAATCGCGGAAGATATTATTGATTAAAACCACTTGCTCAAAATGGACCGTTTTTTCCAGAATCCAAGTCAAAAGTGACATCAGCACCATGGAAATGTATAAACGTTCCATATATTTCTTTTTATCATGCGTGTGGCTAAAGCCCACTACACTTGTGAAAAAGAAAATCGTGGCAACAGGTCGGCCAAACCAATCCAGCCAAGATGGTGCACCCATTGGCTGAAACATTTGGTGAACATGGTCAACTACCATTAGCACAATTCCAATAATTTTTAAGTCAAAAGTTGAAAAACCACGTAGTTTTTTAGTAAGCTGCATTAAGTTCTCCTTTTTTATTAATTTTGATGTAGCAAAACGTAAAATTGCTTTTTAAAGTATAGCAGGTAAGCTATGCAGAACATAAAAATAAGTTTCTAAAATTAAGAAATAATAAAGCTGCCTTACTTGCTTATTTATTTGCGTTCATCAATTCTTCTATATCTTTAGCATAACTTGGCATTCCTGCTATTTGCACACCTTTAACTATTGTTTCTACTTCATCAAGATGTTTTTGATTATGGTCATAATGATACTTAATTATATCTGCGAAAGCTGGAGCAATCATTTTGCGAAAAAACAAGTCTGGATTGGTCCTGATCTGCTGTTCACTATTAATAAAAAAGTCTGCTTCTTCGAACTTGTTGTTCTGAATACATAAAATCATCATATTGGTAATTATCGTTAAAAGTAATTCTTGAACTTCTTTACTACTAGAACCGAGAAACTGCTTAATTACTCGCTTAGAAATTACTAAATTACTGTCTAAATCGTAAAACTCCATAAAATCACAATATAGGGTTAGAGTATCAACATTAAAGTCAGGGACACTAAAAATTCTATCCTTTACTTTTTTAACTGTTTCAGTATCTAATTTATTCCCACTTACCAGCGCTATATATATATCAACAAATAACAATTTATCGTCTTTATCTGGAAAATCACTTTTCTTAATTACATTACGAATTTGTTGCAAATCTTTTAGAGAATTTTGGTAGTAGGCTTCATTAGCCAACCTAATTATTTCTTGTTCTTGATTATGAATTGATTGCTCCTGCTGATTTAATTTGCCAAAAAATGCTATTAATGGAATTTTATTAGCATATAACAGATTGACTAGATCATCCGCAGAAATTCTACTCAAATTTTTTTCAACCTTGGCATAAAATGATGAACTTATCACATCACCAGCCCATTCTTTCTGCGTTTTCTTTTGCCCGATACGATAATTCTTTAGCAATTCACCAATCGTCATTATTATTCTCCTCAAATTGTCAAATATGGCAGTTAATTGTCAAATATGCCATTTTCTCTAAATTTTATTATAACCAAAATATACTAAAAACATCAGCAAATAAAGGAGAAAAATCATGAACATCTTTTTAAAGAATAAAAATTATCGCAAGTTTACAATTGCTAGCTGGCTATCCAGTGCAGGAAACATTTTATTTTATCTAGCATTAATGACCTATGCCAGCAAACTGAAAAATTATGCCTTGGCACTTTCACTAATTTCAATTACCGAGGCAATTCCTGATCTGTTACAAAGCGTGAGTGGTTACTTTGCCGACCGTACTAAAAACAAATTCAAAACCATCGTTTTATTAGCAATCATCAGGTTTGTAATGTACATGCTCGTTGGCGTGCTTTTTGTAACCAACATCGCAGGGTGGAACCTTGTATTGCTGGTAATCTGTATTAATTTTATTTCGGATGTTGCTGGCATGTATTCTGGCGGCTTACAGTCACCGTTAATTGTCGGTTTAGTAGGTGAAAATGATGTTGGTGAAGCCGAAGGTTTTACCAATGGGATTTCACAATTAATTACAATGGGTGCCCAATTCGTTGGTTCAGCCTTATTATTATTCATGTCATATTCATCTTTAGCCATTGTTAATGCGTTAACCTTCCTTATAGCAGGTTTAATCTTTGCCAATATTGCTAAAAATATTAAAAAAGCGGCGATTAATAAAGAATTACAAACCGTTAATGACCAAGGCTTTTTTGCCACCTTTAAATCTTCATTTAAACAGGCCAGACAAGCTCATGGCTTGCTAACAGTTACGCTAGTGGTTGCATTACTGAACGGTATTTTATATGCACTAGAGCCACTAATTTCCATATCTTTTGCGGCCAATAAGAATATGTTAATCGGCACTTATAGTTTTACCATCGCTATCTTTGGCGCTGTCGTTTCCATCGGCACAGCTCTTGGAAGTGCAGTCGGCACCAAACTACTAAAAAGCACTTCCTTATTTGTCATTGTCTTGCTTGACACGCTTGCCAGTGTACTTATGCTGGGAGCAATGCTGGGTAAAAACACTATTGCTTGTTTAATCTTCGGCGCAATTCTCGGCTTCTTTGCTGGTACTGCTGGACCCAAACTATTTCAGTGGGGAGTACAATCAGTTGATCGGAAAATTTTAGCTTCTACCATGGGAGCACTAAGTACTATTCTTGCCATTGCTGGCCCGTTAACAAATGCAATCTTTTCAAGTATTGCTGGTACCGCTGGACTTAACTATGCTTTATACGGCCTGATTATCCTCAGTATCATTGTTTTTGCTATTACTCTGTACGTCATGATAAAAACCAAACAAGCTACTGTCAAAACTGCACAAGATAAACAAGTTCAACCTGCAGAATAATTTATTTCCCGGGAAATAATTATTAATGATTTTAAGCAAAACCGCTATGTCTTAAAAAAACAAGGCGGTTTTTATCTGCTTCAAATTTATTTTAAATCCTAAACCTAATAGCTGTTACACCATATATTTAGTCATAATAAAAATGCTCCTAATTGTTAGCTGTACAGCTAACAACTATGAAGCACTCTATTTACTGTAGTTCTTATTTTAAGATTAACAACAATTAAGCTTGATATTTACCATGAGCTTTGTCTAATGAATCTTTAACAGCATCCTTGATGGCCTTGCTCGTCTGTGACGCACCGGAAACAGCATCAACATCATAAGTATTCTGCTTAACCATCTTCTGCGGTAATTCCTGCACGGCCTTCAGTCCATAATCATCACTTTCAGTCTGCTTCAAAATTTCTACGTTCTGAATCTTACCTGCAGTATTCAAGGTCGTGCGGACAACTACACCGTCACCCATGCCGGAATTACTATAACCTAAATACTGGTTAGCGTCTGTGGCATATTGACTTCTATCCTCATCACTAGCAGAGTTAAAGTTAGGGTTAACACCAGCATGACTAAAATCTGTACCTGCAGCTGGAGCGTCATTTTTAACTACAGCCGCACTTTCACCAGCAAGTTTACCAGAAATCAAACAGTCAGCTACATTGCCACCAGTCGTATACTTGTTGACAAACGGGCTGCCCAATTCACCTGCTTCGTACAGATGCGGAATTGGTTGACCATCTGGATCCAGCACTTGACAATGCTCATCACGTCGGCCGCCGCCCTGCGTGTTCAGCATATTTTGCCGCAAAGCAACTGCATAGTTTGGGCCATCTGCACTGAATTTCCGCAAGGTTGCTGGATCACGATGAAAAGCATAGTCCTTACCTTGCTGAGCCATAAAGTTAAATTCAGCAATCGTATTGGTCAATACTGCTGAATCTTTAGCGATTTTATCAGCTAATTCGGTAATTGAATCGGCCTTAATTGCTTGCTCCAGATAACCTGGTACCTTCAAACCATCGTCTGGCTCATTCTTCAATTCATCATACTTAGCTTGGTCAAAAATCATGTACGGATGATTTTGATTTAGTGGTACAGCCCAATCACCATGATTGTAAATGTGACCGTGACGATTCATTTCGTCTTCATTAAAGTATCGAGTGCCATCTTCACCAACAACAATGACACTGCCGCGAGAGCTCTCTTTCCAAAAGACGTTCAAAGCATTGGTTGACCGCTTGCCTTCACTTTGACGTGGCGACAAGCCGTGGAATTGGCCCAATGATTCGTATGACCGCATATTCCATAACTGCGCGTTTACTTCCTCTAACATTTTAATGCCGTCACCCTTGTTGTACAGAGTACCAATTGGTGATAAGTACGAAGCCTGCAAGAAGCATTGGATCATTTCCTTATTGTTTTCAAAACCACCAACGGCTAAAACTACCCCATTATTTGCCTTAATATTACGTAACTTGTGATCTCTTTCAATCTGAGCACCAATCACGATTTTAGATTGACCATCCTGCAATAAATGTTTAGCTGGAGCGTTATACCAAACGTCGATTTTATCCGCGCGGTCTAATACCTTTTGCCGTAAAATTTTCCATAGAGCCGCATCACTGGTATCAGAATGAACCAAGTAATCATCATAAGAATCAGCATCCGGCAATTCGGGATATTCGGTCACATAGGCAGTTGAAGGTGTGCCCTTCAGCAATTCCTTCATGCTGACGGGTTCAACATCCAAATATTGTTTGAAGTAATCACCCATGTTTGCCATGCCCTTAATTAAGGCTTCAAACTGACCTTTGTCAGGCTTAAGCGGAGCAGCCAGGTGCTCATGATAATTCTTCAAGGCAGCATAATCTGTTCCAGTACCAACCATTTGCCCCGAATAACGGGTGTTGCCGCCTTCATGACCTTCAGGTGCACTATCAACCAACAATACTTTGGCTCCCTTATCAGCGGCAAATCTGGCAGCAGTTGCGCCAGCGTTAATATTCACAGCTAAATTTAGTTCACTCATTTTATGGGTGGGCTTTTTTCTTCTTTTCCGTTATAATAGTTGCTGTTTTGAGGAGGAGTTGCGATGCGCTCTACAAATTATCAAGCTAAATTATTCGCCGACTTTCAGGCTGACGAACTTAGAATTGACCGACTGCTACAGGAAAAAGCCGAACTTGTGCGGCAGAATAAAGCATCTACTACTAAAATTCAACGCTTAACTAAAGAAGTTGCACATCTTAAAGCTCAATTGGCTAGTTTAGTTAAAGATAATGATCATTATCAAACTTTAGCTAAAACTGATGGCAACAACAGTGGCCTGCCAACTAGTCAGACCAAGATTAATCAGAAAAAGCGGATCCCTAACTCTCGGGTCAAGTCTAATAAAACTAAAGGTGGCCAAAAGGGACATACCAAATCCAGTTTAGCCCCTTTTACTGCCGCTGAAGTAACTGAACATGTTACCCATGAATTGACAACTTGTCCTAATTGTCATGGTAAACACATTAGACTTCTTCGAAAATTGTTTTAGAATTGTGGTAATTCATAATTACAAAGCCCACAAATTAAGCTTGCTCTTAATTTAAACCTTCTTCGCCGATTGCGATATTTTTCTGCCATTATTTTAAACGTCTTGAACTTAGCATTAATTTGTTCTACTTTAATCCTGACTTTTGATAATTCATGGTTGAACTCTTTATCTGTCTTGGATAATGGCCGTTTCTTTGATTTCTTAATCGGGGTTGTGCTGTTAAAGTGTAATTTCTTAATTCCTTGATATCCACTGTCGGCAATTATACAGTGGTTGCCTGTTACTCTCTTACCTAATGAAGTTTGATATAACTTGAAATCATGAACTGCTCCTTTGGCAAAAGCAATAGCAATAATTTGCATTGTCTTGGCAGCAATTACTATTTGCGTTTTGAGTGCATGCTTTTTATGTTTACCGGTGTAGTATTCTTTTTGCTTTTTTTAGGCCTTTGAATTGGGGAGTTGGTCCCATCAACGATTAGATAATCAATCTCCATATCGCTGCCAACCAGTTGTTTACGACCAGGTAAGTTGAATTTACCGCTTTTAATTAAAACTTCTTCAGTATGAGTAATAATGTCATGAACAGTTGATTCTGCTAAGTGAAAGTTGACAGCTAAAGACTTCATTGTGATATATTCACGATAGTATTTAAGCATGATTAGGACTTTATCTTCAATTGAGACCTTGCTTTTACGGCCATAATGCGCATGACTGCGGTCATAATCTGCCTTAACCAGGTCACACATAACGGAAAAAGTAGCAGGTTTGACACCAACTAACTGTTTAAAATCCTTAGCGGATAAATTTTTAAAGTCTTCTTGATAGGACAACATTAGGCTTCACACTCCATGAAAGTATTTTATCACAAAATAAGATAGATTAGCTAGAATAAATTTACTAATTATCGAAGAAGTCTATTAGAAAAACAACTAAGGTTAAGACTAAGGATGAATTAGACTTTCAGATAGTAATTATTAAACGCCGGCATGAATTTCCTACTTATATCTGTGATGATTGTGGTAAGAAGAGTCATGAAGCAATTCCTAATAATTTGAAAGAAGCTAACCAATACGGCCCTATTCTGAAAGCTTATGCTTTGTCCTTAATGAACGAAGCCAATGTCAGTTTAGATAAAACGCAGCGCATGATTATGGGCTTGACTTATGATAACTTACGCCCCAGCCAAGGCTACCTAGCAAAACTGCAAAAGCAGGCTGCTAAGGACCTAAAGCCATTTAATCGAGAAATAAGCATATTTAGTCAAAAGAAAGCCCCCAACTGTCTAAAGATGGAGGGCTTTTTAGGCTTGGCTGTGAATAGTAACTATCAAACAGCACATAGTCCGCTGGAATGCCTTCGTTTAAAGCTTGTTTGATTAATTCAACTGTAACATCATTCATCTGTCTTTGAGCTTGATTTCTTCTTCTGCCTGCAATGGAACGTTTATCAGTAGTAATGGCTTTACTGCCAATCATGTTTTGTCTGTTCTTAGTTGACATTAAAGCAAAATTTGCTGGCAAAAAAGTATTGCCATCGCTCCAGCCAACAGTTAGGCCACGGTAACCATTAACATATTCATGCTCATTATGATCATAAACTCTAGCAAGCAATTCCGTTTTCTTAGAATAGGAACGTGACATCAAAGTATCATCAACGATCAAGGCTAATCTTCTACGCTTATCAATTGCGGGTTTGAGCGCAGTAATCAAATTGACAGCAGCTAAGCAAAGCAGTTTTTGCCAGTTGATGTGACCTTCTGCCAGTTTTAGAAGTAAATTCTGCAGGTTGATCGAAACGATACAGAGACTTTCTGGCAAAGCGTGATTGGATCATCCAATTAATCACCATGAGCAGGCTAACTAAGGAATGACGTTTAAAGTTAACTTTCTTGCTCAGATCAGCTAGACCAATTAGTTTAGCAAAAGCAGAAATTAAAGAACAAGTATCCTTTTCTTGATTGATTTGCGATATACTTTTCATAGCGTGAGATCTCCTTTAACTTTGATTTTGACACTTAAAGTATAACGCAGGGAGGTCTTGCTTTTTTATTTTTGTACTAAAAAAGCTAGAAATCACGCCCTTTTTGCGTAATTTCTAGCTTTCAAGTTTCAGTTAAGCAAAAAAGTATATTATCGATATCGTGGCCGGCTCTATGATGTAAAAAGTCTGTACGAAAGATTGACAGCATCAAAGATAAAGTTGAAAGACGATTACCTTTATAGCTGCGTGGTAGAAGCCGAATATCAAGGACATAGCTTTCCGCTCAGATTAGTATACGTTACTAAGCGCGGTAACAAGAGAAAATACTTGGTTTTGGCTACTACAAGATACCAGTTGTAGCCAAAAGAGATTATTCAGCTTTATGGCCGTAGATGGCAGATAGAAACTTTCTTTAAAGCAACCAAGCAGTATCTGGCTTTAGATAAATCACAGATCCAAAACTATGACGGACAAAGTGGCTATTTTACCATCACTGCTTTAACTTATGAGCTGCTAGCTTGGCAGGAAAGGCAAGCAGTTGATGAGCGAACAATTGGAGATTTGTTCTACTTAATGAATGACGCGTTGCCAGATTTAGCTTTCGAAAAAGCATTGGTCTACCTGTTATCGGCATTGGAAGAAGTCAAGGAGCAAATTACAGAAGAGGTAGACCAAATAATAAGCAAATTTATTAAACTATTACCTGGCTTCATTCAAAAATATTTGGCGTGAACCAAATAAAACACAAGTGGGCATTAAAAAAGTCAGAGCCCACAAGGAATCTGACTAGTTTTATTGCTTTCAAGTTTCAGTTACTAATAATGATTTTCTATTTATCATTTAATCACTACCTTTCTTTCTAAATTTAATTAAGATTGTATTCCTTAAAGTTAACTTTAAGTCAAGCACATGTTAGAATAAATTAAACAGAAAGGTAATAAAGCAGTGTCAGCTAAAAAATATAGTATTAAAGAATTCAGCAATAAATTTTCTTTGACTCCTTCAACCCTGCGTTATTACGAGGAACAAGGTTTGATCAAGCCACACCGCTCAATTAACAAGCAACGTTATTACGATGAGGACGATGCAAATTGGTTACAATTTCTACTTCATTTTAAAAATATCGGTATGAGTATCGCTGATCTTAAAAAATATGTTGCTTAGCGTGCACAAGGCGATGCAACCATTCCGCAACGTTTACAATTGCTCAAAGTCACACAGCAAAAGTTTTTAAAGAGGATCGCCGAAGATCAACATCATGTCCAAATCTTGACAGATAAAATTGCTTGGTATGAAGGAAAGACAACCGGTAAAATTGCAAATTCTGAGAGTTTCAGTAATTATTTAAAACGACTAAACCACAAAAAATAGTCTTAAAAAAATAGTCTTAATATAAAAGAAAAGACGCATTTTACAATTAGTATTAGCCAGCAAACTCCAACTTATCAAGAACATTCAAGTCAAAAAAGCTGTACTAACTGCTTAAAAATGGCTAATTAATATTGTAATTCGCAACAAAAAAACGCATCTGGGAAAAAACTTAAATCAAAAAGAAATGTTAGAATAAAAAGCTAACATTTCTTTTCTTATACAATCTTTTGTATGAATTACACTACAAAAAGTTACAAAATTTAAAGATACTAACAATAATATTCGACTTTAATAATTGCTCTTAAATAATATTTTCAAAAGCATAGTTTTTCCCCAGACACGTTTTTTAATATTTTTATGGGCTGTACAATAAATCTTGTTGACGGGCACCATATGGTATTTTATTAACAGGATTTTTAAACAAATCCTAAAAAAGCTAGCAATATACTTAAAATAATAATTAATACTATCAATAAAGTAAAATTGACCTTTTTCTTAGACAAGAGATAAAAACAGCCTAATGTTAATACTAAAGGCAAAATACCTTTAAATATCTGGTCTAAAATTTCTTGTAATTTTAGAACTTGACCACCACCTAAATTAAAAACTAGTTTAGTATTAATTTTTACTAAGTTACTTGTCATACCACCCAACATGATTAGACCCAAGGTACTGGCCGCTTTTGTTAAGACACCCATCATTCCTGATTCAAACATTTCCATTACATATTTAGATCCAACTGAGAAACCTAATTTAGTTAATTCCCATCTACACCAAATTGAAGGGATGTTGTAAACAATTAAAAAAATGATAGGAGCCAAGAAATTTCCTTGTGCACCGAGAGCCATTGCAATACCAGCAGAAACAACTCTTAAAATCCCCCAGAATAGAGTATCTCCCACCCCAGAGAACGGTCCCATTAAGCTAGCTTTGGTTGCATTAATTGATTCAACGTCAAAATCTGAATTCCTACTGGCCTGTTTTTCCATTGAGGCAACTAAGCTCATAATAAAGGTTCCCACATTTTGCGTAGCATTATAAAAGACAATATTTCTTTTTAGTGCTTCTTTTTTCTTTTCGGGCTGATCTTTATAGTAATGATTGATAAAAGGTAGTAGAGAATAACAGAACCCACAACCACCATGGATTGCATAATTAAAGTTAGCAAAAACTGTAAAGGAGCGCCAAAACAAGGATTTTAATAATTTATAATCTGTTTTTGAAATATCTTTTTCAGTCATGATAAAAAGTCCTCCTCTTCATCTACATCAGAATGATCGATTGATATATCTTTATGTATGACTTCTTTTGATTGCTTTACTTTTAAAATATCAATATCAACATAAGCAATAGCCAATGTAATGACCAGACCTATCACTGCCAATGCAATCAATGGCAACTTCATATATTCTGCCATTACAAAGCCAAAGAGGAAAAATATAGATAGTTTATTCGACCAAACCATTTTTAATAGCATAGCAAATCCAACAGCAGGTAAAAGTCCACCAGTTAAACTTAGCCCTTTTTCAACAAATATGGGTAAACTTTTAACAAAAATAGAAACTGGCTTAATGCCTACAACTATTGTTACAAATACAACTACTGAAAAAATAAGATATTTAAGAAACCATGCTATATAATGAACTCGAACGATTTTTTTATCATTTCCCTCAGCTGCAGCTTTATTCCAAATTGGAACAAAAAATGAAAATAATGCATTTACTCCGACTTCAAATACTCCGCCCAACAAACCTAGTGGCACAGCTATTGCTATTGCAACAGATTCAGAATTAGAGCCACTAACAATTGCAAATGTCACTGCAAGTGTTGTAGCTATTGATGGATTCAACGCTACAGCACCACCAACATTTGCTGCGCCAAGGAACACTGCCTCTAGCGAAGTACCCAAAATTATGCCTGTGTGCAAATCCCCTAAAAGAAGCCCTACTAACGGTCCAATTACAATAGGCTGATCTAACATACTTTGCCCAGTTACCCAGTTACCGCCAAAACATATAAATTCAGCTACTGCCGCTATCAATGCAATTTTAACGATAGACATAAATTTTCACTCCTTTCGATAATTAAATATTTTTAAAAATTTTTTTAAAATCTCGTACTTTGTCATCTGGAATTATCTGATGGACTGTATTAATTCCAGAATCAATAATATCTTTAACCGCATCTAATTCTTTCTCCGTTACGAGTATACTAGGCATAAGTTTTGTTTTTTTAGAATTATCCACCCCATCAAATCTACCTACATTAGCTATATTTACTCTTGAAATTAAGTTTTTTAGATTTCTAACTAAGGTATCTGCATCTTTAACTGAAGAAGTAATAACCATTATGTCAACTTGTTGTGCTTTTTCTTTCTTAAAGAATTCAATAGCGCTATCCACCGATCGTACTAATACTTTTATTCCTGGAGGAACGGCCATTTTTAAAGTCATTTGTCGTGATTTGTCATGACTAACCTGATCGTTTACAACAACTATATGCGTAACGTTTAATGCTTTTGGCCAAGTCAGTGCAGTTTGACCATGAATAAGGCGATCATCTACGCGAACTTCTTTAATCAAATTAACCCTCTCCTTTTTTAATTAAAAAAATCGTTTTCATTTTCTTCGTCTACTTCCTGCAATTCTACAAGAGAAATATCTTTTCTTGACTCTTCTATTATTTTTAGAATATCTTCTCTTGAAATTCTTCCAGTAAAAAGCAGACACTGTAACAAAATAGGTAAATTTACACCTGTGATCAATAAAAAATTATACTTGTGCTTATACTGTGTTACCCTTTGGTTTACACTACCTCCATATATATCAGTAAAAACAATATAACTTTTGGAGGAATCATATTCAGAAAAGAAAATGTCAAGTTGCTTTGTCCAGTCTTTTTCATCCTCATATGCATTTATAAAAGATACATTTTTTAAGTTTCCAACCAATAAATTGCAACTATTATATAGGCCTTCAGCCATTGTACTATGAGTCGCAATTAATATTTTATTCATTAGTCCTCCTTATAAAATAAATATTTATGATTCAAAAGTGTAGCTGAACTGTGAAGTAGAGCAAACTTTGTTATAATCAAATTTTTAATGTTCCATTTTCCCTCATAAGAAGTCTTTAAACTAATTACTACTTCAGTACACTTAGCAATTCTTCGCATAGTCACGGAAATCAGGTAGAGCGATTTCTCGACCACCCTCCATCGCTGATTTGTGTCCACAAATTCCAACTCCAGTTAAATATGCACCCTTAACATCATTTATAATAGGCTCTCTATCTTCAATAATCGAACGAACAAATTCATGAATCATATGTGGATGTGAGCCACCATGTCCTCCGCCCTGTGTAAAAGATAAGTGCGTATTTTTGTTATTATAAACAGTTTTTTGAGTATATTTTTCAATAGACTTTGGAAGCCGATCTGCATAATCAGGGATCTCAATTCTTTTTTCTATTATTTCACTGTTACGTTTTTTCTTGTTACTTTTGTCGCCAAAATCATAGGTTTGTGAAGCTTTAAGCTTACCTGTTTTAGTATACAAAACCGGATTCTCATCCCTCAATTGCTGCCACTCAAAGCTTCTTTTTTCACCATAAACTCTAAAGCATTCATCGTAACTACGTGCGACACCATACAAAAACCTTTCCAATTCAATTGAGATATCAGAGTCTTCTAAAGAGACGAGAGCAGTCTCAAATGAAAAAGGACTGTTATATTTTTTTGCAAGATTTGAACGAATCCTGCCAGAGCCTTTCGCATATACTTTTGAAGGTAATTTACCTGTAAGCATTATACAAGGAGCAATCGCATGTGTTGGATGCATTAATGGTGGAAAGCCTTCCCAATATTCAGGCCAACCTTCCATATCTTGATAATGTGCACAGCTCATATATTGAATTCTGCCAAAGTCACCTCGATCAATTAATTCCTTAACATAAAAATATTCTCTGGAGAAAACACTAGTTTCCAAAAACATATATTTTTTGCCAGATTTCTTTTTTGCGGCAATAACACCTTTTAATTCATCGATGCTCATACCCATCGGAATGGTACAACCACAATTTTTACCACTTTCCAGTACTTTTATAGAAAGTGGAGCATGTGTCGCAGGAGGAGTGAAGATATTAACGGTATCAATTTTATCGTTTTCTAGAATATCATCTATGTTTGTATAACACTGCTCATCTGTAAAATTATATCGTTGTTTTGCCACATCTAACAATTTCTCATTCGTATCACAAATTACAACTGATTCAACATCAGGGTGATCCAAGTAAATAGGAACAAATTCAAGTCCAAAACTTAATCCAACTACTGCAACGTTTATTTTTTTTGACATATTTGCAATCATCTCCTAAAATCTTCCAACTACTGTAACGTCCATTTTTTTGACATATTTGCAATCATCTCCTAAAATCATCTCCTAAAATTTTATAGTTTCAGTATAAAATAAGGCTAATTTAATTCAATGAAAAAAAGTTTTAAATATGCAAAAAAAGGAATATAATTTTCTTGGAATTATTTAAAAGTGAGCTATGCAAGGTAAAAGAAAATGGATAAATGGGAATACTGGTACAATTTATGTGAGCACATAAATATTATCGAAATGGGGCATATTGTGACTACTAATTATCACCCCAAAAGAAATATAAACTTTTTTATATTTGGAATGGTCATTTCTGGAAGCAGAACTATTCAAGTCGGCAACATTAAGCTTTTTTTAAAAACCGGAGACTACTTCTTACTACCGCCTAGCGTCCCACATTCTGGGATCAAATTAGATAGACATGATATTTACTTTATACATTTCAGATGTAAATACACATTGCTTAAAAAGAAAGCAAAAATTATGGCAAAAGAAATTATCTTACCAATTACAGGAAAAGTTCCTAAAAAAATGCATCTTGATGAGTTCTTTCAATACTTAAATAAAGATTATGCATCTAAAAAAATTAGTAAGTCTTTAATTGAATTACATTTTCAATCTATTCTTAGTTATATTAGTGAGTATATGCAATCATTACTAAATCAATCTAATCAAGACTTGTCTTTAGCAGAATCACTTAATAATTTTATTCTCGAAAATAAATGTAATAATATTACTGCTGAAGATTTTGAGCATCACTTTAATTTATCATATAAAAAATTAAATAACACTTTTAAAAAAATTTATGGAAAAACAATAAAGCAAGATTTTATTACACAAAAAATAACTTATGCTTCACAATTACTACTAGAAGGTAACAAACTTATCGATACAAGCGAAAAAGTTGGATATGAAGATTATTTTTATTTTCTAAAAGTCTTTAAACACATTAAAGGAATGACCCCAACCCAGTTTTTAAAATACCATTACAGCAAATAAACTTTTTATAAGTACTTAACAATCATCCCTTCATCACTGCTAAATAACCGTTTATCCGAAAAATATAGCAATTTGTGCGCAAAGAATCTATATTTAAGATAAGCACGAAGAGAGGGCAAAATGCAGATCAGGTTTAGTTCGAATGAACAATTCAAGATTCCGTTTATTTCGATTAATGCAGTGCAAAAAAATTAATAGGCAAACAAAGTGTCTGGGAAAAAGCTAGACGCTAAAAAGCAAAAAATTCGTTAGAACCTTCAAGTTCTAGCGAATTTTTTATATACATTCTAGCCAAGCCTTGTTACTATTAAATCATCACAAAAAATAAAAAAGGTGGGCTTTTCATGTATCAAAATTATATCACAGGTCAAACTTCTTTGACACTCAACTTAGACTTTTCTATTCCTAAAAATCATCTTGCTTATTTTATCAGTAACTTTGTGAATTCTATTCCTGATGACGTTATGCTAGAAGATAAACCTGACAAAACTAATACTGGTAGACCGGCTTATCATCCAGCAATGATGCTTAAAATTCTACTCTTTACCTATTCTAGACGTGTTTTCTCCGGTAGAAAGATTGAAAGAATGCTGGAAGAAAATCTGCCGATGATGGTTATTGCTGGTGGTAGACATATTTCATATCATACGATTAATAACTTTAGATCTGGCGAACATGCTAATCAGCTGATCAAGCAGTCTTTTGTCCATTTTACTAACCTCTTGCAAGAAGAAAGGCTGATTAGAGAAGATGCCATCTTTATTGATAGAACCAAAATTGAAGCTGATGCCAACAAGTATACCTTCGTTTGGAAAAGAGCAGTTGAAAAGTTTCATGCTAAACTAAAGGTTAATGCAGCTGAGCTTTATGATGAACTGATCCAAAAGAAAGTAATCCAAGCGATTACTGAAGAAGAGGCGCAAACCAGTCAAGGCCTGACGATGATCGCTGAACAAACAGAAGCTGAAATCAAGCAGTTAGAGCAGGAAATCGCGACCGAACCTAAAGTAATACCTAGAGGTTCAACTAAGAAACGTAAAAGGCGTGGTCTTAAAAAAATACTGCATAAATTGCGTAAGGACTTTATTCCCAGAGCAGAAAAGTATGAACAGGCAGAAGAAATATTTGGTGAGCGTAACAGTTATTCCAAAACTGACCATGATGCGACTTTTATGCATATGAAAGAAGATCATATGAGGAATGGCCAACTCAAGCCTGGATATAATCTTCAAGTCGCAACCACAGATCAGTACGTAGTACATTTTGCACTTTATCCTAACCCAACAGACTTTAAGACTTTAGAACCCTTCTTGGATCAGATGACTGTTTTAGACAAATTCAAAAATATTGTCGCCGATGCTGGTTATGGCAGCGAGTACAATTATTCTATGCTTGAAAATAAGTATGAGAACAAGCAGTATTATATCCCTTACGGTCTTTACGACAAGGAACAAACTAGAAAGTATCGCAAAGATCCCACTAAGCTGCCTAATTGGACCTATAATGAAAAAGATGATTATTACATTGACTGGCAAGGTGTACGATTTAACTTTAAGAGATATGGCAAACGTAAGAATAAGAGTATGGGGTTAGTATCTGATCTTAAAATATATGAAGCAGATGAGTTTCAATTAACAGATGAACTAATCAAACTAGCTAAGACTAAGAGTGGGCGTCAAAGACAGGTTCAATACAATCCCAGCTGGCAGTATTTTAAGGCAAAAGCAAGAGCTACTCTTCAAAGTGAAGCAGGCAGACGCATCTATGGTTGTAGAAAGACAGATGTAGAGCCAGTCTTTGGGCATATGAAGAGTGTATTTGGCATGCGCAGAACACATCTACGCGGAAAGAAAAAAGTAGAAACCGATATTGGCTTGATGTTATTGATGATGAATCTAAGCAAATATTGGAATAGAAGAGGTGTGAAAGGACTCTTTTTAAAGCAAAAACAGCAAAAAAACAGATCAAGTTTTTCCCAAAAGAAATTCTTAATCTATATTTTTTTGTCCAAGAAGCTAGTTTTTTCCCAGACACTTTTTATTGCTCTTAATTTAATAAAAAGCTACGAATAGCTGTGTATTCTGCAATGAATCATTAAACTTCTTCGGAAATTGTTTTAAAGTTTTGGTAATTCATAATTACAAAGCCCACAAATTAAGCTTGCTCTTAATTTAAACCTTCTTCGCCGATTGCGATATTTTTCTGCCATTATTTTAAACGTCTTGAACTTAGCATTAATTTGTTCTACTTTAATCCTGACTTTTGATAATTCATGGTTGAACTCTTTATCTGTCTTGGATAATGGCCGTTTCTTTGATTTCTTAATCGGGGTTGTGCTGTTAAAGTGTAATTTCTTAATTCCTTGATATCCACTGTCAGCAATTATACAGTGGTTGCCTGTTACTCTCTTACCTAATGAAGTTTGATATAACTTAAAATCATGAACTGCTCCTTTGGCAAAAGCAATAGCAATAATTTGCATTGTCTTGGCAGCAATTACTATTTGCGTTTTGAGTGCATGCTTTTTATGTTTACCGGTGTAGTATTCTTTTTGCTTTTTTTAGGCCTTTGAATTGGGGAGTCGGTCCCATCAACGATTAGATAATCAATCTCCATATCGCTGCCAACCAGTTGTTTACGACCAGGTAAGTTGAACTTGCCGCTTTTAATTAAAACTTCTTCAGTATGAGTAATAATGTCATGAACAGTTGATTCTGCTAAGTGAAAGTTGACAGCTAAAGACTTCATTGTGATATATTCACGATAGTATTTAAGCATGATTAAGACTTTATCTTCAATTGAAACCTTGCTTTTACGGCCATAATGCGCATGACTGCGGTCATAATCTGCCTTAACCAGGTCACACATAACGGAAAAAGTAGCAGGTTTGACACCAACTAACTGTTTAAAATCCTTAGCGGATAAATTTTTAAAGTCTTCTTGATAGGATAACATTAGGCTTCACACTCCATGAAAGTATTTTATCGCAAAATAAGATAGATTAGCTAGGATAAATTTACTAATTATCGAAGAAGTCTATTATATTATTTGAGCTTAAAACTTGTCCTATTAAGAATGGAATTATCCTGACACATAAAAAAGCAGGCATAAAACCCGCCATATCAACTTTCATTCTACTCCAAAATATTTTTCTGACACATAGTTCAAAATTATGTACCATTTTTTGTGTCAAAATAACTTTTACTAACAAAAAACAACCTCAACTATTCAATTAGTTAAGATTGCTTTATTTGAGTCTACTAACTCTATGCTGACTAGAGGATTCGAACCTCCGACCTCATCATTACTAATGACGTGCTCTGCCAACTGAGCTAAGTCAGCATTGTCATACTCGACAACGATATTAATTAAACCATATTATAGCCCACCATGCAAGTGCTTTTTTAATTTTTTATTTTTATTATGCTGAAAGTTAATCGCAAATATACTAAAATAGACTACGTTAATAAAAATTTTTGAATGGGGTGATCTAATGACTAATTTAACGCCAATCCCAATGCAGTTGGATTGGCTGTTAAGAATTATCGTAGCCGCTTTTTGCGGGGCAACGATCGGCTACGAACGGGCAATTCAGCGAAAAAGCGCGGGTGTCAGAACACATATTGTTGTGGCGATTGCCTCTGCACTTTTCATGATTGTTTCCAAATACGGCTTTACTGATTTATTAAACATGCACGGCATTGCTTTGGATCCATCGCGGATCGCTGCCCAAATTGTAACGGGTATTTCTTTTATCGGTGCGGGGACAATTTTGGTCCGCCAAGAACAAATATCCGGCTTAACCACAGCCGCTGGTGTCTGGGCAACCGCGGCGATCGGCATGGCAATCGGTGCAGGGATGTATATTATCGGTATTTTGTCAACGGTATTCTTGTTTGTGGTTCAAACACTCTTTCATGATGACTTTTTAATCAATAAAATCATCATGCATGTTCGCTTTAATATTGAGATAGAGGCGGTAAACGAGCATAACATTTTGAACACAATTGAACGCGAACTAGAAGCAAGCCATGTTGAAAATGTTTCGACCAAGATTTTATATGTCAGCGATGATAAAATCATCTTTTTCGTTGACGGTGTCATCAACAACAACATTGATGAAAACGACATTATCATGGCGCTGAGAAAATATCCAGATATTAAACGCATCCGCTATTCACGTGGCGGCAAATAGTAAAAAACAATAGAGTTCGACTTAATTCTATTGTTTTTTTATGCCTTTCGTTTGCTATCGTCAGAATAAGTTTACTACAATAATATCAATACGTTTTGGAAAGGAAGATAAAAATGTCTACTACACTTGATTATTTACGTTGGCGTGGTGACCTGAGTTTTGAAGTAAATCCGTTTAACAGCGTTGATGCTTCGCTTCTTTCTTCACTGGTTTATCTCCCCGCCGACAAATCCGCAATCAACCATACATTGGGATCCGTCGCCGAAAAACTACACGATTTGCCTTCTTTTCAGCCGCAAATGCATGACGAGACTGGTGCCGAAATTTTACTTTTACCCAAAAGTCCCAGGTTAGCAAACATCAAAATCCTTGATTGGATTGACCGCAGCGAAAAAGAACCGCATCCTCTGCAATTTACAGCCGCCGCTTTCAGAATCAATGCAGACACGATTGTTATTGCCTACCGCGGTACTGACAGCACCATGATCGGCTGGAATGAGGACATGCGAATGAATTACATGCCCGAAATTTATGGACAAACGGTAGCAACGGAATACCTTAATCAGATAGTTAAACAATTCCCTAATGACCATTTTTACTTGGTTGGGCATTCTAAGGGCGGCAACTTTGCTCAGTACGCCTTGGGGACAGCGGAAGCCGAAGTTCAAGACCGTGTTATTCAGGCGCTTAGTTTCGATGGGCTAGGATTCTATCATCAGGTTTACACCAATCCTAATTTCATGCGTGTGCTGCCAAAGATGAAAACTTATATTCCCGAAAGTTCGATTTTTGGAGCAATGCTTGACCACCCAGAGCGTACCTTGGTCGTCAAAAGTGATGTTGCAATGCGCAATCAGCATGATCCCCGCCGTTGGTCCGTTGGCCGGGATAGCTTCACATTGGCTCCGGGTTTGTCATCAAGTGCCAGGATCATCCGGCACGCTCTGATTCACTTCAACAATTCGATTCCTAAGGATAAGCGTGAAGAAACATTCTCGGCCCTCTTTGAAGCCTTTGAAAACTTCAACATTGATGACATCAACCAAATTATTGCCAACAAGCTGCTGGGAACTTATCGGCTCGGTCGTATTTTTCTTTCGCTTGATTCCGAACAGCGTAAACTACTCGCCAATATTTTTAGTGATGTCTGGAAATCTTTTAAAAACAATACCAACTTATTTTTCAGGGATAATGATTATGATCTCTATCCCAAGAGTAACGATTCAAGTAAGGCGCCGATCTTTTTCGAATTTTATGATTCTGACACCCCTAATTTGAAACTGCCACAAGAAGTTTGGGACAACTTGTATAAAAATAAGAATAAAAGCAGCGATTAATGTTTCATGTGTAACAAAAAGCATTTTACAGGTTTTATCCCGTAAAATGCTTTTTCAGTCAAAAGAACTTATTTCTTTAAATTATCTTTAACTTTGTTAAATTTATCTTTAACATCACCGGCTGCCTTTTGGGCCTTACCTTCAACTTCACGCATCTTATCGCCGGTTACTTTGCCTTCAGCATCTTTAACCTTGCCGACTACCTTGTCTTTTAGATTTTTCATCTTTTCTGACATTTGCATTCTTCCCTTCTTCTAATATAATTAATTTCTTATTATTTTATATAAAAATTTTGAATAAGTCACTAAAAAAGAATCAGGAGCAAACAAAAAAATAGTGAAAAATAAAATAACGATAAAAAAGATCTTTTCATCGTTATTTATATCAAAGTTGAATTTTTTTATTCACCTGGATCATGATGGTAGTCAAGATTTGAAAAGCGATTATAAGGTTTAGAAAACATCAGCTTGACCGTGCCCCGGCTTCCCGACCTGTTCTTTTCAATGATGACCTCAACTTCGCCGTTATCATCTTCTGACGCCACCTCACTGCTGCCCTCTTCTTCGTCACCTTCATCACGGTAATAATCATCCCGGTACAAAAAGGAAACGATATCAGCATCCTGCTCAATTGAACCGGATTCACGGATATCTGACAAAATCGGCCTTTTATCTTGGCGCTGCTCAACCGAACGTGACAACTGCGACAGGGCAATAACGGGTACATGCAATTCTTTAGCCAGCTTTTTTAACTGCCGGGAAATTGCGGAAACTTCTTGCTGGCGGGATTCACTACGCGGTCCCTCAATTAACTGCAGATAGTCAATGATAATCAGTCCCAGGTTCCCCTGCTCCTTTGCCAGTCGCCGGGCCTTAGCCCTAATCTCGCTCATCTTGATACCTGGCGTATCATCAATATAGATATTTGCCTTGGCCAGCGCATCGGAGGCCACAATCAGTTTCTGCCATTCTTCCTCGTCCAGACTGCCAGTCCGGAGGTGCTGGGAATCAATCAAGCCTTCGGAAGCCAGCATTCTTTGCACCAGCTGCTCACCGCTCATTTCCAAAGAAAAAAGCGCCACGGTTTTTTTATCCTTATCCAGGCCAACATGTTGGGCGATATTTAATGCAAAAGAGGTTTTACCCACACCGGGCCGAGCAGCCACAATAATCAGCTCATCGTTATGAAAACCGGTCGTCATCTTGTCAAGTTCATAAAAACCGGTGGGCAAGCCGGTAACCATGTTGCCGCCCTCAGGAATATTATTGATTTCTTCCAGCGCCGAATTAATAATTTCCTTAATTGTCCTAAAACTGCCGGTATTATTTTCAGACGAAACATTCATGATCTCGCTTTCGGCATCATCAAGAATGTCCGTCACATCATCAGAATCCTGAACGGCGTTAGTAATGATTTTTTGACTAGCAGAAATCAGCCGCCGTAGCAAAGCTTTACGGTGCACGATTTTAGCATAATACGTAACATGCGCAGCGGTCGGCGTTGCCATTGCCAGCTCCGACACGTAAGCAATCCCGCCAATATCTTCCAGCTGGTCCTTTTTAGTCAGCTCATCCTGCAGGGTTAACGGATCAATTGCGTCTTCGCGATCAGCTAAATTGAGCATGGCCTGAAACACAAGCTGGTTGGCACGTTTATAAAAATCTTCGGGCTGAACTATACCGCTAGCGTCAGCAATCGCTTCAGGATCAATAAAAATAGCCCCTAAGACGGCCTTTTCGGCCTCATCATCATGCGGTATCTGCTGCGAAACAATATTATCCATCAATTACAACCACTTTTACCAAAAAACTGTTACTAATCTTGTTCCGTAATGTGAACGCGAATCGTAGCCTCTACACCCTTAAATAATTTAACCGGGACATTGACATAGCCCAAAGATTTTATCGGCTCTGGCAGGTTTAATTTGCGCTTGTCGACTTTAATTCCATACTGCTGTTCTAGGCCATCAACAACTTTTTTACTAGAAATTGAACCAAACAGGCGCGCATCGGTTCCTGCCTTTGACTTAAAATTAACAACGGTCCCGTCTTTTTCCAGTTCGGCCTTAACCTTTTCGGCCTCAGCCTTTTCAGTCTCATAAGCAGCCTGTTCGTTGGCAGCAACACGCTCCAAGGTGTGCATATTAGCCTTAGTTGCCGCCTTAGCTAGTCCCCGCTTAATCAGATAATTTTGGGCGTAACCATCAGGGACATTTTTAACTTCACCACGCTTGCCGCGGCCTCTAACATCTGCAGTAAAAATAACTTTCATGTATAACTCTCCTTACTCTTCTTCTTTTTCATAATCATCAATTGCCTGCAAAAGGCGCTCTCTCGCCTCTTCAACAGTCACACCAGCAATTTGGGTAGCAGCGTTCGATAAGTGACCGCCGCCGCCCAGCTTTTCCATAATCAGCTGGACATTGATTTCACCCATGGACCGAGCAGAAATACCAATTTTATCCTTGCTGCGCCGCGTAATAGCAAAACTGGCTTCAACATTTTCCAAATCCAAAGCCGTATCCGCGGCTTGAGCCGTAATAATCGGATTGATAATCTTATTTTCGGGTCCACATAAAACAGCCATCTGGGGGCGAACCATTTTCAGCGTTGCCACCAAATGCGTGCGTTCCAGGAAGCTGCCGATATCCTCTTTCAGCAGTTCACTGACCCCTAGTGAACTGGCACCAATTGACCGTAAATAACTAGCCGCATCAAAGGTTCTAGTTCCTGTTCTAAGCGAAAATTCTTTGGAATCAACCGTGATTCCGGCAAGCATTGCCGTCGCCTCAAGATCGGTCAAAACCCGCTTGCCGGTTCCCTGCTGCTGATATTCAACCATCTCGGTTACCAGTTCACAGGCCGAAGACGCGTACGGTTCAACATATGTCAGCATCGGATTTTCCGGAAATTCTTCACCGCGGCGGTGGTGGTCAATCACAATAATTCGGTTTTTCAGCCGATCGTATAAAGCCTTTGAATAGGTAATCGAATACTTTGAGTGATCCACCATGACCAGCATTGAGTTATCAGTAACTTCGTCAAGGGCTGCTGTCGGAGTAACAAAAATATTCTCATCTTCATGTTCCTGCTGCATTTTGGCTATTAACCGACCAACATCATAATTAGTCTTCGTCACATCCAAAACAAAGTTGGCTTTCACGCCGTGCAGACGGGCAATCTTCACAACCCCAATGCCGCTGCCGACTGAATCCATATCAGGACTGGCATGGCCAACAACAAAAACCCGGTCGGCATCCTTAAACAGCTCACTGATCGCTTGGGAAACCATCCGTGCACGCACCCTAGTGCGTTTTTCCATTGGATTAGATTTACCGCCATAAAAACGAGCATCTTGCCCCGGCTGCCGCAATACTACCTGGTCGCCGCCACGGCCCAAAGCCAAATCGAGGTTAGACTGGGCCTGATCGGCAATTTCCGTAATCGAATCGCTGCCAAAGGCAATCCCAATTGACAGGGTCAGAGGCATATTATTGCGGCTGGTTTCCTGCCGGATCCGATCCAAAATAGAAAATTTATCTTTTTCCATCTGCTTAAGGTCCTGCATGTGCACCAGTAACAAGAAATGGTCCTCATCAATTCTTTTAAGGTAAGCATTAAACTTCTGAGCATAATTGCTTAACTTATTCTGTATGTAAGAACTCATGCTGGTCAGTTGCTGATCTTGCATTGCCTCACTCAGCTCGTCATAATTGTCAATGAAAATCTGTCCGATTGCCAGCAGCTCATTCCGATACTTATCTTCAATTTTGGCATAACGGGTAATGTCTAGTAAATAAATAACCCCTAAATTATCCTGGACCACCATTTCGAACTGGTGGTTATCCCAACTGACGATATGATTTTCCGACGTTTTGGCTTTAATCGTTTCATCAATCAGCTTGTTCAAATCTGGATCAACCGACTCAATTGTCCGTCCAATTAAATCGCCGTCTTTCAAATAAAGCTGCAAATAAGGATTTACCCACTGGATCTGCCTGTCAGCATCATAAAGCAAAATGCCCAAGGGCATTTTGATCATCGCTTCCTGCTCACTGCGCTTGATGCGGTAAGACAGGTTAACGGCAAAATTATTCGCATTGCCAGCCAAAACATAGGCACCATAAACGGTAAAGGCAAGGGTTAAAATAAAAATCAACACCATTGCCAAGCCAAACAGCGGATTCATAATCATTCCAACGATACTGCCCAATAAGGACAGGGCCAAAATGATTATTACGGAAGCAGTTAGGCGCGGATCCTTAATAAACGCGGGTAATTCAAGCTTACGTAAAAAATCTTTCATGAAAGATCCTTTCTACCACAAGGTCAAATATATTAATACCATTATACCTTGTAAGGCAAGTAAGAAACTAAATAAAATCTGACATTTTGATTACAAATTATCATATAAAAAAATACAGGATATTCTCCTGTATTTTTTATTCTTAGACTAATTAGTCTTCAGTAACAAATGGCAATAAGCCCATAATCCGTGCGCGTTCAATTGCCTTAGCTACCTTACGCTGATTTTTAGCACTGGTGCCAGTGACACGACGCGGTAAAATTTTACCTCTTTCGGAGATAAAACGTTTCAACAGATCAACGTCCTTGTAGTCAACGTAATCAATATGGTTGGCAGCAATGTAGTCAACCTTACGACGACGATGGCCGCTATTTCTTCTTTGTTGAGCCATATCTCTAGGTCCTTTCTTTAAAGTTTAAAATGGTAGATCATCATCCGAAATATCTATCGTGTCCCCAGAACCCGCAAACGGATCCTTGGGTTCATTCTGAGCGCTGCCAGCTGATGATGCTCCCATATCCTGAGGATTATTAGTGCTTGGCGCACCAAAATTCCCATTATTATTCGGTGTGTAACCACCATTTTGGCCGCGAGCCTCACGCTCCCTGCGTGATTCAAGCAACGCAAAGTTATCAACGATAACTTCTGTTACATAAACTCGCTGCCCATCTTTATTATCGTAAGTTCTGGTTTGAATTCGGCCATCAATACCAACTAATGAACCTTTGGAAGTAAAGTTGCAGAAATTTTCTGCTGCTTTGCGCCAAATCACACAGCTAATAAAATCAGCACCGCGCTCACCTTGAGCGTTAGCATACTGCCGGTCAACAGCAAGAGTAAACGTAGCAACCGAGATTCCACTCCCAGTAGTACGCAATTCAGGATCACGTGTTAAACGGCCAACAAGTACAACTCGATTTATCATACTCAGGTCCCCTTTCCTAAATCACGAAAACGATAATGTAATTACTTGTCTATCTTAACGGTCATTGAACGTAAAATAGCATTGTCAATTTTAGATAAACGACCAAATTCGTCAACTGCGTCAGCGTTTTCTGCAGTGAAAGTCATAATATGATAAACACCTTCACGATATTTATTGATTTCATATGCAAAATGACGCTTGCCCCAGTCTTTGGATTCAACCATCGTACCGCCGTTATCTGCGATCACTTTATCGTAGTTTTCAACGACTGCCTTCTTTGATTCCTCATCAACATCAGGTCTAATAATATAAGTTATTTCGTACTTAGTAGTTGCCATGACTATTGCACCTCCTTCTGGACTAAATGGTTCTTGCTAAAACTCAAGAACAAGGAGTAATAGGATATTACTCACAATGCTTAATTCTAGCACACAAACAAAAAATTACCAACCAACATTCACGTGATCCTGAGAGAATTTGTATTCTTCTCTAGTTATAATTACGTAAAAAGCTTGATAATTTTTTAAATAAAACGATTTTAATTATTCTTCTGCTTCTTCATCGGTAACTGCTTCTTGTTCGTCTTCAGTTGGGACAACTGTTAGACTGGCAACCTTATTATCACCGCTGACTTTAATCAGCCGGACACCCATTGTGCTCCGACCGGTTTGTGAAACATCAGCGATCTTAAAGCGAATCATAATTCCGTCAGTGGTGATTACCATGATGTCTTTAGTTCCGTCAATCACTGTCACACCGGCAAGTGGGCCATTCTTTTCACTAATATTGGCTGTTTTGATTCCTTTACCGCCGCGGCCCTTAATCGGATATTCTTTAGCAGGCGTACGCTTACCATAGCCCTTTTCGGAGATTACTAAAACTTCATCATCCGGCTTGATAATTTCCGAGCCAACTACATAATCATGGTCGCGAAGCTTGATTCCGCGAACACCGGCAGCAGTTCGGCCCATTGCTCGAACATCATTTTCATTAAACGTTACCGCGTAACCCAAGTGGGTTCCAATCAAAATGTTTTGTTTGCCATCGGTTGTTAAAACATTGCTCAGTTCATCCCCATCACGCAGGGTTAAAGCAATTAAGCCGCTGTTTCTGATATTGGCAAATTCACTGACATGGGTCCGTTTTACTGTTCCCAGCTTGGTAATAAAGAAGAGATAATTATCATCCGCATCTTCTGGGATATTGATAATGGTTTGAATCTTTTCTCCCTTATCAAACTGCAAGAGGTTCACTACCGGCAACCCTTGTGCAGTCCGCCCATATTCAGGAATTTCGTAGGCTTTTTTGGAATAAACTTTACCCTTATTGGTAAAGAACAGCAATAGATCATGGGTGCTTGAATACATCAGGTTTTCGATAAAGTCACCGTCTTTGACACCCATACCCTTAATGCCTTTACCACCACGATTTTGCGTCTTAAATTCACCGATTGGCATTCGCTTAATGTAACCAGAATGCGTTAACGTTAACAAAATATCCTGTTTTTCAATTAAGTCTTCATCCTCAATTGAAACCACTTCGCTGGCACCGATTTCTGTTCGGCGCTTATCACCAAAACGCTTCTGAATATCCAATAATTCATCATAGATAATCTGGTTAATACGTTCCGGTTTGGCGAGAATATCTTTATAATCAGCAATCTTCGCTTGCAATTCTTGGTATTCTGCCTCGACTTTATCGCGCTCCAAGCCAGTCAAGCGGACTAAGCGCATGTCCAGGATGGCTTGCGACTGCTTGTCATCAAGGTCAAAGCGGCTGATTAATGCTGCTTTAGCAATATCGCTCGACTCACTTTGCCGAATGATTTTAACTATTTCGTCAATATGATCTAAGGCAACTTTTAAGCCTTCAAGAATATGGGCTCTTGCTTCAGCCTTGGCAAGCTCAAATTTGGTCCTGCGGGTAACAACATCTTCTTGGTGTTCCAAGTAATATTGCAGCATCTGTTTTAAGGTCAAAAAGTGCGGTGCATCGTCAACGATTGCCACCATGTTCATGCCAAAATTAGCCTGCATCTGCGTCAGTTTAAAAAGATTATTTAAAACAACGCTGGCACTGGCATCCCGGCGAATATCAATGGTCATCCGCATTCCCGTTTGGTCGGACTCATCGCGAACTCCGGTAATGCCGTCAACAGTTTTGGCACGAGCAAGATCGGCAATTTTCTTAACCAATTCCGCCTTATTAACTAGGTATGGCAGCTCGGTTATAACAATCCGTTCACGCCCGCTTTTTTCGGTTTCAATACTGGTTTTAGCCCGGACAACAATGTTACCGCGGCCTGTTTCATAAGCCCGATATATTCCGCCGCGGCCCATAATAATGCCACCAGTTGGAAAATCAGGTCCCGGAATAACCTTCATCAAGTCCTTAGTAGTTGCATCAGGGTTGTCCATCAAGAGATGCAGGCCGCTGATTACCTCATTAAGATTATGCGGCGGAATATTGGTCGTCATCCCAACCGCAATCCCGCTGGAACCGTTGACTAACAGATTCGGAATGCGGGCAGGCAAAACAACCGGCTCATTTTCCTCATCGTCATAGTTACGCTGCCAGTCAATCGTATTTTTATTGATGTCACGCAGCATCTCAACGGCAATTTTACTCATTCGCGCCTCGGTATACCGCATTGCGGCCGGCTCGTCACCATCAACCGAACCAAAGTTACCGTGACCGTCGACCAGCATGTAGCGGTAACTAAAATCTTGCGCCATGTGGGCCATCGCCAGATAAATTGAGGAATCACCATGGGGGTGGAATTTACCCATAACTTCACCGACAATTCTAGCTGACTTTTTATACGGTTTGTCCGGGGTAACCCCTAATTCGCTCATTCCGTACAAAATACGCCGCTGAACGGGTTTTAAACCGTCACGAACATCTGGCAGAGCACGGGCAACAATAACCGACATCGCATAGTCCAAAAATGAACTATTCATCACACTGGTCAGATCAACATTTTTTATTCTGTGATCCTGACCCTGATTGTCATTATCCATTTAAAACCTCCTAAGCATCCAAATTTTCAACGTATTTTGCATTCTTTTCAATAAAGTCGCGCCGCGGGGCAACCTCATTGCCCATCAGCAGTTCAAACACCGCATCAGCATTCTTGGCATATTCTGGACTAACCCGGTCGAGCCGGCGTTTTTCCGGATCCATAGTTGTTTCCCACAACTGCTCAGGATCCATTTCACCTAATCCCTTATACCGCTGAACCAGTGGTTTTGGACTCGGCTGCAATTCGCCGAGGTAGTCATGCAGTTCCTCATCGGTATCCAGATAGCGAATCACTTTGCCTTGCCGTACCTGGTATAGCGGCGGCTTAGCAATATAGACATAGCCTTTATCAATCATTGGCCGCATGTAGTTATAAAATAGGGTCAACAGTAGGGTCCTAATGTGGGCACCATCGACATCGGCATCCGTCATAATGATCAATTTATGGTAGCGCGCTTTGGAAACATCAAAATCGGCACCAAAACCCGTGCCTAAGGCCGTAAACAATGAGCGAATTTCCTCATTGGCTAAAATTCGATCCATTGAGGCTTTTTCAACGTTAAGAATTTTTCCCCTGATCGGCAAAATCGCCTGCGTTAGCCGTGACCGTCCCTGCTTGGCGGAACCGCCAGCAGAATTACCCTCAACGATAAATAACTCGGAAATACTCGGATCATTGCTGGTGTTATCGGCCAATTTACCTGGCAAGTTGGCAATTTCTAGTCCAGACTTTTTCCGCGTAACTTCACGCGCCCGCTTAGCAGCGGTTCGTGCCCGTTCCGCCAATTGTGCTTTTTCAACAATTTTACGGCCAACTGCCGGATTTTCCATCAAAAAGCGGGTAAAAGTCTCAGAAAAGGCCTTATCAACGGCAGTTCGAGCATCGGAGTTGCCCAACTTGGTTTTCGTCTGACCTTCAAATTGCGGATTTGGGTGTTTAACCGAAACAACCGCAGTCATTCCCTCACGAATATCTTCACCAGAAAGGTTATCATCGTTATCTTTAAGGATCTTAGCCTTGTGCGCATAATCATTAACAACCCGAGTTAACGATGTCTTAAAGCCAGCCTCATGCATTCCGCCTTCATAGGTGTGAATATTGTTGGCAAAGGTCATCAAAGTTGTTTTGTAGCCATTTGTATACTGGAGGGAAACCTCAACGTCAATTTCGTTATATTTGCCTTCAACATAAATCGGCTCGTCAAACAAGACAGCAACATCTCTATTTAGGAAAGAAACATATTCCTTAATGCCACCCTCATAGTGATAGACGTCAGTTTCAGCTGATTCTTTCCGCTTATCGGTAAAGGTTAATTTCAAGCCCTTATTTAAAAAGGCAAGTTCACGGATACGGTTCTTCAATACCTTATCGTCAAAAGAAGTTGTCTCGGTAAAAATATCTGGATCCGGATAAAAATGCACGATTGTTCCGTGTTCAGATAAAGGCACACTGCCGATTTCTTTCATCTCATCCTTTACCCGGCCGCGTGTAAAATCGATAAAGTACTTTTTGCCATCACGCATCGTAGTAACGTCAAGCTTGGTCGATAGGGCATTAACTACGGACGCGCCAACACCGTGCAGACCGCCGGAAACCTTGTAGCCGCCACCGCCAAATTTGCCGCCGGCATGTAAAACTGTAAAAACCGTTTCTAGAGCCGGTCTGCCGGTTTTCTTTTGGATATCAACCGGAATGCCCCGGCCATCATCTTGAACCGTGACGCTGCCATCTTCATTAACGGTAATTTCAATCTTGGTTGCAAAACCAGCAAGACTTTCATCAATGCTGTTGTCAATAATTTCCCAGACCAGATGATGCAATCCCTGGGAACTAGTTGTCCCAATATACATTCCCGGTCTTTTACGAACGGCTTCCAAACCACCCAAAACTTGAATTTGACTGGCATTATACTTATCTGCTTCTTTTTCATATTTCTTGATTCTTGCAAGATCTTTTTCGTTATTATCAGCCATTCGCTTCTCCTTTTTCTAAACTAATATTTCCAGATTGAATACGGTATACTCGTGGCGCTTTAATTATTTCCCAGGAAATACCGGCAAGATCGGTTGTCGTGATAAATGTCTGCGTCTTACCGTGAATGTAATTAAGCAAGGCACTCTGCCGGCTATGATCCAGTTCGCTCATTACATCATCAAGCAAAAGCAGTGGATATTCATCCGTTAATTGATGGACCAATTGAATTTCTGCCAGCTTTACACTCAAAGCAATCGTCCGCTGCTGTCCCTGTGAACCATATAAATGGGCATTTTTGCCATCAAGCATGAAGGCAAGATCATCGCGGTGCGGTCCCGATAACGTGGTGCCTTTCTTTATTTCAACTGGTCGATTTTGTTTAAAATTGGCTAGCACCTTTTGGTAAATTTGTTCAGTGTTGTCGGTCAACTGAATATCAGCTATCGATGGCTGATATTCAAGTGTTAATTTTTCACTTTCCGAACTAATTTGCGCATAGGCCTTACCAGCATATCTGCTCAAATAATTAAGGTACTTAAAGCGGCGTACAATTATTTCCGCGGCAATTCCTGCCAGTTGGTCAGATAACACATCCAAAAAGACAAGATCATGTGCCTCCCCCCGAACAATTTGACGCAGATAATTATTTTTTTGTGCCAAGACCTGATGGTACTTGCTGGCAAAATACAAGTATTCCGCGTTTATCTGACCGAACTCCTGATCCATAAACTTGCGCCGGAGTGCCGGTGCTCCCTTGATCAAATCAAGATCTTCAGGTGAAAATAAAATCGCATTCAGTTGCCCAACATACTTTGATAGCTTCGCCTGCTCAATGCGGTTTAACCAGACTTTTTTCCCTTTTTTGGTAAGCAAAATCCGCAAGTCCAATTCAACTTGGCTCTTTTGTACCTGGCCCGTTAAATTAGCAAAATCCTTGCCAAAAGCAATTAATTCCTTATCACTGCTTGTGCGGTGGGATCGCGTCAAGGCTAAAAAATAAATTGCCTCCAGCAAATTGGTCTTACCTTGGGCATTTTTACCAATAAAAATATTGACATTGGGAGCAAAATCAATCTTAAGTTCCTGTAAATTACGGTAATTTTGAACTGTAAATTGTTTTAAATACATTGCTAATGAAATTCATAGGTTTCAGCAGCAACCTCTACTTTGTCACCCGAATGAAGTTTTTTTCCGCGCCGCACTTCCGGTTCACCGTTTAATAAAACTTGATGTTCCTGCAGATACCACTTTGCCTGTCCACCGGAAGAAATAATATTTTCTTCTTTTAAAAATTGACTCAAGGTAATATATTCACCCTTGATGATAAATTCTGCGATAATACTCACCTTCACGTCTCTTATTTACTATATGTATTATATTCGTTTAAGGGCAAAAAGACAAACTAAAGCGCTAATATTAAGCCGTATAAGCGACTTTTAGTTAGGATAACCAATTCATCGTAAATACCTAAAAAAGCAAAATTAGGCCTTTTATTCTTGCTTAAACCAAAAAGGACAAACAAAAAAGCCATCAACTTGATGACTTTTGCCTAAATTTAATTAAGCATTAAAAAGTTCTGACTGGCGTGATCAGCTGAACAAAATCAATCTCTTTTTTAGTCGGATTCACCGTAAATGGCCGCAGCGGTTGTGTAAACTGCATGATTACCGAATCCGTGACCGAAGCGCGGAGTGCATCCCGTAAATAATCAGGATTGAACGAAATTTTTAAATTTTTACCTTCAAGCTTCTTAAAGCCAACATCTTCTTCAACATTCCCAATTTCTGCAGACTCACCCGATAACTTAACCGTCTGTTTTTCTGTATCCATGGTTAAGTCAACCACGTTATTGCGACCGGCATGAGTAAGAAGACTGGCCCGGTCTAGTGCACTGGACAATTCTGCCAAATCAAATTCCACGCTTGTCGTGCTTTCGGTTGGAATCAGGCGTTCAGTGTCGGGATAACTGCCCTCAAGCAACCGGGAATAAAACAAGATATTGCCGATTTCAAACAAAACTTGACTGTCCCCGGGACTAACTTTAATTTCCGGATCGCCTTCACCAATTATGTAGGAAAGCTCCTGCAAATTCTTGCCGGGAATAATCAAATCGGTTTTAGTCTGCGGTCCTTTGTCTAGGCTGATTGCACGCCCTGACAGACGGTGAGAGTCGGTGGCAACAGCATGAATCTTTTCTGGACTAAAAGTGAAATGAACCCCGGTCAAAACCAAACGGCTTTCCTGAGTGGCAACAGCAAACTGCGTTTCATTAATGATTTCCCGAAAAGTTTTGCCGGAAATTGTAAAGGAAGTTTCGTCCGGTATTTCCGGTAAGCGCGGATAATTGTTCGCGTCAAGACCGTTAATCGTAAATTCACTGTTTTCCGAAATAATTTGTGTTTGAAAACTGTCTTTGACTTCAAGAGAAAAACTTTTTCCCGGCAATTTTTTGATAATTTCACTGAAAAAACGTGCGGGCAGGACAATTGTACCGGTTGATTCAACAGTTAAGTCTTCAGTTACGGGTATGCGTAATTCAATTGAAATATCTGTGTCACTACCTGTCAGCAGTAATTCTGTTTCGGTTAGCGTGAGTTTGATCCCACCTAAAATGGGAATAGTTGCCCTAGAAGAAATGGCGCGCATGACATTATTCAGATTTTCGATAAATAGGTTGCGGTTAATTGTAAATTTCATTTGTAAACCTCCTGAATTCGGGTACGTTTTATTTATATTAATTATATCTTTTATTAGTAGTATTAGTAGGTCCTGTGTTTTGTGTTGAAAAGTGACTGGATGCTTAAGATAGCGGAATTGTTGCGGTTGAAAAAAAGTGGATAAGAACGCAGGTTTTCCACAGTGGATAATTTTCTTAGTGATCGAGCATCTGTTTCAAATCAAAGACGGCAGTTTTGATATCAGAATCGGTTTTGAGCTGCTGACTGATTTTATCGTATGCGTGCATGACTGTCGTGTGGTCCTTGCCGCCAAATTCTTGGCCGATTTTTGGCAGACTCGAATCAGTTAACTCACGTGAGAGATACATGGCAATTTGCCGCGGCACAACGATTTGGCGCACACGCTTTTTGCCCTTTAATTCTGAAGTTGAGGTTTGAAAATAGTTGGCGACCACTTCCTGAATTTTGGAAATCTGCAGACCACGATTTTTTTGAACTAGCTTTAAATCTGCTAGAGCTTCCTTGGCTAGATTGACGCTGATGTCTTCACGCTCGATCGTAGCGTGGGCCTGAACTTTGACCAGCGCCCCTTCAAGTTCTCGGATATTGGTATCTACTTGCGAGGCAATATAGTCTAACGTGTTGTCATCAATCGTTAAATTTTCGGCCTCGGCTTTTTTACGTAAAATGGCAATCCGTGTTTCTAGATCCGGCGGGGTGATCTCAACTTGCAGTCCCCAGGTAAACCGTGAAACCAGGCGTTCGGACAGATCCGGGATTTCGGTTGGCAGCCGGTCACTGGTCATAACAATCTGTTTTTGGTCGTTATAAAGGGTTTCAAAGGTATGGAAGAATTCTTCTTGGATGCCCTCTTTTTTAGCAAAAAATTGAATATCATCAACTAGTAATAAGTCGCAGGTCCGGTACTTTTCCCGAAATTGGTCTTGTGTTTTATTTTTAATTGAATTAATAAAATCGTTGACAAACGTTTCGCTTTGGATGTAAACAATTTTGGCATTCGGACGTTCGGCCAACATTTGGTGGCCGATTGCTTGCATCAGGTGCGTTTTTCCGAGACCGACGCCACCAAAGATAAACAGGGGGTTATAAAAACTGCCAGGACTGTCTGCGACAGCAAGGGCTGCACCCGCTGCGAGCTTGTTTCCCTCACCTTGAACAAAATTATCAAAGGTGTATTTATCGTTCAGTTTTAAATTTCGCATAAAATCTTCATGGCTGGGAGAAACTTTGTTGGGAGTAATTGTATTTTGTGCTTTTGGCGTGACGATGCGTTCTGTACTTTGTTCACCCATGACTTGAAAAGTCGGCATGATTTCGATATTGGCATAACCGTATGCGGATTGAATTAATTGTGAGGCCAAATTTTTTTCCCAGTAACCTTTAGCCACGGGATTTTGTACCGCAATTTTTAATTCGTGCGTTTTTTCGTCGTAAGAAAGTGGTTTGGTGTTTTTGAACCAGGCATTATAGGCAACTTCATTAAAATGTTCACGCATTTCGTTATTGAAGTGTTGCCAAAATTTATCCAAAGCAAACAAATTT